>NZ_BAAGYZ010000029.1:0-177018 GCF_054778995.1 Streptomonospora sediminis
CAACCCGCCCCGGCGGCTCCCGCGGCGCCGGCCGCCGATTCCGGTGCGCGGCAGGATGCCCGGCCCCCGGCCCCCGACGACTGGGGCGACCCCGGCGGTGGGGCCGCCGCACCCGCGCCTGCGCCTGCTGCGGCGCAGCGCGCACCCGCCGCGGGCGGTGGCGCCGACCTCGGCAGCCTCCAGGCGGCGTGGGGACAGGTCATCGAGGCCGTCAAGGGCATCCGCCGGTTCACCTGGGGTGTGCTCAGCGGGAGCGATGTCCGCCCGGTAGGGCTCGAAGGCAACCTCGTCCAACTGGGTTTCACCCGCGCCAACGACGCCAAGGGCTTCTCCAACAGCGGCAGCGACCAGGTCGTGGCCCAGGCCATCCGCCAGGTTCTGGGTATGGAGGTCCGGGTGGCGGCCGTGCCCGCCAACGGCTCGGGGCCGGCCGCGGCGGCGCCTCCCGCGCCGCCCCGCCCGCCGGCAGCGCCGCCGGCAGGCGAACCCGCCGGCTGGGATGCGCCTGCGGACCGGCAGCCTGCGCAGGCTCCGGGCGCACCGGCGCCCGCAGCGGGCGGCGCCGAGGCATCGGCCGCCTCCGGCCCCGGTGCCCAGCAGCGCGCAACGGCCGCCGATCCGCCGCCCGCGCCCGGCCCGCCTGCAATGGCGCACCAGCAGGAGCCGCCACCCGATCCCTACGAGGACGCGGCCCACGCCCCGCCTCCCGAGCCGGAGCCCGGGGGCGGGCCCCCACCCGCCGCCGCGCAGCCGGCACCGGCTCCCGACCCCGCGGGGCCCGGCGGCTCCGGCGGTACGGCGCACTCCGCCGCGCCGGGCGCGCAGCCGGGCACCAACGGGCAGGCATCCGCAGGCGGCGCCAAGGGGGCTTCCGGGTTCGCGCTGGTCGAGTCCGAGCTCGGCGGCAAGATGATCAGCGAGATCGACCACTCCGCCGAATGAGCCCGGCTGCGCGGGCCGCACGCGCCCGCCGCATGCGGTGGTTCGCGGGCGCGGGCCCGCGTGCCGCCGATTACCCGTCCCGGCGCATCGCCGGCCGTGCCGGAAGGCGCGCGAACCGAAGCGCGCGAAGCGGATACGCTCGCAAGCACGGACAGCGCAGGCAAGGAGAGATGCAGTGAACCCTGGCGGCGGAATGGACATGGAGGCCCTCCTCCAGCAGGCCCAGCAGATGCAGCAGCAGCTGATGGAGGCCCAGCAGCAGCTCGACGAGGCCAAGGTCGAGGGCACCTCTGGCGGGGGCCTGGTCAAGGTCACGGTGAACGGCCGCGGTCTGGTCGAGGAGATCAGCATCGATCCCCAGGCCATCGACACCGAAGACACCGCCGAGACCGCGCAGACGGTTGCGGACATGGTGCTGGCGGCCATCCGCGACGCCGAGTCCTCGGTCGAGGAGTTGCAGCAGGAGAAAATGGGCCCGCTCGCCGAAGGCATGGGTGGCGGCGGCATGCCCGGCGGCGGTCTTCCCGGTGGCGGCGGCATGCCGGGGCTCCCGGGATTCTGATCCGGTTCCGCCCGCGGGCCGCTCGCGGGCGGAACCGGACGCCTTCCCGCCACCGCGGCCGGCAGGCGGGGATGCCGCAGCTCCGCGGTCCTGCCGGGCCGGTCGGCCCCGGCGGCCGCACCGCCGCCCCATGCAGTGGAGGCAGCGCACCGCGGCCTGGGCTACGGTGGGAGGGGTACTGATGAGACACGTGGGTGGCAAATGTACGAAGGCGCGGTTCAGAATCTGATCGACGAGCTCGGGCGGCTGCCCGGCGTCGGTCCGAAAAGCGCGCAGCGCATCGCCTTCCACCTGCTCGCCGCCGAGACCGCCGATGTCAAGCGCCTCGCCGGCGCGCTGGTCGAGGTCAAGGACCGGGTGCAGTTCTGCGGCGTGTGCGGCAATGTCTCCGAGGAGTCCGAGTGCCGCATCTGCCGCGATGCCCGGCGCGACTCCGCCGTCATCTGCGTCGTCGAGGAACCCAAGGACGTCGTGGCCATTGAGCGCACCCGCGAGTTCCGCGGCCGCTACCACGTCCTGGGCGGCGCGATCAGCCCCATCGAAGGCGTCGGTCCCGACGACCTCCGCATCAAGGAGCTGATGTCCCGCCTATCCGATGGCCAGATCACCGAGCTGATCCTGGCCACCGACCCCAACCTGGAAGGGGAGGCCACCGCGACCTACCTGGCGCGGTTGGTCAAACCCATGGGGCTGAAAGTCACCCGGCTGGCCAGCGGCCTGCCCGTCGGCGGCGACCTTGAGTACGCCGACGAGGTGACTCTGGGCCGGGCCTTCGAAGGCCGGCGGAGTTTGGAGTTCTAGCTCACATTCCGCAGCGGGGCGCCCGGCCGGTACGGCCGGTCGGCGGTGCGGCGTTTGCCGAGCTGGCGGCGCAACTTGCCGGAAACACGAGTATTCGCCCGCCCACCGGGTACGTCCCCGCGCCGGTGCTCTGCGGCCCGCGGCCTGCCAGCGCCGACTCCCCCGCAGGTGAGACGGCGTCTCCGACATTTCGCTGACTACACTTCTCAGTTGATTACCGTGATCCCGAACCCTCAGGAGCAACGACCGTGGCTCTGATCGTGCAAAAGTACGGTGGGTCTTCCGTGTCCGACGCGGAAGCCATCAAGCGAGTGGCACAGCGGATCGTCGCTCAGAAAAAGGCGGGTTACGACGTCGTCGTCGTGGTCTCGGCCATGGGCGACACCACTGACGAGCTACTCGACCTCGCCGAGCAGGTCTCGCCGCTGCCTCCCGGCCGCGAGCTGGACATGCTGATGACCTCCGGCGAGCGCATGTCCATGGCGCTGGTCGCCATGGCGATCGGCAACCTCGGCTACGAGGCCCGTTCGTTCACCGGTTCGCAGGCCGGAGTCATCACCACGGCTCTGCACGGCAACGCCAAGATCATCGATGTCACTCCCGGACGTATCCAGGAGGCGCTGGACGAGGGCTCCATCTGCATCGTCGCGGGCTTCCAGGGCGTTTCGCAGGACAGCAAGGACATCACCACCCTGGGCCGCGGCGGCTCCGACACCACGGCCGTCGCCCTCGCCGCGGCGCTGAACGCCGACGCCTGCGAGATCTACAGCGACGTCGACGGCGTTTTCACCGCCGACCCGCGGATCGTGCCCACCGCGCAGCGCATCCCCAAGATCTCCTACGAGGAGATGCTGGAGATGGCCGCCTGCGGCACCAAGATCCTGCACTTGCGCTGCGTGGAGTACGCCCGGCGGTTCGGAATACCGCTGCATGTCCGCTCGTCGTTCAGTCAGAAGCCCGGTACCTGGGTCGTCACAGAAGTTGAGGAATCCGAAGGTATGGAACAACCGATCATCTCCGGTGTCGCACACGACCGGAGCGAGGCCAAGATCACGGTCGTGGGCGTCCCCGACCGGATCGGCGAGGCGGCGACCATCTTCTCGGTGCTCTCCGACGCCGAGATCAACATCGACATGATCGTGCAGAACGTGTCGGCGGCCTCCACCGCGCGCACCGATATCTCCTTCACCGTGCCGATGGACGCCGGCCAGACCACGCTGGCCGCTCTGAAGAAGGTGCAGGACAAGGTCGGTTTCGAGTCGCTGCGCTACGACGACCAGATCGGCAAGGTCTCGCTGATCGGCGCGGGGATGCGCTCCTACCCGGGCGTCACCGCGCGCTTCTTCGACGCCCTGGCCAAGTCGGGCACCAACATCGAGATGATCTCGACCTCGGAGATCCGCATTTCCGTGGTCGTCGAGCAGGACCAGGTCGACACGGCCGTGGCGGCGGCGCACTCCGAGTTCGAACTCGACGCAGCCCAGGTCGAAGCCGTTGTTTACGGAGGTACCGGACGATGAGCCAGCTCCCCACTCTTGCCGTCGTCGGTGCCACCGGGGCCGTCGGCACCGTGATGCTCGACATCCTCTCGACCCGCGAGAACGTCTGGGGCGAGATCCGCCTGGTCGCCTCGCCGCGTTCGGCGGGCAAGCGGCTCACCGTCCGCGGTGAGGAGGTCGAGGTCCAGGCCCTGGCGCCCGAGGTCTTCGACGGGGTCGACGTGGCCATGTTCGACGTCCCCGACGAGGTCTCGAAGCAGTGGGCGCCGGTCGCCGCCGAACGGGGCGCGGTGGCGGTCGACAACTCCGGCGCGTTCCGCATGGACCCCGAGGTCCCGCTGGTGGTGCCGGAGGTCAACGCCGATCAGGCCCGCAACCGCCCCCGCGGCATCATCAGCAACCCCAACTGCACCACCCTGTCGCTGATCGTGGCGATGGGCGCGCTGAACCGGGCTTATGGGCTGGCCGGCATGGTGGTGTCCTCCTACCAGGCGGCTTCGGGCGCCGGCCAGGAGGGCATCGACACCCTGCACGACCAGATCGAGAAGGCGGCCACCGACCGCACCCTGGGCAGCCGCGCCGGCGATGTGCGGGCCGCGGTGGGCGAGCTGGGCCCGTTCCCGGCCCCGCTGGCGATGAACGTGGTGCCGTGGGCCGGCTCGCTGAAGGAGGACGGTTACGCCTCCGAGGAGGTGAAGGTCCGCAACGAGTCCCGCAAGATCCTGGGCGCGCCCGACCTCCCGGTTTCGGCTACGTGTGTGCGGGTGCCGGTCGTCACCACCCACTCGCTGGTGGTGCACGCCACGTTCGACGGTGAGGTCACCGCCGACGGTGCCCGCGACGTGCTCGCCTCCTCGCCGGGCATCGTGGTTCAGGACGACCCCGCCCGCGGCGAGTACCCGACTCCCGCCGACGTGGTGGGCACCGACCCCACCTGGGTGGGCCGGATCCGCCGTTCGCTGGACGACCCGAAGTCGCTGGAGCTGTTCATGTGCGGCGACAACCTGCGCAAGGGCGCCGCGCTGAACACCGCCCAGATCGCCGAGGTCGTGGCCGGAGAGTTCACCGGCGCCTGATCCGGGCGGTCCGTGCGTTGACCAACCCGGTGGCCGGCCGCAGCGCGAACCGCGCAGTGGTCGGCCACCGGTGTGTCGGGGGCTCTGGCGAGCGGCGTTAGCGCCCCTTCTTGGGCGGCCGCGCCAGGCTGAGCCGGTAGAGCAGCCGGCAGTGGTCGATCGACCCGACCAGGTCGGAGGTCTCGACCGGGCGCGGCCCCTGGTAGTGCGTGCGTTCGACGACTAGCACGGGCAGTCCGGGGGCCAGGTGCAGCAGGTTGGACTCGGGTTCGCGCAGCGGGCGCACGCACACCTCCTCGACGACCCGGTCGATGACCACGCCCGCGGCGCCGAGGCGCTGCAGCACGCTGGTGCCGGGCTCGGCGTCGGCGGGCGTACGCAGCGTGCCCTGGGTGAGCGACGCCGGCTCCCAGGCGGTGTGCAGCGCCACCGGCGCGTCGTCGGCCATCCCCAGGCAGCGGGTGCGGAACACGCGCGCGCCGTCGCGGACACCCAGCCGCCGCGCGATCAGCCCGCACACGGTCTCGGACCGGGCGCCGAGGTCTTCGCGCTGCAGCGGGTCGACCCCCGAACCCGAGGAGCGGTCGGTGCGGGAGAACCGGTGGATCTCCGGCACGGTGCGCACGTAGTAGCCCGACCCTGGCCGGGCCTCGACGAGCCCTTCGCTGACCAGTAGCCGCAGCGCGTGCCGGGAGACCTGTTCGCTGACCCCGTAGGTGCGGGACAGCCGGGAGCGCGACGGCAGCCGCGAGCCGGGTTCGAGGTCGCCGTTGAGGATGGGGCGGCGCAGCAGGTCGGCCACCCACAGGTAGCGCGGTTGCCCACCCATGGTTACGACACTCCCGGAGGTGCGCCTTCCCGCCGACCGGTGACTCTCAACGCGAAGTCGAGTTCGGCGGCCATCTGGCGGATCCGCTCGTCGACCACGAACGAGCCGTGCCCGGAGTCGAAGCGGTAGACCTCGTGCGGTTTGCCGAGCTCGGCGAGCCGGGCAAGGTAGTTCTCGACCTGGCGGATCGGGCACCGCGGGTCGTTCTCGCCGGCCAGGACCAGCACCGGTGCCTGCACGTCGGCCGCGTAGGTGATGGGCGAGGAGGCGCGGTAGAGCTCGGGGACCTCGGCGGGCGAACCGCCGAACATCGACCGGTCGAAGGCGCGCAGCGCCTCCATTTCGTCGGCGTAGGCGGCCTCGTAGTCGGCGATGGGCACGGCCGCGATGCCGCCGCTCCAGTCGGCGGGGCGCCGGCCCAGCGCCAGCAGGGCCAGGTAGCCGCCCCACGAGCCGCCTTCGATGAGCAGCCGGCCGGGGTCGGCCAGCCCGGTCTCGACCGCCCAGTCGCGCACTGCCGTGATGTCCTCCAGTTCGGTGGTGCCCACCCGCCCTTCAAGTGCGTCGCGCCAGGCCGCGCCGTAGCCGGTCGAGCCCCGGTAGTTGACGCGCACCACCGCGAAGCCGTGGTCGACCCAGGCGGCGACATCGGGCAGGAAGGAGTCGTAGTCCTGGTCTTGGGGGCCGCCGTGCACGACGAAGACCGCCGGGTAGGGCCGCCGGCCCTCGGGCGGGACCGAGACGAGCGCGTGCACGCTGCCGCCGGGGCCCGGGATGAGGGCGTCCTGAACGGGCACCGAAGGCGGCGCCTTGGGGCCGGCGGTTTCGAGCACGACGGCGCCGGTGGTGTCGCGCACGGTGGGCGGGTGCTGCGAACTGGACCAGGAGTATTCGACGGTGCCGTCGGGCCGGGCGGTGGCGGCCGAGACCACGCCGGGGCCGGTACCGATCGGCGTGAGCGCGCCCGATGCGAGGTCGTAGCGGTGCAGCAGGACGCGGCCCCGGGTCTCCTGCGTGATCAGCAGGGCGGCGGCATCGGGTGTCCAGTCGGCCGACAGTTCGCCGTCGAGGCCGGTGCGGATCTCCTGCTGGGCGCCTGAGACGGGGTCCCAGAGCAGGGGCGCGCGGCGGCCCCGGCGCTCGTGCAGCACCAGCAGCCTGCGGCCGCCGGGTTCGAAGGCCACCGGCGCGAGGTCGAGGCCGGGGCCGTCCCACAGGTCGGCGACGGTCTCGGCCGCATCGGCCGCCGCAGCGGGCGCGGACCCGGCCGGCTCCGCCGGCTCGGCGCCTGCCGCCGCTGCTGCCGCCGCGGATCCGGCGCCGGGAACAGGGCCGGGGGCCGGCCGCAGCACCCGCACCGCCATGTGCCGGCTGTCGCCGTGCTCGCTGTGGGCCAGCGCCAGCAGCGAACCGTCGTCGGAGAGATCGGCCACCCAGCCTTCGGACCGGTGGGCGTAGACCGTGCGGGCGGTCCCGCCGGCGGTCGCGGCGTGCGCGCTGAAGCCGTGGTCGGTGGAGCGCCCCACCACGGCGAAGCCGTCGCTACCCAGCGCCAGGCCGCCGATGTAGGAGGGGGAGAGGCCGGGCAGCGGGGTGTCGTCGGGCCCGCCGGCAAAGGGCCGGCGCCGCCACACGCCGAACTCGTCGCCGTCGGTGTCGTCGAACCACCACACCCATTGGCCGCTGGGGTCGAGGACACCGTGTTCGGTGCCGTGGCTGCGCTTGGTCAGTTGCCGCTGTTCGCCGGTGGTCCGGTCCCAGGAGTGGAGTTCCCAGGTGCCGCTGATGTTGCTGCGAAACAGCGAGCGGTCCGGGGCCTGCCGCGCCCACGAAGGGAGACTGACCCTGCCCGCGCTGAACCGATCCTGCCAACGCTCGCCCATGACCTCCAGTAAAGCAGCCGGGACGGCCCTGATGTGCGCGAATCGTTCAGTTGGCGGGCTTCGCGGGCCCGGACCCCCGCCGGCACCGGCCGCCCGGGCACCCACCCAGAACCTTCACGGGGAGAGGGCGGCGTCCACCGGCGCCATCTCCACGCTGTCGGCGGCCAGCAGCCGGCGCACCAGCGCAGGGTCGTAGTCGGACAGGCCGGCGTCGTTGAGCACGACCATGTCGGTGGGGTGCGGCAGGATGTCGCGCGCGTGCACCTGGGAGATCCCCGCCACCTCTGCCGGGTCGGGCGCGAACCCTTCGGGCACCGTGCACGCCCGCAGCGCCCGGTAGACGTGCATGCGGAACCAGTAGTCCTCGCCGTCCTCGCTGCGGCCGCGGATGTCGTAGATCCCGGTCGGTGCCATCGGACCCGCACTCACCCCGGTCTCTTCGGCCGCCTCGCGGCGCGCCGCCTGCTCCGGGCTTTCACCGGGCTGGATCCGCCCGCCCGGAAGCAGCCAGTGGCCCGCGTAGACGCCCCGGTTCTGCAGGACGAAGGTGAGGGTCCACTCCGGTCCGGGGGCGATGGCCGCCGCGGTCATGACCGGGGCGGATGCGGACTCTGGCTGCGGGGAGGTCGTCATGCGGGAGTCTCCTGGTCGACGCCGGGGGATGGCTGGCTTGGGCGGCCGCCCGGTGGACGGCACACCGCGGGGTGGCCGGGCACGGCCACCCCGGCACCGGGCGCCGAACCGAGGGAGGCGCCGCCGCCCGATGCCGCCGCGCAGCCGGCCGCCTGGCGGTCCGGGCCTGCCCGGCCGCCGGCCGCCGACTGTGTGCGGGAAGCACCAGCCTGGCGCATCCGCCGACGTCACCGCCACCTCCGGGTCCATCCGCCGGCAGGCCCGCGCCGTGCGCCCGGCCCGGTTTGGCCGCGCCGCATCCGGCCTGCACCGGCACCCACCTGCAAGGTTTCACGTGGAACCGTGCTCGCGGTGCCGGATTCGCTGCGTGCTGACCGTTCCCGCGCAGGCTGCGTGCCGGTCCTGCGCACGCCCCCAACGTCCGCACACAACGGCGCCCGCCCCCGCAGCAGCGGGGACGGGCGCGGCAACCGAACAGGCCGACCGGCTAGATGACGATCCGCATCGGGTTCTCCAGCACTTCGGCGAGGTCCTTCAGGAAGGCCGCGCCGACCGCGCCGTCGACGGCGCGGTGGTCAACCGACAGTTCCAGCGAGATGGTGTTGCGCGCCACGACCTCGCCGTCGCGGACGACCGCCTGCTGCTTCATCGCCCCCACGGCCAGGATCGCGGCCTCGGGCGGGTTGATGACCGCCGAGAAGCTGTCCATCCCGTACATTCCGAGGTTGCTGACGCTGAAGGTGCCGCCGCTCATCTCCTGCGGCTTCAGCTTGCCCTCGCGCGCCCGCCCGGCGAGCTTGCGGCTGCGCTCGGCGATCTCCGACAGCGGGAGCTTGTCGGCGTCGTGCAGCACCGGCACGATGAGCCCGGCGTCGACCGCCACCGCGACGCCGACGTTGACGCGGCCGTGCTGCAGCAGCTTTTCGTTCACCCACGACGTGTTCACCTCGGGGTGTGCGTGCAGCGTGGTGGCGCAGGCCTTGACGATCAGGTCGTTGTAGCTGACCTTGTTGCCGGTGCCCTCCAGCTGTGCGTTGATCTGCGTCCGGAACTCCTTGAGCCCTTCGGCGTCGATCGTGCGGCGCAGGTAGAAGTGCGGCGCTTCCTGCTTGCTCTGCGTGAGGCGGCGCGCGATCACCTTGCGCACGTTGCTCACGCTCAGCTCGGTGGAGTCGCGGCCGTCGTCGAACGGCTGCTGACCGGGCGCACCGGCCGCCGCGGGCGCCTGTGCCGCCGCAGGGGCGGCTGCGGGCTCGACCGAGCGCTGCTGGGCCGCGGCCTCGATGTCGGCGCGCACGATGCGGCCCTTGGGGCCGGAGCCGCTGATGGACTCGATGTCCAACCCGTACTCGCGGGCGAGCCTGCGCGCCAGCGGGGAACTGCGCGGGCGCGTGCCCGCACCGCCGTCGGGGCCGCCGCCGGCGGGTTCGGCCGGGGCCTGCGGTTCGGCGGCGGGCTGCTGCGGCGCGGTCTCGGCGGGTTCGGCGGCAGCGGGTGCCGCCGAACCGCCGGAGGCGGGCTCGGCGGGCTTGGAGTCGGGGGTCTCGCCGATGTGGCCGATGACCGCGCCGATCGGGACGGTATCGCCCTCGGACACCGACTGGCCGACCAGGTAGCCGTCCTCGTAGGCCTCATACTCCATGACGGCCTTGTCGGTCTCGATCTCGACCAGGACGTCGCCCGATGCGACCTTGTCGCCGACGTTCTTGACCCAGGAGCTGATTACGCCTTCCTCCATGGTGTCGGAGAGGCGCGGCATGTAGATCTCAGACATCGTGTGGTTCCCCTTCACCCGACTCGCTTGCCGACAGCGCTCAGGGTCTCCTTGACGGCGGTGGTGATCGACTCGGCCGACGGAAGCGCGGCGGTCTCCAGCGGCTTGGCGTAGGGCAGCGGGACCTCGGCCATCGCGACCCGGCGCACCGGGGCGTCGAGGTAGTCGAAGGCGCCTTCCTGGATGGAAGCGGCGATCTCGGCGCCGATCCCGTAGGTCAGCCAGTCGTCTTCGGCGATCACCGCGCAGCCGGTCTTGCGCACCGAGTCGGCGATGGTCTGCCGGTCGAGGGGGCGCAGGCTGCGCAGGTCGACGACCTCGACGCTGATGTCCTGCTCGGCGAGCTGCTCGGCGACCTGCAGGCCCACGGCCGCCATCCGCGAGTAGCCGATGAGGGTGATGTCGCTGCCCTCGCGGGTGACCGCGGCGCGGCCGATCTCGGCGACCGGCTCCTGGCCCTCGGTGACCTCGCCCTTGGAGTTGTACAGTCCCAGGTTCTCCAGCAGCAGCACCGGGTCGTCGTCGCGGACCGCGGCGCGCAGCATCGCGGCCGCGTCGGCGGGGGAGCTGGGGGCGATGACCTTCAGGCCGGGGATGAACGCGTAGAACAGCTCGATGTTCTGCGAGTGGGTCGCACCGAGCTGCTGGCCGCCGCCGCCGGGGGTGCGGATGACCATCGGCACGCTGGTCTGGCCGCCGAACATCCCGTACACCTTGGCGGCGTGGTTGATGATCTGGTCGATGGCGATCAGCGAGAAGTTGATGGTCATGAGCTCGACGACAGGGCGCAGCCCCATCATCGCCGCGCCCACCGCGGCGCCGACGAAGCCCTCCTCCGAGATCGGGGTGTCGCGCACGCGGCGCTCGCCGAACTCGTTGAGCAGCCCTTCGGTGATCTTGTAGGAGCCCTCGAAGACGCCGATCTCCTCGCCGAGAAGCATTACGTTCTCGTCGCGGTGCATCTCCGCCCGCAGCGTGTCGCGCAGGGCCTGGCGGTAAGTGATGACAGACATGTACCCGTCCTTGTCTACTCGGCGAATACCGGGTCGGCGGGCATGCGGCGCGACTCGTTCGCCACGGGGGTGGCGTAGGTGTAGTCGAACAGCGTGGAGACCTCGGGGTGCGGGCTGTTCTCCGCGAAGTCCGCGGCGTCGGCGACCTCGTCCTTGACCGAGTCGGCGATCTCCTTCTTTTTGTCCTCGGTGAGTACGCCGGCCTCCTCAAGGGCGTCCTCGAAGGCGGAGACCGGGTCGTTGGCCCGGGCTTCGGCGGTCTGCTCCTCGCTGCGGTACTTGGCGGGGTCGACCACCGAGTGGCCCTTGAGGCGGTAGCTGGTCGCCTCAAGGATGTAGGGCCGCTGCTCGGAGCGGGCCTTCTCGACGAGGTCGGCGGCCGCATCGCGGACGGCCAGCACGTCGCGGCCGTCGACGCGCACACCCTCGATCCGGAAGGCGGACCCGCGCTTGTACAGGTCGGGCTCTGCCGAGGCGCGGTCGACCGTGGTGCCCATGCCGGTGAAGTTGTTGATAATGACGTAGACGATGGGCAGGTTCCACAGCGACGCGATGTTCAGCGATTCGTGCCAGGCGCCGATGTTGGTGGTGCCGTCGCCCATTTGGCACATGACGACCTCGTCGCCGCCGCGGTAGGACACGGCCATCGCCGCGCCGGTGGCCAGCGGCAGTTGGCCGCCGACGATGCCGTAGCCGCCCAGCATGCGGGTTTCGGTGTCGTACATGTGCATGGACCCGCCCCAGCCCTTGGCCACTCCGTCGGAGCGGCCGTAGAGCTCGGCCATGACCCGCCGCGGGCTGATGCCCTTGTGGATGGCATAGCCGTGGTCGCGGTAGTTGGTGTAGAGGTAGTCGCGTTCCTGGAGGGACTCCATGAGGCCCACGACCGTGGCCTCCTCACCCAGGTTCAGGTGGCAGTAGCCCCCGATCCGGGCCTGGGTGTAGGCCTGGCCGGTGCGCTCTTCGAACCGGCGGACCAGCAGCATCCGCCGGTAGTAGTCGAGGAGCACGTCCGGCTGTTCGTCGGCGATGCCCGGCGCGGAGCTGTTCGCGGCGGCACTGTCCGGGGCGGTGTTCCGGCTCCGCCGGCGGCCCCCTGTGCTCCTGGCGGTGCCGCCGCCTTTCGCCTTGGCCGTTTCAGCCATGCTGGTGCCTTTCTAACGTGCGGAGGCGGCCGTGTAGGGACCTGTAGGCCCGGTTTCGGCCGCTACCCGGGCGCGGCCGAAACCGGGCCCGGGAGAGGGTGCGCCGGCGCCGGGCTCAATCGGCGAGGCGCGCAAGTGGCTGTTTAGCTGGTCGTGGCAGGACTCGCGGTCCGCCCGCCTACCGTGTCACCCTTCCCCGCTTGCGGGCTCGGGTCACCCGTTTCGGTCGGCTCGCGTAGCGCATTCGACGCACATACCGTGTGATGTGCGTCGCGCACACTCTACGTACTGATCGATGATCGATCAATACGACTTTACGGGAGTTCCGCGACGAATCGGGCAGGCGGCGGGTGTATCGGCGGCAAGCCTCAGCCGGCGCGGTCGTAGGTCCGCATCGCCGCCTTGACGTAGTTCAGCACGTGTTCGCGCACCATCCGCCCGACATCGGGGTCGCCGGTGCGGAACGCCTCGGTGATCTGGGCGTGGTCGACCGCCTTGGCGTGCAGTTCCATGTTCAGCCAGCGCACCGACAGCCGGGTCCACACCTCGACCCCCAGCGACTCCCAAGTGTGAGAGAGGACACTGTTCTGCGCCGCCCGGACGATCTCGCGGTGGAACTCCACGCTGTGCTTTATCTGCGCCTCGACATCGCCCTTGGCCGTGGCGCGCTGAAGCGCCTCGACCTCGCGTTCCAGGGGCCGCGGATCAGCGGACAGCCGCGGCGCGGCCAGCTCGGCCGCAACCAGCTCCAGGCCCGCCCGCACGGGGTAGATCTCGGCCATGTCGGCGACACCGAAGTCGCGCACCCGGGCGCCCTTGTTCGGCACCGATTCGATCAGCCGCAGGGTCTCCAGCTCGCGCAGCGCCTCGCGCACCGGTGCCTGGCTGACGTTGAACTCGGTCGCGATACGGCGCTCGACGATGCGTTCGCCCGGCTGCCAGCGCCCCGAGAGCAGACCCTCGACCAGCATCTGCCGGATCTGCTCCCGCAGCGGGTTCCGGGCCAGGGGGGCGGACTCCTCCGGCCGCTCCGGGAGGTCGACCATCGACGGCCTTTCTGCTCGGGCCCCGGGCAAGGGCGTCGCGCGGGCGGTGCAAATTGGAAATCAAGGGCACTACGAAGCGTGCCATACGCAGCGCTCGGCGCCCGACCTCGATCGAGTTTGGCTAACGGAACGTCCAGCAGAGGGCGGCGCAGGGATGAACAGTATCCGCTAGCGCTCTGACCAGCAGGCAAATCCCGAGGTGAGGGCGTTGCTCCCAGCGAGTGTTCGTGCCACATCGAGTTACGGGGCGCTATGCTCGACTGTCGGAAATGTTCCATGAAAGCTGGGTAGCGTGGCGGTGTGTACCGCCCCGGCGGCGCGGCCGTCCGGGTGGCGGTGCCGCCCTGTACTGCCCCCGAACTTGCGGACCCCGGCGCAGGTGCCGGGCATCTCGGCCTCGGGAAGGCTCTGACCACCGCTTCCTCGCAAGGCCCGCCCATCTGTCCCTATCCGACCCTTACCGAGCGGCGAGCCCGTCCCCCCACAGCACAAACGTGCCGCAGGCCAGCCCACAAATCGTGAGACAGCACTGAGCACATGATGCATACACTGCGGATCCGGTCGAACCCGCCGTTGCAAGCCGGGATCTCGATACCTCGTCTTCGAACCCGACGGGCGCTCGGCGCCGCTCCTCGGACCACTGACACCACCGCCTCCGGGCGCAGACCGAACACACCCCAGGTCACCTGGCCGAGCGTGAGCGAAATTGCGTGGGGGCTGGCCTCGGACAAGGCAGCGATCTTCCTGGCCGTAGCGCTGATCATAATGACAGTGCTCTCAGCCGGTCCGCTCCACCCTATCGACAATCTGCTCAACAATGCACCCCGGCCGCTGTGGGAACAGATCCGAATTCCCATGATCCTGTGGCCCGACACGGTCGCTTCGCGTTTCGTGGCGCTGCCGGTATTGGGCGCGGTTTCGCTGCAGCTCGCCTACTGGCACCGGTCCTGGCGGCCGATCATCCTGGGGGCGGTGGGCGTTTTCGGCATGATGTCGCTGGTGGCGTCGATGAAGCTGATCTTCACGCGCAGCCACCCGCGCACCGGCGACCCCGCGTTCTTTGCCGACGGGGTCTCGTTCCCGTCGGGACACGGCGCCAACGCCATCATGATCTACGGCCTGGTGCTGTTCCTGATCATCCGTTACCGGGCGGCGCGGCCGCATATCGTGCGCAGGCTCGGCTACTGCATCGTGGGTATCTCGCTGCTGCAGATCTTCGTGTCGGTTTACCTGCACTTCCACTGGTTCACCGACCTGCTCGCCGGCATGGCCGCCGGCGGCCTGGGGCTGGCGCTGACCATCCGGTTGGACCGGATGATCCCCCAAGGGCGCACCGTCAACTGGTGGCCCTGGTACGGCCGCAACCTGTGGAGCGGCCAGGACCGCGATTCCGACGATGGTGCGCGGCCGGCCCAGCCCGAGTCGGCCGAACGCCGCTGAGCCGCCGGCCGCCCCGCAGCGGCGCGGGGCGGCCGACACCGGCATCTTCTGCGGGGGTGATCCCCTCGAGCATGCGGAAATGCCCAGATCCGACGCGGAATCACGGCATAATTGCATGCTCGGTGCCGTGTACGGCGCCCTCACCCGGCGGGTGCGATCTCGCGCAGGCGCCCGCTGAGTTCCTTGGCATAGAAGTCGAAGAAGCCGTCGGGGTCGGGGCCGGCGTTGACCAGCGCCAGCCGGTCGAACCCCGCGTCGGCGAACTGCTGGACGGCGGCCACGTGGCGCTCGGGCTCGGGGCCGTAGCCGAACGCCGCCTGCAGGTCCTCTTTGCGGACAAAGGCGGTCGCGGCCTCGAAGTTCACCACATCGGGCAGTTCGGCCTGCACCTTCCACCCGGTCACGCCGAAGCGGAACATCCGGTGCGCGGATTCCAGGGCCGCGTCCTCGTCTTTCGCCCAGGACAGCGGCACCTCGGCGTAGCGCGGCCCGCTGCCGCCGGCACCGCGGTAGGCCCGCACCAGTTCGGGCTTGGGCTCGGTGGCGAAGATGGCGTCGCCCAGCTCGGCGGCCACGCTCGCCGACGAGTTGCCGCTGATCGCGACAGCGATCTGCGGCGGGGTCTCGGGCAGGTCGTACACCTCGGCGTCGACCAGCCGCAGGTGTCTGCCCTCGAACGAACGGTGGCCGCCCTGCCACAGCAGCCGGATGATCTGCAGCGACTCCCGCAGCATCTCGTGGCGCTCGGTGACCGAGGGCCACGGCTTGCCGACCACGTGCTCGTTGAGCTGTTCGCCCGCTCCGATACCCAGCACGAAGCGGCCGTCGGACAGCAGCGCCGTCGTGGCCGCGGCCTGGGCGACCAGGGCGGGGTGGTAGCGGATGAACGGGCAGGTGACACCGGTGGCCAGGCCGATGCGCCGGGTGCGCGCGGCGATGGCGGCCAGGATCGACCAGGCGAAGCCGGAGTGCCCGTGGCTCTGCAGCCACGGATGGTAGTGGTCGCTGATCTCGACGAAGTCGAAGCCGACCTCCTCGGCGCGCTCTGCCTGGCGCACCATCTCCTGCGGCGAGTAGCCCTCGGCGAACAATTTGTAGCCGATCAACATGCTTCCTCCACCCCGGGGACAGCGGCACCCGGCGGCAGACGGCCGGCCACTCGGCCGGGGCCGCCGCCGCTTTGCGCGGCCGTCGCCCTCCCGCGGATCCAACGACGTCGGTACCGCAGCGCCGCTACCCGAGGTGACCAGCGGGCATGCGCCCCGGCGGCCCCGCGGGGGCTCAGCTGCCGTCGCGGATGTCGGCCGGGCGCTCGGCGGAGTAGGCGATTTCCTCGAACCCGGCGGTGGTGCCGGTTCCCGTCGGGCTCTGGGCGAGGAAGCCGACCTCGGGCTGCGGGGTCAGCGCGAAGTAGCGCACCAGGTCCCAGGGGCCGTCGCCCAGGCGCGCGTGGAAGGCGTAGGCCGAGCCGAGGCGGCTGATGCGCAGCCTGATGTCGCCGGCCGCGGGATCGGCGCTGAAGGAGTTGCAGTCGTCGCTGACGCCCCGGTTGACCACGGAGACCACGGTGGGCCGCCCCTGCGGCGACAGCTCCAGGCAGAGCTTCGCCCAGGAATCGGGCCCGGAGTACAGCAGTAGCACGGCGGCGTCGAAGGTGGCGGACAGGCCGGTGCGCACCAGCGCGCTGACGGAGAAGTCGCCGTTGAGGCCGCCGACGAGCGCGGGGGCGTTGGCGGGCCGGGCGCTGCCATCGGGGTCGGTGAACAGGTCGGTGCCCCCCGCCGCGCTGATGGCCAGTCGGTCGTAGCCGCCGATCTCGTAGTGCTCGGGCGTGTTGATCCAGCGCAGCGGGACGGGAAAAGCCGCGATCGAGACGGTTCCGGAGTCGGAAACGGCCATGGGGACTACTCCTGGGGCGGGAGGCCGCGGGGCGCGCGCCGCGGCGGCGGAAGAGAGGCAGGACATAGGCGGTCCGCGGCCGGTGAATTCACCGGTTCAGCAGGAACATACTGATTTCCAGCAATTGCCGCAAGGGTTCGTTGACAGCAGTCGAATTAGAATTTATTGTGTTTATTTGGGAGCGCTCCCAAAAATGTAGGCCATTTGTCCTGGTCCTAGTGCCGGCCCGGTGGCCGCGCCGCACGCCCGGTCCCGGCCGCTGCTGTCCGATAGCCCTGCGCAACCGGACGAAACAGCAGTGTGGCGAACATTCCAGGCCACTTGCAGCCTAGCTGACCGGACGGTCGGCATGCCGGTAAGTGCATTGGCGGATACGGCCGCCGAGGCTGTCCGAAACATCGGCGCGGTGTGCGCAGGGCGAAAGTGCGCCGTCGGCGGATTCCCGCTGGTGCGCCTATGCTGGTCGGCGGGCGCGGTGGCGGGGAATCGCCACTGTCCACAGAACACGGGAGTCCTGCGGAAAGGGCGGTTCGGATGGAGCGAAATCCCAGCGGCGCGGAAACGGCCGAGGCCGGGGGCTCTGCGGTGGGCGGCCCGATGCGCGACCGGCTGCGCGCCATCCCGGTGTTCGCCCGGGAGATCCCCGAATTCGACCCCGGTGCCGCGCCGGACGACCCGGTCGACCTGTTCGCCCAGTGGCTCGACCACGCGCTCGCGGCCGGCGTTCCCGAGCCGCACGTGATGAACCTGGCCACGTCCGACGCCGCGAACCGGGTCGACTCCCGCTTCCTGATTCTCAAGGACGCCGGGCCCGCGGGCTGGTCCTTTGCGACCGGGTCCGCCAGCCCCAAGGGCCTCGATCTCGCCGCCAACCCGCACGCGGCGCTGGCCTGCTACTGGCCGCTCGTTGCACGCCAGGTCCGCATCAGCGGCACCGCGGCTCCCGAGAGCCCGCGCACCAGCGCGGCCGACTTCCTCGCCCGCTCTCCAGAGGCGCGGGCCGAAGCCCTGGTGGGCGGCCAGAGCGCCCCGATGGAATCGGTCGAGCAGCACGAACGCGAACTGGCCGAGGCCCGTGAGCGGGTGGCCCGCGACCCCTCGCTGGTCGCGCCGGAGTGGACCCTGTACACGCTGCGGCCCGACCACGTCGAGTTCTGGCAGGGCGACAAGGACCGCAACCACGTCCGGTTGCGCTATACCGCGGCTCCGGACGGCGGCTGGCGCCGTACGCTCCTGCGTCCGTGAATGCGGCCCCGTCGGCCGGCGGCTCCGCCGCTCCGCGGCGCGTCGGCAAGGCGATTTGTCGGTACGGCGGCTCGCCGGTACTGCGGGCCGGGACACCCGGGCGGCCGGCGCCGGCACATGCCGCGGGCGGCACCGAACGGGCAGGATGGCCGGGTAGCCGATGGCGCTATGCAGATCCGGACACGATGAGGAGGCCCCGATGATCGGCCGTCTGTCGACTGTGGTGCTCGATGCCGCCGACCCGCACACGCTGGCGCGTTTCTACTCCGAACTGCTCGGCCTGCCCATCACCCGTGTCGACGGCGACTGGATCGACATCGGGAGCCCCGGCGGCACCCAGGTGAGCTTCCAGCACGCCCCCGACCACGTGCCGCCCCGCTGGCCGGATCCCGCCTACCCGCAGCAGCTCCACCTCGACGTCGAGATCGACGACATCGGCGAGGCCGAGCCCAAGGTGCTGGCCCTGGGTGCGGTCAAGGTCGGCGAGGCGCCCTACTTCCGCGTCTACACCGACCCCGCCGGCCACCCGTTCTGCCTGGTGTGGGGCGGCCCCGGCGAAGACGGCCGCCCGGCGGAACCGCCGGCGACGGCGTAGCGGCACAGAGCGGGTAGCAGGGCGACCCGGGTAGGCGGCCGCCGGTGACCTGATCGGCGGCCGCCCCTGAGGCCCACCGAACCGGTGGCGCCGCAGGTTGCGGCTCGCTTCTGCGGTGTGTTCCAGGCGTCCTTATTGGCGTTCAGGTGGGCGGACCGATCTCGAAACTATCGGATTCCCGTTGCGTTGAGATTGATGGCTGTGGCGGCCTCTCTCACGCGGACTTCCCTGACTGCCGTTAACGGTCTGCAGATTCACCGGCTTTCGGGCGGGCTATAACAATCACTTGGCTCCCGATAGTTTCGAGTTTTGGGGGTCTCGATCAGGTATTGCCTGGTATGCGATGCATGCCGATTCCGGGCCGCGAGAAGTCCGTAACGTCTTCTTCACGAGCTGTGTTGGCCGGTGTTACGTTCGGCACGCGGGAGCGCTCCCACCTGCAGATTCCCCCATCTGTCCTGCACACCTGGAGGTGCCGAAGTGAGACTCGCAATACGCGGGAACCGCGGAACACCGCGCCGCCACCGCACGGGCCCCGCCCGGCGGATGGCGGCCGCGGCGGCCGCGGCCCTGGTCGGCGCGGCGGTCCTGGCGCCCGCCGCACCGGCCGCCGCCGACTCCCCGCTCCGCGACCACGCCGCCCAGCAGGGCTTCGAGATCGGCGCGGCCCTGGGCGCCGGCCACCTGCAGAACGACGCCCGGTTCGCCGATCTGGCGGCCACCGAGTTCAACGCCGCCACCCCCGAGAACGCCATGAAGTGGGACGCCACCGAGCCGTCGCGCAACCAGTTCGACTTCAGCGGCGCCGACGCCTTCATGGACTTCGCCCAGGCCAATGACCAGCAGGTGCGCGGCCACACGCTGGTGTGGCACAGCCAGCTCCCGTCGTGGGTCGAAAACGGCAACTTCAGCGAGAGCGAACTGCGCTCGGTCATGCGGAACCACATCGACCGGGTCGCGGGCCGCTACGCCGGCGAGATCGCTTATTGGGACGTCGCCAACGAGATCTTCCTCGGCGACGGCTCGTGGCGGGACTCGGTCTTCTACCGGACGCTCGGCCCGGACTTCGTCGCCGACGCGCTGCGCATGGCCGCTGAGGCCGACCCCAGTGCCGAGCTGTGGCTGAACGACTACAGCATCGACGGCATCAACGCCAAGAGCGACGCTTACTACAACCTGATCCAGGACCTGCTGGCGCAGGGGGTGCCGATCGACGGGATCGGCCTCCAGGCCCACTTGATCAACGGCCAGGTCCCCGGCGACATGCAGCAGAACATCCAGCGCTTTGCCGACCTCGGTATCAAGGTGGCCGTCACCGAGCTGGATGTGCGCATCGAGATGCCCGCGAGCCAGAGCGAGCTCCAGCAGCAGGCGCAGGACTACCGCACGGTGATGAACGCCTGCCTGGCGGTCGATGGCTGCGTGGCGGTCACCGTGTGGGGCATCGTCGACCAGTACTCCTGGGTGCCCGACACGTTCGAGGGGCAGGGCGCCCCGCTGCTGTTCAACGACAACTACCAGCCCAAACCGGCTTACGACGCGGTGCACGACGTCTTGGCCGGCCAGGACGGCGGCGGCGATGACGGCGGTGGGGACGACGGCGGCGGTGACGACGATCCACCGGACCCGGCCGGCCCCTGCGAGGTCTCGTATTCGGTGACCAACGAGTGGAATGAGGGTTTCAGCGGCGAGGTCTCCTTTACCAACAACGGTGATTCCGCGCTGAACGGCTGGGAGCTGCAATGGGAGTTCCCCGGCGGCCAGCAGGTCACCAGCGGTTGGTCGGCCGACTGGTCGCAGTCGGGGTCGACCGTGACGGTGTCCAACGCCGAGTGGAACGCGTCGGTGCCGCCGGGCGGTTCGGTGGCGGTCGGCTTCAACGGTTCGCACAGCGGCGGCACCGCTGAGCCGGACGCGTTCACGCTCAATGGGCAGACCTGCAGTGTTGTGGACTAGTGGCTTGTCACGCGGCTGTTTCCGGATCACCGGTTCGGCTCCGGATCGGTGAACTCAGTGAATTCCGGGTGAAATGGTCTTGCGTGCCGATAATTAAATGGAAAACCTTCCGGGTAAACGGTTTCTTGAGTAAGATTGCTCGCGATGGTCGAATCGGAAATCCTCAAAACGCCCCCATCAGGAGGTTCGGATGAGATCCATCCAACGCGGAACCAACCTTGTGCTCGGTATGGCGGCCGTATTCGGGCTGGCGCTGGTCGGCGCGGCGCCGGCCGCGGCCGATTCGGAGCCGGCGCCGGCCGAGCCGAAGGCGGCCCCCGAAGCGACATGGAAACTGGAGGATTACGACCAGCGTGTCTGCATCAGGCACGCCGACCGGGGTTGGCCCAACACCTACGTCTTGGCGCCGATATCCGGGACCTGGTCGGAACCTCTCACGACGGGAGTCACGGACATGCCTCCCGGGTCCGAATCCCACGGCGGAAAGGTGTACCCGCCCGACCGGGACTACGACTCCAATCCCCCCGGCTTCGTCGGCGTGTCGTTCGGGCCCGCCCCGGTCGGCGACCACACCGCGACGATATGGGCGTCCGACGGCGAGGTGACCCAGACGGTGCCGGTGCTGCTGCGCTACACCAACGAGAACGCCTGCCGCTGGGAGTGGTGAACCACCGCTGAACGGGGCGTCCGGGCCGCCATCAGGTCCGGGCGCCCCGTTCCGTTGCGTGCGGCCGGAAGTGCGCGCGCGGCCGCAACCCGGCTTGCGCGGTGTTGCCTTGGCGGCTACTGTTTCCTTAAAGGAAACTAGGTGCTTGGAGGAGAATAATGGCGGATGTCGACCCGTCCGATGCGAGCAGGGCCCTTCAGGAAGCGCGTACGGCAACGCACGATGCGACCGCGGCGGTGGTGCAGCCGCGCTGGCGCTGGGCCCTGGCGGGAGGTGCGGTGTTCGCCGCATCGGTGTTCGCTTGGCTGGTCCCCGAGTCGTCGGACCTGCTCAACATGGCGCTGCTCGTGGTGGCGGTGGTGGTCTTCCTGCTCGCCCGGTCGCCCCGGTGGGCCGGTCTCACCGGCAAGCGGGCGCAGCTGACCGGCGAAGCGGTCCGGCGGGTCCGCACGCTGTCGCTGGCGACGATGGTCGGTGTGCTGGCGATGGCCGTCGTGGTCAACCGGGTGGTGCTTTACCTGTTCGGCGAGGCCTACCCGATCGGGGGCGCGCTGGCCGGTCTCGTGCTCGTCCTGGCCGGCCCGCGGTTCGCGCAGTGGTGGATCACCAGGCGCGGAAGCGGCGCCTAGGCCATGGAGATCGACCAACTGCTGGCCGACGCCACCCGGTTGAAGATCCTCGCGCTACTCGCCTCGTGCGACTGGGCCGATTTCTCGTTCGTGCGCGATACCGCGGGACTCTCGAAATCGGCGCTGTCGAAACAGATCGCGAAGTTGGAGGAACACGAGTATGTCGAGGTGCACAAGGGCTATGCGGGCAAGTTCCCGCGCACGGCCCTGCGGCTGACCGGCACCGGGCGGGCGGCCATCGAGAACCACCTTGCCGCGCTGCAGCAGATCGTCGACCAGAGCCGGCGGCACCGGCCATCCCAATAGCGGGCCCTGCCGGGCACCGCACACCGGCGGCCCGCCGGTCCCCGGACGGCCGGCGCGCCCCGCGCCGATCCGACCGGGACCGGCGTTCAGCCCAGCAGGAACGCGATCCCCACCAGCACCGGCAACGTCAGGAACGTCGATACCAGTACCGTCTCGCGGGTCATCTGCACGGCGGCGCGGTACTGCAGGGCGTAGGTGTACATGTTCTGCGCCGTCGGCAGCGCGGCGATCACCACCACCGCGAACAGTTCGGCGCCTTCCAGCCCGAAGCACCACGTGCCCAGCGCATAGGCCGCTGCCGGGTGGACCAGGCACTTCAGGAGCACCGCGAGTGCGACCGCGCCCTTTTCCGGGCCGCGGCCCGGCAGCGGGCTGCCGTACAGCGAGATACCGAAGGCCAGCAGTACCGCCGGCACCGACATCGAGCCCACCAGCTCGAACGGCTGCATCAGCGGGTCGGGTACCGTCAGCCCGCTCGCGGCGACCGCAACCCCGGCCAGGGATCCGATCACCACCGGGTTGCGCAGCGGCGCGGCCAGGATGCGCAGCGGGCCCGCCCGGGTACCCGACTCGCGGCTCCGCAGGTCCAACACTGTCAGGCCGATCGGGCCCAGCACGATCAGCTGGAACAGCAGCACCGGCGCGACAAGGGAGGCGTCGCCCAGCACGTAGGCGGAGATGGGGATGCCCAGGTTGCCGGCGTTGACGTAGGTCGCGCACAGTCCGCCCATGGCCGTCGCGCCGGCGCCCCAGCGGCGCAGCGCCCCGACGGCGACGAACAGGACGCCGACCAGCAGCGTGCTCAGCGCGCTCACCAGCAGGGGAGCATCGACCAGCACCGACAGGTCGGCGGTCGAGAGGATCTCGAACAACAGAGCGGGAGTGGCGACGTAGAAGGCCAGGGTGGTCAGCACCTGGCGGCCGTTGGCGCCGAGCACGTCCAGGCGGCCGAGCATGTAGCCGACGGCCACGATGCTGGCGATCACCCCGAACCCGATCATGACCCCGGTCACGGCGCGTCCCCCCAGCTTGCGGCTCGACCCCGCCCACCAACCGCGATGAGGCTAGCCGCGGCCGGCAGCGGGCCGCCACGGTCTGGGTCACATCCGCGGCGGGGGATCCGCCACATCACCGGTCACCGGACCGGCGGCGGCAAGCGCTACCGGCAGCGGCCATTCCCGCCAAACCGGCGCATACCAACCGTGTCCAGGCTCTAAGGTAGTTGCTTCGCTGTTTGCGACAGGTATGAAAGGGCGCCGGGCATTGCTGCACCTGAGGGTGATCTCACCGTACGAGCGGACCGACGACGTGCTCGACGTGCTGAAGAACGAAGTCGGGGTCGCCCACGTCGTGGTGTTCGAGGGTGCCGCGGTGCAGCCGCCGGGGGACGCGGTCGAGGCCGACCTCGCGCGCGAGTGCGTCGACTCGGTCCTGCTGGAGCTGGCGGCCCTCGATATCGACCACAACGGCGCCATCACGCTGGAGGCACTGGAGACCACGCTCTCCGACACCGCCGACACCGCACGTGCCGACGCTCCCGGCCACGGCCACGAGGCGGTGGTCTGGGACGAGTTGATCTCCCGCGCCGACGACGATTCGCACCTCAACTGGGTCTACCTCACCTTTCTCACCCTCGGGCTGATGATCGCGGCGGTCGGCGTGGTGACCAACTCGCCGGTGACCGTCGTGGGCGCCATGGCCGTCGCCCCCGACTTCGGGCCGCTCGCGGCGTTCGGCGTGGGGCTGATCGGCCGCCGTTGGGACCTGGTGCGCCAGTCGGCGCTGACGACCGCGGTCGGTTTCGGCGCCGCCATGGCGATCACCGGCGTGTTCATGCTGGTGCTGGAGTCGACCGGGCTGGTGGCCATCACCGCACCGGGCCTCAGCGACCAGAGCCAGGTCGACTTCATCTACGACGTCGGCCCGTTCTCGCTGATCGTCGCGCTGCTCGCGGGCACCGCCGGCATGCTCAGCGTGCTCTCGGCAAAGTCCTCGGCGCTGGTGGGCGTGTTCATCTCGGTCACCACGGTGCCCGCAGCCTCCTACGCGGTGGTCGCGGCGACCCTGACCGACTGGGGCCGGGCGGTGCAGTCGCTGGAGCAGCTCGTCGTCAACCTCGTCGGGATCATGGTCGCCGCCACCGTCGTGCTGGCCGTGCGTACACGCAGGGAGCACCGCACCGGGCAGAGCGGGCGCCCGCTCAGCAAGGGCTGAGCACCCGCCGGCGCGCGAGCCGGCGGCGCCGGCAGCGCCACGGGCGCCGGTCGGCGTACATGGCTGCGGGAACTTCGGGCAGCGGGTCCATGGGCCGAGAACTCCGCTTCGAGGGAGGAGAACCATGGCAACGACGACGCCGGCCACCCCGCTGAAGGACAAGAACTACAACCTGGTGTGGGCGGTGCAGCAGTCCCTGGAGAACGTGTACCGGCTGCAGACCTTCATCGAGGATGCCGAACGGGAGGGCGACCAGGAGGTCGCCGCCTGGCTGCGCCGCATCCAGGAGAACAACCAGAAGGCCGGCGACCAGGGCAAGCGCATGCTGGTCCAGCGCCTTCAGGCCGAAGGCGGATGACCGGCGCAGCCGCGCCGTGAATCCGCGCGGCACCCGACACGTCCGCGGCCGCCGCCGGGGACCGCCCTGGGCGGCGGCCGCTTGTTGTTCGGGGCTTGGCGGGCCTGCGGCTCCGCCGGGCCGTGCGGTCTGCCGGTCTGGCGACCTGCAGATCTGCCGGTTTGTCGACTTGCCGAGCCGCCGACCCGTTGACCCGTCGGTCTGCCGACCTGCCGGCCCGCAGATCGGCCGGTTTGCCGACTCACCGACTCGGCGGCCCGTTCGTGCACCGATCCTGCCGCGACCGGTCAGGCGCGCGCGACCGCGATGGTTGCGCCCAGCCGGTGGCCGGCCTCGTACAGCATGTACTGCGTTCCGCGGTGCGAGCCGTAGGAGGGCGCCGCCGAGCGGCCGTTGTCCGGCGCCCCGGCCATCGGCTCGTGCACGGTGCCCAGGTGGCGGCGGAGCGAGAAGTCGCGGCCGACCTCGGTGAGCCGGATGTCGCCCTCGCTGGTGTGGTACGCGACGCAGGTGCGCCCGCGGCGCTCGACCAGGTGCGGTCCCGACAGGTTCTCCACCCCCACTGCGGCGTGGTCGATCAGCGGGTCGGGGTCGACGTCGAAGGTGATGCCGTCCTCCGACCAAGCCCAACCGATCGAGCGGTGGTCGGTCGCGGTGTCGCTGCGCATGAACACCATCACGTAGCGGGATCCGCGGTCGGGCAGCGGGTGCTCGAACACGCGGGCGTAGGAGGCCTCCTTGGTGCCTTCGGGCAGCATCGCCGTGGTCACGACTTCGCCCTCGTAGGTGAAGTCGACGCCGTTGCGGGACCGCGCCAGCCGCGTGGTGGAGTTCTCGCCGTGGAAGTACAGCCACATCTCGCGCTCCCGGGTGTTCCACAGCACGTGCGGCGAGGAGACGTGGCTGACCGAGTAGTGCGGGGCCCAGTTGCGGGAGACGATCGGGTTGCCCGGGTGCTCGGTGTAGGGGCCTTCGGGGGTGTCGGCGTAGGCCAGGCAGATGCCGCCGGGCGCGTCGTGCGGGGCGTAGTACAGCAGGAAGCGGCCGGGGGCATCGGGCAGCCGCCCTGCGGTGCCGCGCAGGCAGGGGAAGATGAACTCGCCGGTGGGGTTGTAGGCCAGGTTCGCGGTGTCCAGGGCCTCCCGCACATAGGTGTAGTCGGGCAGCACCCCGGTGGCCGGCGGCCTTGCGGCAGGGGAGGCCGCGGCGGGTGCGGCGGCGAGTCCGCCGGCGGCGCCGGCGGCCGTGATCGCGGCGGCGCCGCGCAGCAGGGTGCGCCGGTCGATCCCTGCCGGGGTGCGGTGGTGCGCGGCATGCGCGGCGTCGGTCGCAGCGTGTGTCTCGGGCTTTGGCTCGGGCATGGGGCTCCCTTCCGGGATGCGCCGGGGTGGCGCATCCGGCCGTTGAGAGTGCGAGCTTCGACCAGCGCCGATGCCTCAGTCAAGAACCTAATACGTATTAACGAAACTTTTGCGTTTTCGGTAGGAAACCGACCGGAAACCCTTGACGCGGTGCTGTGGCACAGCTCAAAGTCGTGAGCTAATCCGCATTAGCTTGCGAACAGAGGAGATCACCGGTGTCCGACACCGTGCCGCAGTCCCCGGCACCAGCGCGTCCGCCCGGCCGGGCGAAACCCCGCCAGTCCGACATCGCCCGGGCGGCGGGTGTTTCCCAGGCGACGGTTTCGCTGGTGCTGCGCGGCGCCGCCACCGGTGTGGTCCTGGCGCCCGAGACGCGCCGGCGGGTGCTGGACGCCGCCGAGGAGTTGGGCTATGTCCCCGACCCCATCGCCACCCGCCTGGCCGCGGCGCGCAACGGCATGCTCGGGCTCTACACGTTCAGCACGACGTTCCCCACCGACGTGGCGCACTCGTACTACCCGGTGCTCGTGGGGGTCGAGGAGGAGGCCGCCGCGCAGGGCCAGGACCTGATCCTGTTCACCGGCGCCAGCCGGGCCGCCGCCACCACCCGCGACGCCGCAGCGGTGCGCCGGGTCCGCGCCGCCGACGGCTGCCTGTTCTTCGGCCGCCACGTGCCCGAGGACCCGATCCGCCGGCTGAGCGAGGACGGGTTCCCGTTCGCCTACATCGGCCGCCGCGACGAGCCCGGCATCTGCTACGTCGGCGCCGACTACGTCAGCGCGTCGGCCGAGGTCGCCGCGCGCATTGCCGCGCAGGGCCACCGCCGCGTCCGCTACCTGCGCGAGAACGACGACGCCCCCGCCTCCACCGACCGCGAGCGCGGTGTCGCCGAAGGTGCGCGCAGCGCCGGACTGGAGACCGCCGGCTTGGTCGAGCGCACCGACGGCGGCGACGTGGACGCCCGGCTCGCGCGCTGGCGCGCCGACGGTGTCACCGCGGTCATCACCGAGGAGACCGACACCGGTGCGGCGCTTTCCGGGCTCACCGCCGCTATCGCCCGCGCCGGCCTGAGCTGCCCCGGCGACCTGTCGCTGGCCCTGCTGGGCACCTCGGACGCCGTGGCCGCCCAGGCGGCTCCCGCGCTTGCCGGCACCATCAGCGGTTTCCGGGTGCCGCTGCGCGAGATGGGCCGCGACGCCGTGCGCCTGCTGCTCGACCGCATCGAGGGCGCCCCGGATGCCCGGCAGCACCGGTTGCTGGCCTGCGAGGCCGTGCCCGGCGCCACCATCGGCCCGCCGCCACCGAGCCGCTGATCCCTGAGCCGGTGAGCCGGTCCGGTCCGCACCGCGGCCCCGCCGGATCCGCCGCCCCGAACCCCTGCCCCCCGCCCCCTGACCACCGCAATCCCACCCCGAAAGGCCCGCAATGACCCAGAGCAGCACCGAGATCCTGGTCGTCGGAGGCGGACTGGGCGGCGTCGCCGCGGCCCTGGCCGCCGCCCGGTCCGGCCGCCGGGTCGTCCTCACCGAGGAGACCGACTGGATCGGCGGCCAGCTCACCTCGCAGGCGGTGCCGCCCGACGAGAACCCGTGGATCGAGCAGTTCGGCAGCACCGGCGCCTACCGGCAGGTGCGCGAAGACATCCGCGCCTACTACCGCCGCGCCTACCCCCTGCGCGCTGAGGCCGCCGCGTCGCCGACGCTCAACCCCGGGGCCGGGCGGGTCAGCAAGCTCTGCCACGAACCGCGGGTGGCGCTGGCGGTGCTGGAGGAGCTGCTCGCCCCGCACCGCGCGGCCGGACGCATCACCCTGCTCACCGGCCACCGGCCCGTGGCCGCGCACACCGACGGCGACGAGGTGCGCGCCGTCGACCTGGCCGACGGGCAGGGCGGCACGCACACCGTCGAGGCGGCCTACGTGCTCGACGCCACCGAGAACGGCGACCTGCTGCCGCTGGCCGGCGCCGAGTACGCGACCGGGGCCGAGGCCCGCGGCGAGTTCGGTGAGCCGCACGCTCCCGAAACCGCCGACCCCGCCAACCTGCAGGGCATTACCTACTGCTTCGCCGTCTCGCACCACGAGGGCGAGGACCACACCATCGAGCGCCCGGCCACCTACGGTTTCTGGCGCTCCTACCGCCCGGACTTCTGGCCCGGACCGCTGGTGGGGTTCACCGCGCCCGACCCGCGCACGCTCGAACCGGTCACCCGCCGCTTCGCGCCCAACCCCGACATCGACCCGCTGGCCGTTGCCGCCGACCAGAGCGCCGACGCCGGCGACAAGGAGCTGTGGGGCTTCCGCCGCATCCTCGCCCGCAAGCTGCACCGGCCCGGAGCGTTCGACTCCGACATCACGCTGGCCAACTGGCCGCTGAACGACTACTGGCTCAAACCCGCCCTGGAGATCGACGGGCACGCCGACGCCGAAACCGTGCGCCAGGCCCACGAGGAAGCCCGCCAGCTGTCGCTTTCGGTGCTGTACTGGCTGCAGACCGAGGCGCCGCGGCCCGACGGCGGCACCGGTTTTCCCGGCCTGCGGCCCCGCCCGGATGTCACCGGCGGCGAGCACGGCCTGGCCAAGGCCGCCTACGTGCGCGAGTCCCGCCGCATCAAGGCCGTCACCACGGTCACCGAGCAGGACGTGGCCATGGACATCGTCGGCCCCTACGGCATCACCCGCCGCGACGACGCGGTGGGCGTCGGCAGCTACCGCATCGACCTGCACCCCTCGACCGGCGGCGACAACTACATCGACATCCCCAGCGTGCCCTTTGAGATTCCGCTGGGCGCCCTGCTGCCGGTGCGGATGCGCAACCTGCTGCCCGCCGGCAAGAACGCGGGCACCACCCACATCACCAACGGCTGCTTCCGGCTGCACCCCGTCGAGTGGAACATCGGCGAGACCGCCGGCCGCCTGGCCGCGTTCTCCCTGGACAACGGCACCCGGCCGCACGCGGTGCGCGAGAAGGACGACCTGCTGGAGCGGTTCTGCGCGCTGCTGGACCGCACCGGGGTCGAACGGCGCTGGCCGGACGTGCGCGGCTACTAGGCCCAACGGCTCCAATGGGCCCTCCGGAGCGCCGGGTGCCGCCGTGCGCGGTGCCCGCGCTCCACCTTCCCTGCCCCGCCCTACGAAAGGTGCGGATATGACGCCCGAACCCCATCCCCCTGCTGAGCCGGTCGACGCGGCCGATTCCGGTACCCCCGCCGGAGCGCCCGGCAGTACCGATACGAGTGGAGCGAGCGGTGCCGCCGGTACCTCCGTGCGCATCGGCATCGACGTCGGCGGTACCTTCACCGACGCCGTCGCCGTCAGCGCCGACACCTTCGAACTGCTCGGTCAGGCCAAGGTGCCCACCAGCCACGGCCACACCGAGGGCGTCGCCCACGGCATCATGGCGGCGCTGGAGCGCCTGCTCGCCGACCTCGGAGTCAGCGCCGACGACGTCACCTTCCTCGCCCACGGCACCACCCAGGCCACCAACGCGCTGTTGGAAGGCGACGTCGCCGCGGTCGGGATCGTCGGTATCGGCACCGGCTACGACGCCTTCGCGACCGGCCGGCTGCGTTCGCTGGGCCGGCTCAAGCTCGACTCCGGCCGCCCCCTGCCCATCCACTACGCCGCGCTCAAGCACCCCGAGCGGGCGGGCGAGGCGCGCGCCGCGGTCGAGCGGCTGCGCGCAGAGGGCGCCGACGTGCTGGTGGCCGTCGAGCCGTTCAGCGTTGACGACCCCGAAGGCGAGGACGCCGTGGCCGCCGCGGCCGCCGAGGCGGAGATGCCCGTAACCGCCACCCACGACATCACCCAGCTTTACGGCCTGGGCAAACGCGCCCGCACCGCCGTCTTTAACGCCGGGGTGATGCCGCGGATGCTGGAGACCGCCGACCTGGTCGAACGCAGCATCACCAAGGCCGGCGTCAGCGCGCCGCTGATGGTGATGCGCTGCGACGGCGGCGTCATGTCGCTCGCCGAGATGCGGCACCGGCCGCTGCTGACGGTGCTTTCGGGACCGGCCGCCGGGGTGGCCGGGGCGCTGATGGGCGAGAAGGTCAGCGAGGGCGTGTTCCTGGAGACCGGCGGCACCTCGACCGACATCAGCGTCATCCGCCGCGGCCGCGTGCAGATCCGCCATGCGCGCCTGGGCGGCAAGGAGACCTACCTGTCGGCGCTGGACGTGCGCACCGTCGGCATCGGCGGCGGGTCGCTGGTGCGGCTCGGGGCCCAGCGCAGCGGCGCGGCCAAGGTCGCCGATGTCGGGCCGCGCAGCGCGCACATCGCCGGGCTGCCCTACGCCAGCTTTGCCGCGGCCGACGACCTGGCCGGCGCCAAGCTCGTCCGGGTCAGCCCGCGCGAAGGCGACCCGGCCGACTACGCGGTCATCGAGGCCGCCGGCGGGCGGTTCGCGCTCACCCTCACCTGCGCGGCCAACGCGGCCGGCCTGGTCGGCGCGGACGACTACGCCCGCGCCGACCCCGCGACCGCCCGCGCCGCGCTGGAGCCGCTGGCCCGCGAGCTGGGCACCGACGCCGAATCCGCCGCCCGCGACGTCCTGCAGCGGGCCACCGACCGCATCGAGTCAACGGTCGCCGGGCTCATCGCCGACCACGGGCTCGACCGCGACGTGTGCGACCTGGTGGGCGGGGGCGGCGGCGCCGCCACGGTCACCCCGTACCTGGGCACGCGCATGCGGCTGCAGGCCCGCATCGCCGCGCACAGCGAGGTCATCAGCCCGTTGGGTGTGGCCCTGGCGCTGGTGCGGGAGTCGGTGGAACGCATCATCCCCGGCGCCGGGCACTCCGACGTGCTGGCGGTGCGCACCGAGGCCGAGCAGGCCGTGCTGCGCCAGGGCGCCGACCCCGCCGCCGTCGAGGTGGACGTCACCGTCGATCCGCAGCGCAACCTGGTCTCCGCGGTGGCCACCGGCGCCACCGAGCTGCGCACCAAGGACCGCGCGCACAGCGCGGGCCCCGAGCAGGCCCGCAGCGCCGCCGCCGCCAGCCTGGGCGTCCCGCCGGAGCAGGTGCGCGAACTCGCCGCCACCGACCAGTACCGGGTGCTGGGCCACACCCGCCGCCCCACCGGACTGGCGCGCCGCTTCGCCCGCGAGCGCACCCGCGTGCGCGTCGTCGACACCGGGGGCGTGGTGCGGATGCACAGCGCCGACGCCCACGTCGACACCATGACCGCGGGTGCGGCGGATGCCCGGCTGAAGGAGCTGGTGGCTGAACGTACGGCCTACGGCGACGGTGGTTCCCGCGCGCCGGCCGTGTGGCTGCTGCTGGGGCCCAAGCTGGTGGACCTCTCCGGGGTGCTGGAGGCGGGGCACCTGCTCGCGCTGGCCGCCACCGAGACCAGCGGGCGCATGCCCGGCGAAGAGCTGGTCGCGATCATGGAGGAGCGGCGGTGAGCGCGCCGCCGCCCGGCGGTACGGCCGCACCGCGCCGCTTTGCGCCCGCCGAGCGCTACGCCGAGCTCGCCGCGCTGGACGACACCGGACTCGGCGCCGAGCTGCTCGCGTCCGCACCCACGCACGAGGGGCGCACCGGCGAGCGGCTGCGCGCCTGGGCGCGCACGGCGCTGGAGGTCGGCGCGGAGATGGCGGATGCGGAACGAGCCGCTGAAGGTACTGCGGCCGCTGCGGCCGGTGAAACCGCCGGAGCCGTGGGAGCGGCCGGTGCTGCGGACCCGCCGCGGGTCACCGAGTCCGCCGGCGGGCTGCGCCGCGATGAGGTGCTGCTGGCGGAGTACCGCCGGCGGGCGCGCGGCAGCGTGATCGTGCTCTACACCGACGCGCTGGACTACGCGCACAGCGTCGCTGCGGCTGCGGGCTGGGCGGCCGACTTCCCGCCCGAGACGGTGCGCGCGGCGGCCCTGTACCACGAGACCGCGCACCGGTTGCTGCACGGCAGCCCGGGCCGCGAGCTGCGGCGCCGGCTGGACCACACCGCGGCGGCCTGGGGGCGGCTGCGGATCCGCGGCCACGTTGTCGGCGCCGACGAGATCGCCGCCCACGCCTACGCGCAGCGCCGCGGCAGGATGCGGCGCAGCCCGCTGCTGCTCACGGCCGCCATCGCCGCGACCCTCTCCCACGCCGGCCCGCCCGCAGCGGCGGCAGCGGCGTCCATCCCCTTTCCCGGAGGTCCGAGATGACCGCAGTCGCAATCCTGGCGGTGATGGCGGTGGGCGTCGGCTTGATGCTCACCCGCCGGCTGCCCACCGCGTTCGCCCTCGTCCTGCTGTCCGTCGCCATCGCCCTGATTTCGGGCGCGCCGCTGATGGGTGAAAAGGACAGCGTCACCGGCACCGTCCTGCAGGAGGGGGCCCCGATGCTGGCCTCCACCATGGTGGCGATCCTGCTGGGCTGCTGGCTGGGCACGCTGATGTCGGAGACGGGTATCGCTTCGACGCTGGTCCGCAAGATTGTGGAGTTCGGCGGGGAGCGGCCGTCGGTGGTGGCGATCGGCGTGTTCGTCGTCGCGATCATGTGCGGCAGTATCACCGGCTCGGCCCCGGCGGCGATGCTCGCCGGTGTGGTGGGCATCCCGGCGATGATCGCGGTCGGGGTGCCGCCGGTGGTGGCGGCCGGCACCGTGCTGGTGGGCATCGCGGCGGGCCTGCCGCTGGAGCTGATCAACTGGCAGTTCCTCTCCGACGCGATCGGCGTGCCGGTTTCGACGGTGCAGCATTTCCAGCTGCGCATGTTCCCGATCGCGGTGGCCGGCGGCCTGGCCTACATCCTGATCGAGATGCGCCGCCGCGGCGCCCGCCACACGTGGGCGGTGCGGGTGCCGGCGGGCGGCGCGGGCGACGAGAGCGGCGGCACGGCGGAACCGGGCGGCGGCGACGGCGGCGGCTCGGGCCGCACCGGTGTCCGCACCCGCGCGGCCGGCCGCCGCGAGCGCCGCGGCGACGCGCCCTGGTACGCGCTGCTCACGCCCATCGTGCCGATCGCGCTCGCGCTGGGCCTGGAGGTCCCCATCGTCCCGGCGCTGCTGGCCGGGCTGGTGTTCGCGCTGCTCACCGCGGTCCGCTGGCGCGAGATGGCGTCGACGGCGCTGCGCACCCTGTACCGCTCCTTCGACGTGGCGGCGCCGCCCATCGTGCTGTTCATCGCGATCGGCATGCTGCTGGCCGCGGTCAACCTCCCGGGGGCGATCAAGGCGCTCAACCCGGTCGTCACCGCGATGAGCCCGAGCAACCCGCTGCTGTTCGTCGCGGTCTTCGCTGTGCTGGTGCCGCTGTGCCTGTACCGCGGCCCGATGAACATCTTCGGCCTGGGCGCCGGGGTGGCGGGCGTGCTGATCTCCGGCGGCATCTACCCGCCCCCGGCGGTCCTGGGACTGATGGCGTCCTACGGCCAGGTCCTCGGCGTCTCCGACCCCACCAGCACCCAAACCGTCTGGAGCGCCCAATACGCGGGCGTCCGCCCGGAACGCTCCATGCTGTCGACCATCCCCTACACCTGGGTGGTCGCCATCGCGGGCCTGGTCCTGACGGTGTGGCTGTACCTGCTGTAGCCGGCGTTAGAGTGTGCAGCCGTAGACCGGGCAACGGGTCGGCGCGGCCGCAACCACGCTGGGACGAGGAGCCGAAACCATGGACACCGACACGGCGCCGGCAGCGACCGCCGAGTCCCCGTTGCGGTCGAGCTTGGTACCCCTGGCGGCGGCGGTCGGTGGCGGCGCGCTGGCCGGGTGGCTGACCTCCCACGGACAGGGGGCGCTGCCGGACGCACTCGCGCCGCTGGCCAACTCGGCGGGATCGTGGAGCGTGCTCGCGTTCCTGCTGGCCATGCTCAGTCCGCGCCCGTTGGCCGCCGCGGCGGCCGGGGCGCTGGCACTGGCGGCTATGGTCCTCGGCTACAACCTCGCCTCCGGCAACTTCGTCTCGGTGCCGATGACAGGATTCTGGCTGGCCGCGGCCGTTGTGGTGGGGCCGGTACTGGGCTGGGGAGCCAACGGCGTCCGCCGGCGCACCCGGCTCGCCCCCTGGGCAGTGGGCGCTGTGAGCGGCGTGCTCGTCGGTGAAGGCGTGTACGGGTTGGTCGTCATCTCCGATACGACACCGCCCGCCTACTGGGCCGGTTCGATCGCTGCGGGTCTCGCCCTCCTCGCCTGGGCCTGCGTGCGCCGATTCGCCGGCCCGCGCGCCGTCCTGCTGAGCGCGGCGATCACCGCCGTTACCGCCGCGGCCTTCGTGGCCGCGTACTGGGGCGTCCCGTACCTGCTGCTCGCCGGAGTTCCGTAACCGGCCGGGTCCCGGGACCCGGGGGAACGGCAGCGGCATGAACGCCGTATTTCAGGTGCCGTACCGGCTTCGCAGGGGAATCGACCACAGCGACCCGGGGGAACGGCAGCGGCAGCGCTCAGGTACCGGCCTCGCCCGCCGATCCGGCCGGTGCCAGGCGGTGGCCGCGGCGCCAGATGGCGCGGGTGTTCAGGGTCGCGGAGAGCTGCGCGGTCGGGTCGCCGTCGACGAGTACCAGGTCGGCGGCCGCGCCCGGCTCGATCCGGCCGCGGTCGGTGAGGCCGAACCGGTCGGCGGTGCGCCGTGTTGCCGCGGCGAGCGCCTCGGCCGGGCTCAGGCCGCCGGCTTCGAGCAGGCGCAGTTCGCCGTGCAGGCTGGCGCCGTGCGCCATGCCCGGGACACCGAGGTGGGCCGAGTCGGTGCCGGCCAGCAGTTCGACCCCGGCGGCGCGGAGCAGTGCGACCGAGCGCAGTGCGGTGGGCAAGTGGGCGTTCCACCCGAGCTCCCGGCCGAGGTTGTCGCGCCATGCCGCATCCAGGCGCGAGGCCACACGCAGGTCGGCGCCCAGGCGCGGGCCTGCGCCGGCGGAGGCGGCGGAGGCGGTGACGGCCAAGGTGGTGATGACGAACATGCCCTGTTCGCGCATCCGGGCGATCAGGTCGTCGCTGATGGCCTCGTCGTAGTGCAGATGGGTGACTCCGTCCGCGCCCGCCTCGACGGCCACCCGGGTGGCCGCGGCGCTGAAGGTGTGGACCACTGCCATCGCCCCGCGTTCGTGGGCGGCCTCGACGGTCGCGGCGACCACCTCGGGCGGCACCACGGGCAGCGGCGTGCCGAACGCGGCGCCGTCCTCGACCATGATCTTGATGTACGCCGCGCCCTCGGCCAGGCGCCCCTCGACAAAGGCGGGCGCCTCGCTCGGGACGGTGGCGGTGGGCCACACCGGATCACCCAGGCCGCCCCGCAGCTGGTGGGGGTGCCCGTCCGGGTGGGCGAGCCCCCACGAGGCGGTGCGGAAGTCGGCCAGGTCGAACTCGGTCTGCACCTGCTTGCGCACCGGGGCGATGACATCCGGCACCGACATCATGTCCAGCTCGGTCGTCACGCCGAAGCGCAGCGCCGTGCGCAGCCCGTCCTCGTGGGTGTGGGTGTGGGCGTCGATCAGCCCCGGCAGCAGGGTCCCGCCGCCGCCGTCGACCACTTCCGCATCTGCGGGGACCTCGTGGCCGACCGCGGTGATGGTCCCGTCTTCGACCACGACCACCGAGGCATCTGCCACGTCCGTCCCGGTGAAAACCCGGGTGTTCGTAACAGCGAACCGGCTCACTGTGCCTCTCCTCCGTAAGCTGAGCAGCAGAATGTATTGTTCGGTACAGAAGTTCCGCGGCAGAACTGTATCAGCGAGTACAGAGTCTGTGTACCGCGAAGTACAGAACACGGAGAGGGCTCTATGGGACACATACCGACCACCGCGCGGGGCCGCGCGACCCGGGAACGCATCCTCGATTCGGCGGCCGACCTCATCCAGCAGCGCGGTGTCGCGGCGGTGACCTTGGACGATGTCGAACGCGCCGCGGGGGTCGGGCGCAGCCAGCTCTACCACTACTTCGACGACCGCGAAGATCTCGTCCGGTCCGTTGTGCACTCCACCGTGGACAAGGTGCTGGCCGCGCAGGAACCGCTGCTCCTGGACGTCGACTCGCTGGCAGGCATCGACCGCTGGTTCGACGCGATCGTGGCCAACGGGACCCGGCAGGACGCGGTGGGCGGCTGCGCGATCGGCTCGTTGGCCAGCCAGCTCAGCGGCTGGGACGACCTCACTCGGCAGGCGTTCGTGGACGCCTTTGCGCGCTGGGAGGCTCCCGTTATCGCGGGCATGCGCCGGATGCAGGAGTCGGGCGAACTGCGCCCGGACGTGGATGTGACGGAGCTGGCCGACCTCACCATGGCCGCCATCCAGGGCGGCCTCCTGCTGGCCCAGGTCCGCCGCACCCCGGACCAGCTCCGGCTCGCCCTGCGCGGTGCGCGTGCGGCGTTGGAGGACGCGCTTACCCCCGTGGGTTGAAGCGGGGCCGTCTGCCGCCTGCCGCCGGGCGGCCGGTGCGGCCGGCCGCACCGGCCGCCCGGGGCGGGACGGGGCGGTGGGGTGTCAGCCGATGAGGGCGTGCAGGTAGGCGAAGTGGCACAGGATGGCGATGGCGACCACTGCGCCGATGGTGCAGTGGAACAGGCCCTCCTCCCGGGCGGCGGTGCGGTCTTCGTCGTCGCTGGTGGCGCTGGTGCGGGGACGCGGATGGTCCCGGAGGCCGGCGCGGGCGTCGGCCCGGGTCGTTGCGCGGTGGGTGGCGCCGGCGCGGGAGCCGGACTCCGCGCAGGTGCCGGGGCAGGCCGGGCACGGGCAGGGTCGTGCGGGTGCGGGTGCGGGTGCCGGGGCAGGGCTGGGCGGCCAGGGCTCGGGGGTGTCGGTGGGGCGCGCGGCGGGCCGGTCGGCCGGTGCGATCTCGTCGGCGCGGCGGGCCGCCGGTGCGTGGTCGGACATCAGCAGCGGCGGTGCCAGTTCATCGCGGTGGAACGGGACCAGCTTGACGTACGGGCGCTGGCGCGGGGGCGCGGGCACATGATGCGCGCCCGCGCGGTGGCGCCTACCGGGGCGCCGACGGCGTTCGGGCGGGGGAGCGCTGCTGACCCGGCGGTCGGCGAGGCGTTCGGACATGGGAGGACTCCTTTGCGTGCACGGGGCGCGGGTCGTCGTGTGGACAGGTCGCCCAATCGACAAGCCGCAGGTCGATGTGTGGAGAGGCCGACAGAGACGGGCGGCAGAGACGGGCCGACAGAGACAAGTCGACAAGGGATAAGTCGACAAACCGGTACAGGCACAAGCACGGAACCGGGCAGCGAGGCGCCCGCCCCGCCCCCTCCGGTAGTTGCGGGGCGGGCGCCTACCGGCGCCGGGGTCCGGCCTCGGGCTCACGCAGGTGCCAGGGGGTAGTGGCACCGGCGGGCTCAGAGGTCGGACCAGGCGCTTCCATCGAGGTCGAAGGCCAGATGGAGCCAAATGTTGCGGTGGCCCCCCGCCCGTGTGTCGTCGCCCCAGGTGGTCGCCAGCGCGTCGACGATCGCCAGCCCGCGCCCGCGTTCATCGCCGGGAGTGGGGTTGTGTGCAGGACCGAAGGGGCGGCCAGGGACGGCGTTGGTGATGTCCCGCCGCCCCTGGTCGCGGCAGACAAGCGTCAGCCCGGCGGCGCTGCGCCGCACGACGAGCACGTACGTCCCGCCGGGGGCGCCCGACTGCGAGTGCCGCAGCGCGTTGCCGACGAGTTCGGACCCGAGCAGCGTGAACACGAACCGGAAGTCGGTGTTCTGGTCGGCGGCGCAGGTGTCCAGGAAGGCGCGCATCAGCGGCAAGAAGGCGGGCAGCCCGGGGAAGTCGTAGCGGCGCGACTTGAAGTTGGGCCGGTCAGGACGGCGGTTGAAGTAGTGCCGGTACAGCGGCGGGATGAGGCGGTGCAGCGGAACGGTCACCTCGGGGAGGGGAGGGACCGGAGCGATTGCGGGCATGAGAGCACTCCTCGCGGGTTCGAGGCATAGGGAGGCTGAAAAGGCGCCCGCGGAAGGGAGGCCGTTCGGCGGACATGACGGCGGACACCCAGTAGCGTGACCTGCACTCTTGCGGAAGTGAGTGCAGAAGTCGTTCACTACGACACGCACAGTAATAGTGAATCTCACTTTTCGCAAGACCAGTGAGTGAGGTGCCGGATACGTGGGGTTAGGTCTACACTCATGGCGATGCAGCGTCCACACAGTCCCTCGATCCGCCGTCGCCGTCTGTCGGCCGAGCTCAGACATGCCCGCGAAAAGGCTGGCCTGACTACACCGCAGGTCGTTCAGCACATGAAGTGGGCGGCAGGGAAGCTGAGTAAGATCGAGAACGCAGAGACACAGTCTGTTAAAGCTGCAGATCTGGATTCCCTGCTCGACCTGTACAAGATCACTGCTGAGTCGAAGCGTGATGCGTTGCATCAACTGGCCCGTGAGGCAAAAGACCGCGGATGGTGGGCCAAGTACAAGGATGTCTTCAAGAATGAAGCTTTGCCCGACTTCGAGGCTGAAGCGTCCTCGTTGCGTTGTTATGAGTCCCAGGTGCTCCCTGGTCTACTGCAGATCCCCGAGTACACGGAAGCGATCTTCAGGGGTAGCCGGTATACCGACGAACGGGAAGTACAGCGCCGGGTCGAAGCGCGCATGCAGCGGCGGGGAGTCCTGACACGATTCGAGCCGGTGCGTCTGAGTGCGGTGATCGATGAGGCTGTACTTCACCGCACGGTGGGAAGTACAGCCGTCATGATCCGGCAGCTTGAATATCTTCTTCATATGGCGCAGATGCCACACATTGACGTCCAAGTCTTGCCGCTCACGAACGGTGCGCATGCAGCCCTGACCGCACCGTTCACCATATTGGACTTCCCCAATCCCATTGACCCGACCATCGTTTGCATCGAGATGTTGGCCCAAGCTTTGTACCTGGAACTTCCTGATGAGATACAGGTGTATACGGTGACTTTTGGAGACGTGCAGGGCTCAGCGATCAGCGCGTCGGAGTCCGCTCGACTCATCAGGGACCGGGTCTCCTACCTAGAGGGCATCTCATGAGTGATGAAGCACTGAGGTTTCGGAAGAGCAGTTACAGCGGCCAAGGCGTGAACTGCGTCGAGGTCGCTCACATCCCCACGACGTTCCGCAAGAGCCCCCACAGCGGTCAAGCTCCAAACTGCGTCGAGGTCGCCAACCACCCCACCGACTTCCACACCAGCACCCACAGTGGCCACGACCAGAACTGCGTCGCCGTCGCCGAGTCCTCCACCGGTGCCGCGATTCGCGACTCCAAGTACCCGGACGCCGGCCATCTCTCCTTCAGCGCAGCCGAGTGGACCGCCTTCTTAACCGCCGTCAAGACCGGCTGATCACCCGCTCCCACCCGCCCGCCCCCGCCACCCCGCGCCCGGACACGGCCTCATCCGCGGGGGTGATCCCGGTGACCATGCGGAAATGCCGTGATCCGGCGCCCTCGGCTTTCGTGGTTTGGGGTGGGATGTCTGCTTCGGTGGGATGCCGCTCAGGCGGCGATGGCGGGCAAGTCGTAGACGATCTCGCGGATTAACCGCACGACGCGCAGGTCACCCACCCTGGCCGATATTCGATGATCGATGATCTCGCGTTGCAGGGCCGCGAGCATGTCCGCGAAGGCCGGAGCGGTCTTGGAGGCATACCAGGGATGGGCGCGGCGGCGGGCCGCGACATCGGCGACCGCGTCGCCGTGGCGGTGGTACCAGAGCACGACGAGGCTGTAGGACAGCAGTTGCAGCGGCACGGTGCGCTCGACGGCGGCGCGGGTGCGGTTGCGGGCCTGCTCCAGCCCCAAGTGGGCGCGGGTGTCTTGGAAACAGGTCTCGATGGGCCACCGGTCGGCGTAGCGGTCCACGACCTGTTCGGCGGGGCTGGTGACATCGGTGGTCAACAGCGCCAGGTCCAAGGCCCGGGTGCCCGCGTCGTGGCGCACCAGCAGCAGCCGCACCGGGGTGCGGCCCAGCGAGCGCGCCCACCGGCACTCGATCGCGGCGATGCTGCGCCCGGGCACCCGGGTGGGGGTGAAAGCGGCCCGGCCGGCGATGTGGGCGGGCGTTCCCAGCCGGGCCCCGCTGATGGCCGGCCGGCCCGGGCGTGTGGGGGTTCCCGGAGCCGCAGGCGGGGCGGGACCGTCCAGGACCGCCGAGGACATCAACCGGAAGGTCCAGGTCATATTGGGGGGCAAGGCCCGCAGGGCGGGACTGTGGTAGGCGGCGTCGGCCACCACGTGGATCATGCGGTCGGGGAACAGGCGGGCCTGGCGGGCCCCGAGCGCGATCGCGGTCTCGGTCTTGGTGGGCCGGTGGCTGTCCCCGGCGGGTTCCAGCACCCCTTCCAGCGCGGCCTCGTGGTCGGCGCGGGCGCCGGCGAGTGCGCGTTCCTGCGCGGCCACGCGCCGGTGCAGGGCGGGTTTGGGGTCGGTTCCGGGCAGGCGGTGGCCCCGGGGTAGGGCGGCTTCGGCCTCCAGGCGCATGTGCAGGCCGCGGCGGGCCTGGTCGTAGCGGTGCCGGGCGCGTTCGAGCGCGCAGGCGGTGCGGGCGCAGGCCGAGAGCCGCGGGGCCGGGGCGGGTGCGGGCCGCCAGCAGCGGGCCAGGGTGGGCAGTGCCAGGGCGCGGTTGCGGCCGCCCGCGCGCACGGCCAGGGCGGTGACGACGAAGCACACGCCCCAGCCCAGCTTGCGGGGGCCGGGTGCGGCTCCGTCGTGCTGGCGCAACCGTGCGGAAACCGTGCTCCCGCTGCGTTTGACGAGGGTGTCGTCGACCGCCAGGGTCAGCGCCTCGCCGGGGGCGGTGCAGGTCCGCACCACCAGCCGGGCCGCTGTCTCGCCCAGGCGGTCCGGGCTCCACCGGCGTTGCGCGAAGAAGGCGTGGGCGCGGTCGTGGGGCCAGGTCCGCGCGAGGCCGGCGCCGGTGAGCATGCCGCATACCGTGCGGGTGCCGGTGTGGGCGATCAGGCCGGTGACCAGGGCGGCGAACACCGCGAAGGTGGGGCGGGTGAAGCAGGGCCAGAAGTGGTTCAGCAGTTTCAGCAGCGATGGGGGTACCGTCGGGTTCGGGAGCATCAGCGAGCCTTTAGCCGGGACTGGTTGATGCTCCCCTTTTCTATGCCCGCCGGGCGGCTCTGGTGTCCAGAAACCGCTCACTCAAGGACACACCTGGACAGACTCCCGAAAACCACGAAAGCCGAGTAAAGCTGGGACCGGCATTTCTGCATGCTCGCCACCGACTTCGCGGCACCAGGAGTGCGGCTGGGGGCCGACCCTGCCCCGGAGGGGACCCGGGGAGGGCAACACCGGGCCACAAGCCGTTCTCTGCGCGCTTGACCCTGCCGTGGCGTCAGGGCTTTCGCTGGCCGCATGCCACTCGTCGCACTTGCCTACTACGCCTCTCATCTGCTGAGCCTGCTCGGCAACGGCATCGCCTCGGTGGCGCTGCCGCTGATCGTCTTGCAGAGTACGGGCAGCCCGCTGGGCATGTCCGCCCTGGCGACCGCGACCGCGGTCCCCTCCGTCGTGGTCGGCCTCCTTGGCGGGGTGGTCATCGACCGGATCAACAGGCGTACGGCATCGGTGGTCTCGGATGCCATCTCCGCCGCGGCGATCGCGGCGCTACCGCTCGTGGACATGCTGTGGGGTCTCGACCTCGTGTGGTTCATCGTGTTGGGCATCCTGGGCGCGTTCGGGGACGTGCCCGGCATGACGGCCCGCGAGGTCCTCGCTCCGATGGTGGCCCGGCACGCCGGTCTCGATCTGCGGCGCGTGGTGGGCGTGCGCCAGACCTTGACCTCGGTCGCGTTGGTGGTCGGACCCGCTGCCGCCGGTGTGCTGCTGGCCGCAGTCGACCCCATGGCCGTGCTGTGGATCACGGCGGCGACATCCGCGCTCGCAGCGGTGCTGACCCGGATGCTGCCGCGCCGCCTCGGGCAGGCCGGCTCTTCCCGCGCCGCGCGCCGGCCCGTGATGCGGGAGCTCGCAGATGGCCTGCTGGTCTTGGGTAGAAGCCGGTTCCTGCTGGGCACGACCTTCTTGGTGCTTGGTCTGGCCGTCGCACTCGGCGGACTGCAGGGGCTGGTGATGCCGGTGTACTTCGACCTCATCTCCCGTCCCGAACTGCTGGGCCTGGTCCTCACCGCCTTAGCGGCCGGAATGCTGGTCGGAGCGACGATCTACAGCGCCGTCGGTGCCCGGTTGCCGTCGCGGACATGGCTGGCGGCGGGGTTCATCGCCACCTCCGCGGGATTCGCGCTGATGGCCTCCCTCCACTCCCCGGCGGTAGTGTTCGCCGGGGCGGCAGCCCTGGGACTCGGCAATTCCGTGGTCGGAGCGGTCACCGGTGTCCTGCAGGTCCAGCACGTCCCGGGCGCTCTGCTCGGACGGGTGCTCAGCGTGAAGACGGCCCTGCTGACGGTTGCCGCGCCCGCGGGGATCGGGCTGGCAGGTGTGCTCGCAGAGTTCGGCTCGCCACTGCTGGCCGCGGCCGGCGTCACCGGGGTGTGGATCGTGGTGCTACTGGCCGTGATCGGTATGGGTGCCCTGCGCGACCTGGACGTGAAGGAGATGCCCGATGCTCAGCAGTGAACTCGCCGCCCTGGCCGGCGTCACCGTGCGCACGCTGCGCCACTACCACCAGATCGGGCTGCTGCCCGAGCCACCGCGGACATCAGGGGACTACCGGCAGTACGACGTCGGCCACCTCGTGCGCCTCTTGCGGATCACGCGGCTGACGGCGCTGGGTGTCCCGCTGTCGGCCCTCCCCGAGGTGCTGGACGATCCCGCGGTGGCCGAGGAGCTGCTCGACCAGCTCGATCGCCAGGCCGCCGCCGAGATCGAGCGGCTCACCGCCCGCCGCGCCAGTATCGACGTGCTGCGCAACACCGGGGCCCCGCCCGACCTGCCGCCGGAGCTCTCCGCCTGGCATGCGGCGCCCGATCCGGGCGTGCCCGAGGACATGGCCAGGTACGAGCGCGAGCAGCTCATCCTGATCGCTCACCTGTTCGGGGAGAACGGCGTGGCAAGTCTGACCGCCCTGCTCGATGTTCCGGAGGACGCCAGGGCGGCCTCCGCCGCGCTGACCGCGCGCTTCTACGCCCTGGATGCCGACACCCCGGACCACGAGGTCGAGGCGCTGCTCGATGATTGGGTCGAGCACATCCGACCGCTCGTGACGACCCTGGAGTCCGTGCCGTCCCTCGACCCCCTCGCCTCCGCGCTGCTCGACCAGCTCAGCGCGCGCAGCCTCCGCCCGGTGCAGCACCGCGTGATACGCACCCTCCAGCAGCGCGTCGCCCGGGAGCGGCGCGACGCACACGACACTTGAGCCCGACGCGGCGTCAGGGTGTCGACTGGGGCCTCCGCACCCACCGACCAGGAGGAGGCCGCCATGACCGCCGTTCCCGCCCTGATCCCCGTCGAGGATCTCTACGCTCCGCCCACCCGCAGCCGCGCCGTGCTCTCGCCGGACGGGACGAGGATCGCCTACCTCGCCCCCTGGCACGGCCGGCTCAACGTGTTCCTCCGCGACGCCGACTCGGACTGGTCCGCACCCGACCTTGAGGACGGCTCGGCAACCCCCGCCGCCCGGCGGCTCACCTCCGAGACACGGCGCAACATCGGCGGGTTCTTCTGGAGCGCCGACAGCCGCCACCTCCTGTTCCAGCAGGACACCGACGGCGATGAGAACTGGCATCTCCATCGCGTCGACCCGGCGCGGCCCGAACAGCCCGCGGTCGACCTGACCCCGTACGAGGGCGTGCGCCTCATGAGCGCGCAGCTGTCGCCGGACCGGCCCGGAACGGCGTTCGTGCAGCTCAACAAGCGCCGTGCCGACCTGATCGACTTCTTCGAGCTCGACCTCCTGAGCGGGGAGCTCACGCCCATCGCCGAGAACTCCGGCGACGTGGTCGGCTGGATGCGCGTCGCGGGGCGGGTGCTGGCCTTCACGATCGAGGAGGGCGGCGAGCACGTGCTGTCCGAGCGGACCGGCGGCGAGACGCGAACGATCGCCCGCTTCCCCCGGTCCGACATCCTCTACGGTGTCCACCCCGCGATCCCCACCGCGGACGGCAGGGGGCTGTGGATCGGGTCCGCGCGCGGCTCGGACCTCACCCGGGTGGTGCGCCTCGACCTGGAGACCGGGGAGGAGACGGAGGTCGACAGCCATCCGGTGTTCGATCTGGACACTCCCCGGCCGGAGGTGGACCCGCGGTTCGCCTCGTCGCTCATCCTGCATCCGGGCACCGGCGACCTGCTCGGTGTCCGGTACCTCGGCGACCGCCAGGTCATCCACGCACTTGATCCGCACTTCGCCGAGATCCTGCCCCACCTGAGCGAGCTCTCGGACGGCGACCTCTCACACGTCTCCACCGATACGGCGGGACAGCGCTGGGTCGTGGAGTTCACGCACGACCGCGACCCGGGCGTCACCTGGTTCTACGACCACGCCTCCGGAAAGGCGCGTCGCCTGTTCCGCCCATTCCCGCATCTCGACCCCGAGCAACTGGCCCCGGTCACCCCCGTGACTCTCACCGCCCGCGACGGTCTGTCCCTGCCCAGCCACCTCACCCTTCCGGTCGGCATCGAACCGCGGAACCTGCCGACGGTGCTGCTCGTACACGGCGGTCCCTGGTACCGCGACAGCTGGTGCTACGACCCGGAGGTGCAGCTGCTCGCCAACCGGGGGTACGCGGTGCTCCAGGTCAACTTCCGCGGCTCCACCGGCTACGGGAAGGCCCACGTCGATGCGGGGATCGGCGAGTTCGCCGGACGCATGCACGACGATCTGATCGACGCCCTCGACTGGGCGATCGACCGGGGCCTGACCGACCCGGACCGGGTCGGGATCTACGGTTGCTCCTACGGCGGCTATGCCGCGCTGGTCGGAGCCGCCTTCACCCCCGACCGGTTCGCCGCGGCGATCAGCTACACGGGCATGTCCGACCTCGTCGACATTGTCGAAGGGGTGGTCCCCTTCGCCCGCCGTGCCGTCGAGAACAGCTACCTCCGCCATATCGGCGACCCCGGGATCCCCGAGCAGAGGGCGGACATGCTCGCCCGCTCCCCGATCAGCCGGGTCGAGGACATCACCGCCCCGGTGCTGCTGATCCACGGCACCAACGACGTCCGCGTGCACCGGCGCAACTCCGATCGCGTCGCCGAGGCCCTGCGCGACCGCGGCCGCGAGGTCGAGTACCTGCTCAACGAGACCGAGGGGCACGGGTTCATCAACTCCGAGAGCAAAATCGAGCTGTACAGGAGGCTGGAGAGCTTCCTGGCCAAGCACCTGGGTGGGCGCTCCTCGGAGGCGTTGTGACATGACGCCCGGCCCCTGACCGCGGGCGCGCGGAGCGCCTGCGGTCAGGGGCCTCGCCGAATGGCACGGCCGGAGTCGATCAACCACCGCGGCCGGCTGCTCAAGGGTTAGCCGGATGGCTGGACGGCCCAGATGGGCATCGGGGGGAACGGTGCGAGCCGGTAGGTCGGTGGCTCGGTGCCGTGCAGGTGCCGTACGAGGTAGTCCCAGGTGCGCCGCGTGACGTAGTGGTGCCTGCCCTGGAAACCGTGCTCGACGCCCGGGACGACGAGCATGTCGACGTCGGCATCAGCGTCGATGAGCGCGTCGACCAGGCGCATGCTCTGGTAGGGCAGCACGTTGTCGTCGAGCTCGCCGTCGATCAGCAGCAGCTTGCCGCGCAGGTTGCCGGCGTGCGGCGTGTTGATCAGCGCTCGGCGGTTCTCCTCGGTGATCTCTCCGTGGTAGTGCTCGACCCAGAACGGCAGGTAGATCGAGAAGTCGTGGGGGCCGGCCTGCGCGACCCCCACCGAGTAGAACCCGGGGCGGGTCAGCAGGGCCCGGGCCGTGAAGAACCCGCCACCGGAGTGGCCGGTGATCCCCACCCGGTCGGTGTCGAGCCACGGATGGCGGCGTCCGAGCTCGCGGATGGCGGCGATGTGGTCGTCCAGCGCTGCGGCCATGCCCAGATCGCCGTAGGAGTGGTCGAGGAACGCCTTGCTGCGCATCGGGGTGCCCCGGCCGTCGAGCGCGACGACGGCGAACCCGAGCGCGGCCAGCGCCTCGGGCTCCCCGGTGAACATGTCGTTGAACGCCGGTGAGGCCCGGTTGATGTTGGGGCCGGGGTAGGTGTGGTCGATGACGGGGTAGCGCCGCGCCGGGTCGAAGCCGTGCGGGCGCCACAGCAGCCCGTAGATCGGGGTGTGCCCGTCCGCCGCCGTCGTCCGGAACCGCTCGGGCGGGCTCCAGTCGGCCGCCTCCAGCGCGGTCGCGTTCGGAGCCTCGAGTTCGACCAGCACCTGGCCGTCGTCGCCGAGCACCCTCGTACGGGGCGGGCGGGCGACGGTCGCAGCGCTGTCGAAGATGTAGTCGCCGCGGGGCGGGCCGACCGCGTCGTGGTCGAGGTCGTCGTCGGTGATCCGCACGAAACCCCCGCCGTCGAGGTCCACCCGGCAGATCTGGCGGACGTAGGGGTCCTCGTTCAGCCCGCCGGCCAGGAACCACACCTGGCCGCGCTCCTCGTCGACGCGCAGGACCCGGCGGACCAACCACTGCCCCCCGGTGACCTGTCCGAGCAGTTCGCCGTCGGAGGAGTAGCGGTACAGGTGGCCCCAGCCGTCGCGCTGGGACCACCACAGGATCTCCCCCGAGTCCAGGATGCGCACCGCGGGCGGGGCGTGCAGGTACGGCGCGGGGTCCACCCGGGTCCGGCCGGTCTCGGTGATCAGCGTCGTCATCGCACCGGTGTCCGGGTCGAGGCGGCGCAGTTTGAGGGTGCGCCCGTCCCGGGACTGGTGCAGGACGTGGATGGCGTCCCCCTTCTCGCCCGACCACCACCGCCGGTCCAGAGCGTAGGGCGAGGTCAATACCTCCGGCTCGCCGGCCGCGGCTACGTGCCGCCCGGTACGGATATCGAGGATGTGCCACGTCACCGTCGCCTGGGCTTCGTCGCCGGGCATCGGGTAGCGGATACGGTGTGCCACCGGCCGCCCGCCGCCGGACGGGGCGGCCTCCACCAGGATCTGCTCGGGCAGTTCGCGCTGGTCGATCCGGTGGGTGACCAGCCGGGTGGAGTCGGGCGACCAGGCCGCCACCAGCACGGAATCCAGTCCCAGCAGGGGCAGCTTGACCTTCGTGGCCGCATCGGTGAACCCGCCGTAGTCCCAGTGCGGCTCGGCGTCGTCGGTGAGCGCGAACTCCTGCTGCCCGTCCCGGCTGCGCACCCACACGTTGCCTTCCCGCCGGAACGCCACCCACGCCCGGTCGGGCGAGACGATCTCCCCCGGCCCCACCGGTGGGCCGTCCGCTACCTGCGTGCAGTTCCCGGTGCGGTCCGACCACTCCCACCGCGCGCCGAAAGCCGAGAAACGGATCACTTCGGGATCCCGGTCGGGGACCTCGAACTCCACGGAGGTGAGCGGCAGGTCGTCGGCCTCAGCCGCGCGCCCGGACGCCTGCGACAGCGCTGCGGCGAGCCGCTCGTGGTCGAACGCGTCGCGCCTGGTGCCCGCCGCCGGGTCGACCAGGATGTGCCGCGTCCCGGAGCGGTACCGGAACCGGGCACCGTCATCGGACCACTGCGGTACCACCGCGGCCTGCGGGACAAGTCGGTCGCGGTACGGCGCGAGCATCTGTTCCGCGCGCGCATAGTCGGTGTCGGTGAGGTGGGTGAGCCCGGCAGGGTCGGTCATGTCGGAGCCTTTCTCCTGTAAGGGACCAGGCCGACCACGTCACACCATGACGCCGCGTCGGGCTCAACCCGAATGACGATCCCTGGCACGGGCACGGCTCACGCTTCGTTGCCCTCAACCCGAAGGACCGCGGATACCGCCACCTGAAGGGCTTCCTCTTCCGCCGCCGCGAGCGCATCGATCCCAGGGAAGGCCCGCTGGAAGTCGTAGGCGCATGGACCCGATGCTCACACCGGCACGGGCAGCCACCACCCGCACGGTCAGCCGCGCCGTGATGGCGTATTCGGCGATGATCGCAGCAGCAGCCGCAAGAATCCGCTCGCGTGTATCGAGCGGCGGACTTGTCGATGGCGGGCGGCGGCCCGCCCGACCGCAAGAACTTGTCTCTGATGCCGCTACGCCGCGGTGGAACCAGTCGTGGGTGATTCCGGCGGAGGACTGCTCGGCCTGAGTTGGTCAACCAGGGAGTCTGCCGCCGCGTGTAGCTGATCGGTGTCAACGCCGTCGCGCAACTGAGTGGAGAGGCCGAGCAGGAACGTGTGAATGAGCGCAGCGGAAGCGAGCACGCCGGCTTCGGGGAGGATGCTGCCATCTGAGATGCCCCGGCGGACACATGCGGTGATGCGTTCGCGGTCATCCCGCCGGCGGGCCATGACGGCTTCCCGAGCGGTCTTTCCGTCATGGGTTTCGGCCCCCACCACCGCCGACAAGGCGACCAGGCACCCGATCGGGTGAGCGGGGTCAGCCTGCATGCTGATCGAAGCATGAAGCATCTGAGCCAGAGCTTCGGCTGCCGGCAGTTCAGCGTCGCCCGCCACTTCCGTGACCTGCCCCGGACCTTGGACGTAGTGCTGCACAGCACGAGCGAACAGCCCGGCCTTGGAGCCGAAGGCCCCGTACAGGCTGGCCGAAGACAGGCCGGTGGCGTCTTTGAGTTGCGAGAGGGTCGCCGCCTCGTATCCCTGCTCCCAGAACACCTCCATGGCCCTGTTCAGGACTGCTTCCTCATCGAAGATGCGGGGCCTGCCTGCCGGTGACATAGGACTCCTTTCGGATCGCTCGATCCAGTTTGACGCACGGAGGCTGCTGCTTCAATATCAGATCGAACGATCCATATTTGGAAGGAGCGCCTGTGTCCACCCCGGTTCCCACCGTGTCATCCGCCGATGGAGCTCCGCCGCCCCGTCTCCCGGTCTTGGCCCTCACCCTCATGGCCATGACCGGGTTCATCGTGATCATGACCGAAACTCTCCCTGCGGGTCTGCTGCCGCAGTTTGTGGATACCTTCCGGGTCTCAGCAGGTTCCGCCGGTCAGCTCGTCTCCGTCTACGCCTTGGGGACCGTGCTTGCGGCGATACCGGCCATCGTCGTCACCCAGGGAGTTTCACGGAAGCCGTTGCTCGTCATCGGGCTCGCAGGATTCTTGGCGGCCAACACGCTCACCGCCATGGCCCCTTCCCTGGCAGTGGCCCTGATCGCCCGGTTCATCGCCGGGGCGTTCTCCGGTCTGCTGTGGGGCATGCTCGCTGGATACGCCCGTCGTATCGCGGATCCGAAGGCAGCCGGCCGAGCCTTGGCCATCGCTATGACAGGCACACCGGTCGCCCTGTCCATTGGCACGCCTCTGGGAACCTGGCTCGGCTCTGCGGTGGGATGGCGCTGGGCGTTCATCGTCATCTCCGCGTTCACCGTGATCGTGCTCGTCCTGGTGGTCATCAGCGTTCCGAACGCCTCAGGCAGCAAGACCTCACAGCGCATGGCCCCGCACAAGGTGATAGCGATCCCAGGGGTCGCCGTAATCCTCGGAGTCGTCTTTACCTGGATGCTGGCGCACAACTTCCTCTACACCTACATCGCCCCGTATCTGGAGGGCTCCGGGGTGGGCATGCGGCCAGACGTGGCGTTGTTCATCTTCGGCATCGCGGCCCTGTTCGGCATCTGGATCACCGGAGCTCTTATCGACCGTGCTCTACGCCGCCTCGTCTTGGTCAGTACGAGCCTGTTCATCGTCGTCGGACTCGTACTCTTGGCCCTCCCGGGAACCATTCCGTCCACAACGTTCGCGCTGTTGATCTGGGGCATCGCGTTCGGCGGGGCGGCCACCCAGCTCCAGACGGCCATGGCTGACGCCGCCCAAGCACGCATGGACGTGGCGAACTCCATGCTCACCACAGTCTTCAACCTCGCCATATTCGGCGGAGGGGCCATCGGAGCGCTGCTGGTGGACAATGTCGGAGCCACCGCCCTACCGGTGAGCATGATTGCGCTGTCTGTTACGGCACTCACCCTGGCGGCCTCGGGGCGGCGACACGCCTTTCCCGCACCGCGGTCCTGATCTCGCCAACACACGGCATCGGCCCTGCCCCGCCGCTGCCGGCCGATGTTCACCAGCAAGCACCGGGCAGCCCCATCGCACATCGGCAGGCTCCAGGGTTTACACGTCGGCAGTGGGTGCCGGGCGTTGCGGCTCGGTTGGGGTGCCGGTGCTGCCGGCGCCGTCGGTGTCCGGGTCGGGGTTTCCCGTGGTGCGGGCTACGGCGCTGGCCTGGATGTGCTCGGCCATGATGTGTTCGGCCGCCTCGGCGTCGCCGTTTGCGAGGGCGTCGAGCAGGCGGGCGTGGGCGTCCAGGAAGACCTGCGCGTTGGCCGGGTCGTTCCAGAGTGACACCGACAGCGGTACCGGGTTGTTCTGCCGGATGGACCGCACGTGCGAGGCGAGGAACGCCGGGCCGCCGATGTCGGCGATGGTCTGGTGGAAGAGCCTGCTGTCCTGGGCGAGGCTGTGGGGGTCGGCGGACAGCATCCGTTCGTGGATTTCGCGCAGCGATTCGAGCTGCTCGGCGGTGATGCGGGTGGCCGCCAGTCTGGCGGTCAGCCCTTCGACGGCCGCGCGCAGCAGGTACAGCTCCTCGGCGGCCTCGGCGCCGAGTTCGGAGACGGTCGCGCCGTGGTGGGCGCGGTAGGAGATCAGGCCGTCGCTCTCCAGGCGCCGCAGCGCCTCGCGGACCGGTGTGATCGAGACACCGAGGCGGGCGGCGATCTCCTCCTGGCCGATGGCGCTTCCCGGTGACAGCGCACCGGTGAGGATCTCCTGGCGCAGCGCCTCGTGGACGTAGTCGGCCTTGCTGCCCGGCGGGCGGCTGGTGGTTTCCCGCGCCGGGCCGCCGGTCCTGCCGCGAGCCAAAAGGCCGTCTCCTCCCTGCGCGATCCCTGACTGGTCCCCGACCGGTCCTCGGTCGGTTCCCGACCGGTTCCCGACCGACGTCCGGCCAATCTCCGCCCGGTTCCCGACCCGGATCCGACCGGTCCTCCGGACGGCTCGGGCGCCCGGCGCCCGTGCGGATTCCCGTACCGGTCCCGGTACCCGCCCCAACTTCCCGGCCGATGCCGACGGCGCCAGTCTACGGCGCGTCCGGCGGATCGGCGGCCCGCTGCGCGCCCCGCGCCCCCGAGCCGCGCATCACACCGGCTATTGACCTATATCTCATATTTTATAAGATGCAGCCCATGAAACCCCTGGGAAACATCCGGGTCGTCGACGCCGCGACGCTGTTCGCCGGGCCGATGGCGGCCACCTACCTCGGTGACTTCGGCGCCGATGTCGTCAAGGTCGAGCACCCGCAGCGCGGCGACCCCTCGCGCGGGCACGGCCAGGCCAAGGACGGTGTCGGCCTCTGGTGGAAGCTGCTGTCCCGCAACAAGCGCGTGACCGCGATCGACTTCTCCACTCCCGAAGGCCAGGAGGTCGCGCTGCGGCTGCTGGCTGAGGCCGACGTGCTGATCGAGAACTTCCGCCCGGGCACGCTGGAGCGGTGGAACCTGTCGCCGGAACGCCTCTGGGAGATCAACCCCCGGCTGGTGATCGCCCGGGTCACCGGGTTCGGGCAGGACGGCCCGATGTCCGGCCAGCCCGGGTTCGGTACGCTCGCCGAGGCCATGAGCGGCTTCGCGTCGATGACCGGCGAGCCCGACGGCCCGCCGACCCTGCCGCCGCTGGCGCTGGCCGACGGCATCGCCGCCCTCGCGGTCTCCTACGCGGTGATGGTCGCCATCCAGGCCCGCGAGCAGACCGGCCGCGGCCAGGTGGTGGACCTGGCGATCATCGAACCCATCCTCACCGTCCTCGGCCCGCAGATCACGGCGTTCCACGCGCTGGGCACGGTCCCGCAGCGGGTGGGCAACCGCTCCACCAGCAACTCGCCGCGCAACACCTACCGCACCCGCGACGGCCGGTGGCTGGCGATCTCCACCAGCGCCCAGAGCATCGCGGAGCGGGTGATGCGCCTGGTCGGGCGCCCCGAGTTCATCGACGAACCCTGGTTCGCCACCGGCCGCAGCCGCGCCGAGCACGCCGACGAGCTCGACGCCGCGGTGGGCGCGTGGATCGCCGAACGCGACGCCGACGAAGTGGTCGCGGCGTTCGAGGAGGCGCAGGCCGCCGTCGCGCCGGTCTACGACGTGCGCGACATCGCCAACGACCCGCAGTACGCCGCGCTCGGCTCCATCGTGCGGCTGCCCGACGGCGAACTCGGTGAGGTCGCCATGCAGAACGTGCCGTTCCGGTTGTCGGAAACCCCCGGCGAGATCCGCTGGGCCGGCCCGCCGCTGGGCGCGCACAGCGACGAGGTCCTCGGCGGGCTCGGCTACACCCCCGCCGACCTCGCGCGGCTGCGCGAGTCGGGGGTGATCGCGTGAGTACCGTGCAGGCACCCGTGGTCACCTGGCTCTACGTGCCCGGCGACCGCCCGGACCGGTTCGCCAAGGCCCTGGCCAGCGGCGCCGGCGCCGTCATCCTGGACCTGGAGGACGCCGTGCTCGCCGGCTCCAAGGACGCGGCGCGGCGCAACGTGCGCGGCTTCCTCGCGGACCGGGGGGCACCGGAGCCGGGTTCGCCGCAGGTGCACGTGCGCATCAACCCGCCGCGGAGCGAGCACGGCGCCCGCGACCTGGAGGTACTGGCGGAGCTGACCGGCCCCGCCCGCCCCGTCGGCACCGGACCCGCCCACCCCGGCGCCGCCGTGCCCGATGCGGTGCGCGTGCCCAAGGTCGAAGGGGCAGCCGACGTCGACCTTGCCGCGCAGCGGCTGCACCCCGGCACCGAGGTGCACTGCCTGCTGGAATCGGCGCTGGGCATGCAGCACGCCGCCGACATCGCCGCGCACCCGCGCACCCGCGCGCTGGCGCTGGGCGAGGCCGACCTCGCCGCCCAGTTGGGCCTGCGTGGCGACGCCGCCTACACGTGGCTGCGGTCCGCGGCCGTGGTGGCCGCCGCCGCGGCGGGCCTGCCGGCGCCCGCGATGTCCGCCTACATCGATGTCACCGACACCGAAGGGCTGCGCGCCTCCTGCCGGGAGGGACGCGACCTGGGCATGTTCGGGCGCACCGCCATCCATCCCCGCCAGATCCCGGTCATCCGCAGCGCGTTCACGCCTACCGCGACCGAGGTCGAACGGGCACGCGAGATCGCCGCCGCCGCTGAAACCGGCGCGGCCGACGGAGCCGGAGCCCTCGCACTCGCCGACGGGCGGTTCATCGACGCACCCGTCGTCGACTCGGCGCTGCGCACCATCGCGCTCGCCGATCACCTCGGCCCCACCCCCGAGTAGGGGCGGGCCCATGCGCGGGTGCCGCCCGCGCCCGCCATCCCCGGGGACCGCGCGTCCCCGATCCCCCGGCCCGGCGACAAGGAGTCACCAATGCCGCAGCCACCACCCCCGCGCCCGTTCCCGTCACAGCCCCGGCGCTGCCGGGCCGACCGCTCCGGCGGGCCGTCCGGCCCTTCGCGCAGGCCGTGCCCGACCCCCCGGCCGAGCCGCCGCCCGTTGCGCGAAGGAAGGTAGGGACATGCTCGGTCTCTGGGCGTTCGTCGCCTACATCAGCGTCATCATCCTGTGGAACGTCGTGGTCAAGCGCGGCATCGGCGAGGCGATGATCCTCGGTTTCATCGTCGTCGCCCTGTTCGGCGGTGCCCAGGCCCCCGCCCTGATGTGGGCCGGTATCAAGGCCGCGGCCACCGAGGAGGTCGTCTTCGCCGCCTCCGCGTTCGTGTTCATGGGCTTCCTGCTTAGCCGGACCGGGCTGGTGGATCGCCTGGTCGATATGCTCAACTCGGTGCTCGGCAAGCGGCGCGGCGGCCCGGCCTATGTGTCGACGGTCGCCTCGGCGATGTTCGGCACGATCTCCGGTTCGGGGTCCGGCAACGCGGCGGCGGTCGGCTCCATCACCATCCCCTGGATGATGCGCGCGAACATCCAGCCGCGGCTGGCCGCCACCGTCGTCGCAGGCAACGCGGGCCTGGGGATCGCGTTCCCGCCCAGCTCGTCGCTGTTCATCCTGACCGGGCTGGGCGCGGTCAGCCAGCTCATCTCGGCCGAGGCGCTGTTCCTGTCGCTGTTCGCGGGCGGGGCGTGGCTGCTGCTGTACCGGCTGGTGCTGACCTGGGTGCTGGTGCGCCGCTACAAGATCGGCCCGGTCGACGCCGAACACATCCGGCCGCTGGGCCGCACGTTCTCCGAGGGCTGGCACTCGCTGCTGATCTTTCTGGGAATCGCGGTTCCAGTGGTGCTGACCACGGGCGCGGTCGCCACCTGGGTGGACGCCTACGCCGGCGACGGTGCGGCGGACGCCGTCAGCATCATCACCTGGATTCCGGTGCTGGTGATCGCGGTGGCGCTGATCGTGGGCCGCAAGAAGCTGCCGCGCAATGCGGGCGGCTGGTGGCGGATGCTCGGCGACGCCGGGCCCAAGTACGGGGTCGTCGGGGCCGTGCTGTTCTTCGCCTTCGCGGCCTCGACCATCCTCGGTGAACTGGGCATGGGCGAGGAGCTGACGACCCAGCTGTCCCGGATCGACGCGCCCGCGTTCGTGCTGACGCTGATCGTGGGCGTCATCGTGCTCGCCGCCGCGGCCCCGCTGACCTCGACGGCGACCATGGTCGCGGTGGGTTCGGTCGCTTTCACCGCGCTGGTCAGTGCCGGGATCTCGCCGACGCTCGCGGCGGTGGCCGTGCTGATGTTCGCCTCGACCGAGGGCGCCTCGCCGCCCGGCGCGGCGCCGATCTACATCGCGAGCGGGATCGCCGGTGTCGACCCGACCCGGACCTTTGTGCCGCTGCTGCTCTGGTACGTGGTTCCGACGCTGCTTATCACCACGCTGGTCGCGATCGGCTTCCTGCCGGTGCCGGTTTGAGCGCGGCCCCCACCCGACGAATCCGAAAGGTGTGCCCATGACCAGAGCACTCGACTACGTTTTCCGCGTCGGACTTGCGGCGTTCCTGCTCGGCGGAGGGGCGCTGGTCGCGGTCCAGGCCGCCGGCCTGGTCGCGGGTTCCGCGGGCCTGGTGACCGCGGCGGCCGAGACGGTCGGCCCGGTGGTGTACGCGGCGGCCGGTATCACCGGTGTCATCGCGTTCATCCGCTCCTACGTGGAGGGTTGGCAGCCCGGCGAGTAACGGGGAACCCGAAGCCCGCCGCACAACCGCGCACCCGCCCCGCCGCAGCACCGCGGGGCGGGTGCGCGGGGTGCGGAAGCGTGCAGTGCGGGGGAAGTACCGCCCTCGGACTATTTGACTGACTGGGCACTCATTCATACGCTTGGTCCATGGCCCGACCGAAGAGCAAGGACAAGCGGGACGCGCTGATGGCAGCGGCCACCCGCGTCATCGTCGCGCAGGGCCTCAGTGCGCCAACGGCGGTCATCGCCAAGGAAGCGGGCATCTCGAACGGCTCGCTGTTCACCTACTTCGCCACCAAGTCCGAACTCTTCAACCAGCTCTACCTGGAGCTGAAAACCGGGATGGCCACCGCCTCGCAGGCCGGGTTCGCCGCCGATGCCCCGCCGCGCGAGCAGCTTGGCCTCATGTGGTCGAACTGGATGCAGTGGGCGACCGCCAACCCCCGCGAGCGGCGGGCACTCGCCCTGCTGGACGTCTCCGACGACATCACTGCGGACACCCGCGCCGCCGCGCATCAGGCGATGTCGGAAATCGCGGGCATCCTGCAGCGGGTGCGCGCCGGCGGGCCGATGCGGGACGTGCCGATGGATTTCGTCAGCGAGCTGATGAACTCGCTGGCCGAAACGACGATGGACTTCATGATCAAGGACCCCGGCAATGCCGCCGAACACCGCGAGGCCGGGCTCGGTGCCCTGTGTCGGATGCTGGGCTGCTGAGCTTTGGCAGGCGAGCGGCGGTGGTTGTTTTTTGGCAATTCATGACTGACTAGACAGGCAATAAAGGAGCACTCATGGCGCACCCGAGTCAGGACGAGCGCAAGGCGTACATCATCACCGGCCCGACATCGGGCATCGGCTACCGCACGGCTCTGGAATTGGCGAAGCACGGCACGGTCGTCCTGGTCGGCCGCAACCGGGAAAAGCTCAACCGGGTGCAGCAGACGATCGAAGGCGCGGGCCGGCGTGCGGTGCCGGTCGTGGGCGACATGTCGGATCTCGCGAGCGTACGGCGCGCGGCCGCCGAGATCACCGCACTCGGCCTGCCGCTCGCGGGCCTGGTCAACAACGCGGGCGTCATGCCGACTTCCCCCACGCAGAACGCCCAGGGCCTGGACACGGCGTTCGCCACCAACCACCTCGGACCGTTCGTGTTCACCGAGGAACTCCTGCCGCACCTGCCCGACGGCGCCAACGTGGTGTTCCTCTGCTCCGCCGTCGAGGACCCCGAGCGCAAACCCGCCGTGACCGCTGGATTCCGGGGCGCCCGATACATTTCCGCCGCGGCGAGCGCGCGCGGCGAGTGGGCGGCCGGCGGCTCGGCCATGTCCGGCGCCGACGCCTACGCGACCTCCAAACAGTGCAACCTCGCGACGGTGCTGGCGTTCGCGCGCGAGACCCCGCGGCTGCGTTTCAACGCCGTCGAACCCGGCTACAGCCCGGCCACCGGCCTCTCGCGCGACGCGAACCTCGCCGTGCGCCTGCTGTCGAAGTACGTCCTGGCGGCGCTCGCCCCGTACATCAGGTTCTGGAGCACCCCGCAACGCGCCGCGCAGGTCGTCACGGACGCCGTGCTGAACGGGTCGGACACGACCGGCGGCTACTTCGACGAGGAGGGCCGGCCGATGCGCGGCTCGGCACAGGTGCAGGACCCAAAGTTCCAGGACCGCGTCGTCGCCGAGACGCGCGCCCTGCTGGCGACGGTGCCGGCGGCCTGAGACCGGCTCTCCGGCGGGACCGGCCCCGCCGGAGAGCCGGTGCCGCTCAGGCCAGCACGGTGATGCAGAACGGGTGGCCCGCCGGGTCCAGCAGCACCCGCCACCGGTCGGGGTCGGGCTGCACCGCGGGCTCGGCGGCACCCAGCTCCAGCATCCTGGCCTGGGCGGCGTCCAGGTCGTCGACGCTCAGTTCCAGGTGGGCCTGCTTCGGCAGGCCGGGTTCGGGCCAGGTCGGGCGGCGGTGGTCGTCCAGGCGGTTGAACCCCAGCCCGGCCGAGCCCTCCTGGCCGAGCAGCACGAAGTGGTCGCTGGAGAAGACGGTGGGCAGGCCGAGCGCTTCGCCGTAGAAGCGCGCCAGCTCCGCGGGGTCGGCGCAGTCGAACGTGACTGCGGCGTAGCGGATCGCGGGCGCGGCGCCGGCCGCGGTCCGGGCTTCGGTTCCGGTCCGGGTTCCTTCGGTTCCGTTCGTCATGGCGGCGACGTTACGAGCCGACCCGGACGGTTTCTGTCCTGGTCGTGCCGGAGAATCAACAAATGATGAGCACATCGGCCCGCCTGCTGCGACTGGTCGCGCTGCTGGGCGCGCGGCCGTCATGGACCTGCGGTGAGCTGGCCGGGCGCATGGAGGTCACCGAGCGCACGGTCCGGCGCGATATCGCCCGGCTCCGGGAACTGGGGTACGCGGTCGAGTCCGACCCCGGCCCCTGGGGCGGCTACAGCCTGAGTGGCGGCACCCGGGTCCCGCCGCTGGTCCTGGATGACGAAGAGGCGCTCGCCGTGGCCGTGGCACTGCGCGGCGACGCCGCGGGCGGGGTTCTCGGCAGTGATCAGGCCGGGGTTTCGGCGCTGCTGAAACTGCGCCAGGTCCTGCCGCCGCCGGTCGCCGACCGGCTGGATGCGATGGATTCCGCGTTCGTGCACGTCCCCGGGGACGGTGCTTCCGGCGCGGGTGAGCGGCGCATGGCCCCCGGCCTGCTGCTGGAACTGGCCGGCGTGTGCCGCCGGGGCGAGCGCGCCCGCCTGGCCTACCGCGACCGGAAACAGCAGGCCACCAGCCGCGACGTCGACCCGTACCGCCTGGTGCGCACCGCGCGGCGCTGGTACTTCGTCGCCCGCGACGTTGCGCGCGACGAGTGGCGGACGTTCCGCGCCGACCGGGTCGAGCGGGTCGAGCCGACCGGCCGCCCGGTGGAATCCGCCGACCCGCCGGATCCGGCGCTGCTGGTCTCCCGTGCCAGGTCGAGCGGAACCTACCCGGTGTATGCGACGGTGCGCCTGCCGGTGCCGCAGGACCGGGCGCTGCGGCTGATCCCGCCGACCGTGGGCACCCACCGGGCCGACGGCCCCGGGGCCACCGTCGTCGAGATCGGCGGTCCGCACGCCGACGGGCTCGCCGGGTACCTCCTGGGTCTGGCGGTTCCGCTGCGTGTGCTGTCGACCGACGACGTGCGCGAGGCGCTGCTGCGCCGCACGCGGGAGCTGGTCCGGCAGAACACGGGCGATCCACCCTGACGCAGGTGCCGGGCGCGCCTGCTCGGCACCTGCCGCGCGCGGCCCGCCGCCGTCAGCGCCCGGCGCCCGGTGCCGCAGGTGCCGCCGGCGCCGGTGCCTTCTCCGGTTGCGCGGCGCCGGGTGGCGGGGCGGTGGTGCGGCGCCGGTACTGGGCCAGTGCGGCGCCGACGATGATGATCAGCGCGCCCAGCGGCTCGTTCCAGGCCAGCTGCTCGCCGAGCAGCAGCACGCCGGCGCCCATGGCCACGACCGGCGCCAGGTAGGTCACCGTGGTGGCCACCGTGGCCCCGGCCTCGCGGATGACGGCGTACTGCAGCACGTAGGCGAGCCCGGTGCCCAGCGCGCCCAGGCTGGTGACCGCGGCGAGGACCGGCAGCGGCAGCGCCCCGGGCGCGTCGGTGAACAGCAGGGCGGCGAGCGCGATCTGCACGGTTCCGGTGAGGAGCTGCGCGGTGGCCAGCTCCACCGACGAGTGGCCGTTGCCCGCCACGAAGCGCCGCAGGTACGGCGTTCCGATGCCGTAGCAGACGGTCGCGCCGAGGGCCATCAGCATTCCCGCCGCACCCGCTCCGGCGAACCCGGTCCACACCCCGAAGACCACCAGCACGCCCGCGAACCCGACGACCAGTCCGGCCAGGCGGGTGCGCGTCGGGCGCTCGTCGCGGAGCAGCAGGAGCGCAAATAGGAGGCCGAAGAGCGGTGTGGCGGCGTTGCAGATACCGTTCAGCGCCGAGGGAATGAGCTGGCCGGCGTAGCCGAACAGGGTGAACGGCACCACGTTCAGCAGGAACGCGGTGACCGAAAGGTGGAACCACATCCGCGGGCCGCGCGGCAGGCTGCCCTTGCGCATGAGCAGGAACGCGGCGAGCGGGAGCAGGCCGGTGAGCATCCGGCCGAGCGTGATCTGGATCGGCGCGAGGTATTCGCCGGCGATACCGATGAACATGAAGCTGCTGCCCCAGACCAGCGCCAGCAGCAGGAACTTCAGCCGCCAGTTGATCGCGGGGCGCGGTGCGGGTTCGGGAGTCGGGACCGCTGCGGTGCCGCGGAATGCCGCGGCGGTTCCGGCAGCGCGGTGGTGCCTGGGTTCGAGGCTCATGGCTCAATGGATATCGCCGCCGCGGTCGTTAGGTCTACTTCATTCTCCTTAACTCCGGGATTAGAGATACTTAGCTGAAGGGGTGGGTTCCGGCGTGCGCCGCCTGTGCGCGGCGCGGTTGCATCGCCACGGCCGGGTCGCTCTGTCGATTTGCCGGTTCGAGTGCGGCATACGCCACTCCGGCGCAGGTCCGCCCGCGCGGACCCGCCATGCGCGCACCGGGGGCACCCGGTACGGCGCCTACTCCCCGTAGGAGGTGCTCACCAGCCGGGGTTGGCCGTCCTCGGACTCCTCGATGCGGACGTCCCCGCTGGAGGCGGCGTTGAGGATCTCGTTGCGGTACCGCCGCGCAGTGCGTGGGGCGACGCCGATCTGCCCGGCGATCTCCTCGTCGGTGATGTCGGGGATGGTGTCCACCAGCTGGCGAACCCGCTGGCGTCTCTCCTGCGCACTGGGCCGGGGCAGCGAACGCGCATTGCGCCGCGGGGGCGGGTCGGCGGCGGCTTCCGCCGCCTCCGGATCCGGTTCCGGTTCCGGTTGAAAGTCCGGATCGGCGTCGGACCCGGGTACCGATACCGCTTCGGGCTCGGGGCGCGTTTCGGCGCCGGTCTCCAACGGGGCGGTCGGGGCCGGACCGGATTCGGGCCGGGCGGTGGGCGCGGGGCCGGTTGCCGACGCAGGCGCCGGGTCCGGCTCGCCGGGCCGCTCGGGGGACTCGGCGGGTGCGGATCCGCCGGCCGCCCCGGCGGCCGGGGCCTCCGGGATTTCCGGTGCCGTCGGTTCCGGGTCGTCTTCGGCGTGGAACTCCGACGCCGGTCCGGGCGCCTGGAACACCGGGGTGTGGCCGCGTTCGGCGCGGTCGTCGGTGGACCCGGCGCGCAGGCCGTCCGCGTCAGCGGCGCCGGAGGCGTCGCCGCCCCGGTCCGCCGCGGAGTCCGGGGCGTCGGCGGTCGCCGCCGCGTCGGGTTCGCCGTTCGCGCCGCTCCGGCTGCTGCTGCCGCCGCCATCGGCCGCCGTGCCGTGCCCGTTCGGACCCTCGTCGGCGCCGGGAATGGCCACGGCCGTCCACTCCGCCTGCCCGGCCCCCGCCGCAGGGCCCGCCGGCGCCGGCGGGTTGGGCGGCAGCCCCAGCAGGACGCGCGCCTCGTCGGCGGTCATGGCCACCCGCGAGGCGGTCATCGCCCGGATGATCTGGAACGCGGCGGGCAGGTCGTAGCCGTTGTCGAGCATCCACTTGAGATGCCGCGGGGTGGCCTTCCGCCACCGGTTCGCGTACTGCTCGCGCAGCATCGCGTACGCCAACTGCCGCTGCTGCTCGCGTTCCAGCGCGTCGGGGTAGGACATGATGCCCGAGCCCAGCATCAGCCGGGCGACCTTCAGTGTCGACAGCGGGTGGGCGATCCACCGCCCGGCCGGGATGCGGTCGGCGGCGCCGCCGTGCGCCAGTCCGGCCAGGTGGCGCACCCAGGCGGCCACGCCCTCGGCGATGAGGATGATGACCACCGGCGGGCCGGCGTGGCCCAGGTAGGACGAGGTGGTGCCTTCGCCCTGGGAGACGTTGAGCACGATGGTGATCGCCGAGAGCCCGTAGGCCGACCACCGGTTCAGCGGGTGGCGGCGCCCCTGCCACTCCATGACCAGGTCCATCGCCAGGAAGTAGACGATGACGGCGTCGATGCCCAGCGGGAACAGGAACCGCAGGTCGCCGCCGTTGATCGCGGTGAGCTGGGTGCGCTCCAGCCAGGTCGCCGACTCGTACAGCGCGGCATAGCTCATGGTGAACGCGACCATGATCAGCAGCAGCGCGGCCGCGGCGATGAGGGCGGTGGCCACGAGGTAGCCCGTGTGCAGGCCGGAACCGGTGGTGCGGGGGCGCTGCTGGCGGGAGAGCAGGGCGCGCAGCCCGGCGATGACGACCACCACCAGAACCACTGCGGCCGTGGCGATTGCCCACCACGGCACGTCCGAGATCCACGCAGGCATCAGGTCTCAACTCCAGAATCAGGGCGCACTGCACCAAACCCACGCGAGTGTGGCAGAGACATGTCTCTTTTACGCGATCCGGCGACCACTGCATCGGGTCGCCGTGCGGTGCGTGCGGGTGTGCGGGGGGCGGCCGGATCCGGCAACGCCCGCGGTGAGGGGCGGTGCGGGGCGGCTAAAACGCCGCCATGGCCGCTGACGGGAAATCCCCGCCCGCCGCGCCGGAAATCGGGCGGGGGGACGGTACCGCGGACCCGATCGGCAAGTCCGCGGCGCCGACGGACGGTCGGTTTGTCGGCTTCCGCGACAGCATAGCCACTGCGGTCCGCCGGAACCCAGGGGGGTCCACGGGGCTGGGGGACCGGCCGGACACGGGCCTGCGACTCCGGCTCTGCTCTTCCTGGCGGCGCCTGCTCTTACTCTCCGCTCTTGCTCCTGGTGTTGTCCCTGCTTCCTGCTCCGGATCGTTCCCGGGTGCGCCGCCCCTGCAGCTCCGGAGCGGTAGCCGTGGGACCGCTCCCGGAAGGCCGGACGCTAACGCGTGCCGCGGGTGCCCAGGGCCGCGGTTCCGCCGGTCCCGTTCACCGCGGCAGCGGCGCCGCTGCCGCCTGGCCGTCGTCGCCGCCCCGGAAGACGCCGGGCACTCCCGCGCCCGCCAGCAGCGCCAACCCCACCGGGCCCTCGGTGCGCTGTCCGGGAACCCGGGCGCCGCCGTTTCCGGCGAGCGGGGAGCCCGGGTACAGGTCGGTGCCGGCGCCCTCCGCGCTCACCGCGTCGACGCGGATTCCGTCCGCGCGCAGCGCGTTGGCGTAGCTCAGGGTGACCGCGTCCAGCGCGGCCCGGGCGGAGTTGTAGGCGAGCAGGCCGCGCGTGGCGGTCGGGTGCCCCGGGTCGCCGACGAAGGTCAGCGACCCCAGCGGGCTGGACATGTTCACCACTCGGCCCGCGTTGGACCGGCGCAGCAGCGGGACGCAGGCCGAGGTCACCCCGACCACGCCGACCACGTTCACCTCGTAGGACGCCCGCAGCAGTGCAGCGGAGATCTCGTCGGTGGGCACGCCCCGCTCGGTGGCCGCACCGGCGTTGTTGACCAGGATGTCGAGCCGCCCGGACTCCTCGTCGATCCGCCGTACGGCCGCGGCGACATCGTCGTCGTCGGTTACGTCCAGCGCAACGGCGCGCACGTCGCCTTCCAGCGCCGCCGCGGCGGCCCGGCCCTGCTCGGAGTCGCAGGCGCCCAAATAGACGATCATGCCTGCTGCGGCCAGGCGTCCCGCGACCTCGCGGCCGATTCCCTTGCTTCCCCCCGTTACGAGTGCCACCTCGCGCCGCTGCCCGTAGTCGATCATCGGTCCCCCAGTTGCCCTTCCGGATCGCGGATGCTTCGCCATGACATCATTCGGACCCGCTGGTGGGAAAGGCGGCCGGAGACCGCACCGGACGCACCGGACGGGCCAGGTTAGTCGGCCTTTATATTCTGTGGCGTGCAAGGTTAGGCTTTCTTACATGCTCAGCGTCGACCGAATGCGCATCCTGCACGCGATCGCGGCCAACGGATCCCTCAACGGCGCTGCCGAAGCGCTGCACGTCACAAGCTCAGCCGTGTCCCAGCAGCTGACGAAACTGGAGCGCGAGGTCGGCCAGGCGCTCGTGGAACGCAACGGCCGCGGAGTCCGGCTCACCGAAGCGGCGCAGATTCTCGTGGAGCACACCGGGCAGATCCTGTCCCTGGTGCACCAGGCTGAAGCCGCGCTGGAGTCGCACCGCGGCGAGATCGTCGGCACGCTGGAGCTCGCCGCCTTTGCGACGGGGGCCCGCGGGCTGATCATCCCCGCGCTGGCCCTGCTGGCCCAGGCGCACCCCAAGCTGCGGGTGCAGCTCAGCGAGCAGGAACCCGACGACAGCATTCCCGCAGTGGCGCGCGGCGACGCCGACGTGGCGGTGGCCGTCGACTGGGAGGGCGCACCCATCGAGCTGCCCAAGTCGATGGTCAAGACCCCGGTCATGGTCGACGTCGCCGACGTTGCGCTGCCGGTCAACCACCCGCTTGCGCACCGCGAGCTGCTGGAGCTCGACGAGGTCGTCGGCGAGCCGTGGATCAGCTGGGGCAAAGGCTCGATCTGCCACGACTGGCTGGTCGGCATGCTGCGCGCACGCGGCGTGGAACCGTGGATCGCCCACGCGGTCGAGGAACACCAGACCAAGCTGGCGATGATCGCCGCCGGGCTGGGCGCCGCCGTGCTGCCGCGGCTCGGGCGCGGGCCGGTACCCGACGGTGTGCGGCTGCTGCCGGTCCAGCCGGCGCTGGTCCGGCAGGTCTTCGCCTTCTGGCGCAAGGACGCCGCCCGCCGCCCCGCTGTTACGGCAGCGGTGCGCACCCTGCGCGAGGTCGCCGCCCACCACGGCTAGCGAAAGGGCCGCCGCGGCCTTCGGCTCTTGCCGCCGTTTGCCCTTCGGCCCTGCGGCCGTGGCCGCCGCACCGGCGGCATTGCGGCCGGCCCCCGTTTCGGCCCGCACCCGCCCCCCCGGGTGTCAGGACCCGGCCGCGGCCTGCTGGAATATCCGCCATGAGAATTCTGGTCAAGGCCGCGGCATTCGCCGGACGCTGGTTCGGGCTGCTCATCCTCGTGAGCGCGGTGCTGGGCCTGCTCGTCCCCGACCAGGCGGCCCGGCTCACCCCCTGGATCAGCGTGCTGCTCGGGGTGATCATGTTCGGCATGGGCCTGACGCTGCGGCCCGCCGACTTCAAGATCGTCCTTACCCGGCCGCAGGCGGTGGTCGCCGGTGTCATCGCCCAGTTCGTGATCATGCCGCTGGTGGGCTGGGGACTGGCGCAGCTGCTGCAGTTGCCGCCGCTGCTCGTGGTCGGCATGGTGCTGGTGGGCGCCGCCCCGGGCGGCACGTCCTCCAACGTCATCGTCTTCCTCGCGCGCGGCGATGTCGCGCTGTCGGTGGCCATGACGTCGATCTCGACCCTGCTCGCGCCGTTCGCCACCCCGTTGCTGGTGCTGTGGCTGGCCGGGTCGACGCTGCCGGTCGACGCCGGCGGGCTGCTCGTCTCCATCCTGCAGGTCGTCCTCGTCCCCGTGGTGCTGGGCATCGGGGCGCGCGCCCTGTTCTCGCGGGCGGTCGAGAAGGTGCTGCCGCTACTGCCGCTCGTTTCGGTGGCGGGCATCATGCTGGTGGTGCTGGCGGTGGTGGGCGCCAACGCCGACACGCTGCTGTCCACCGGTGCGGTGCTGGTGGTGGCCGTCGTGCTGCACAACGCGGTCGGTGTCGCCCTGGGCTACGGGGCGGGCAAGCTGGTGCGCCTGCCGGAAAGCGCGCGGCGTGCCGTCTCCATCGAGGTCGGCATGCAGAATTCGGGCCTGGCCGCGACCCTGGCCACCGTCCACTTCGCACCGCTGGCCGCCCTGCCGGCCGCGCTGTTCTCGGTCTGGCACAACATCTCCGGCGCGCTGATCGCCTCGTACTGGTCCCGCCGCGCAGCTGCGGCGGACACCGGTGCGGAGGGCTCCGCGGCCTCCGGCGGTGCCGGTGGTTCCAGCGGCGCCGCCCAGTAGCGGGCCGCCGCCCGGTAAGTAGCATGCTTCCGGGGCCGCCCTGCGGGGCGCGACCGCCCCCCGTTCGCCCGGCCCACCGGAGGCAGCAGCATGGTCCAACCGCAACCTGATCCGCCCTATTTGTGGGGATTGCGCATTACCGCCCTCGTCCATGCGGTGCTGCTCGCCGTGGAGTTCACCACGGCGGGGCAGCTCCTCATGCAGGACATGTCGGTCATGGGGATACACGCCGGTACCGCTATCGCGGTGCACGTCGCCGGAGGTGCGCAGCTCATCGCCGCAACCCTGCTGGTGCGCCCGGGCGGCGGCCCCGTCTGGCCGGCCGCCGCCAGCGCCGCCGCCTTCGCCGCAAGCTTCGCCCAGGCCTACTTCGGCAGCCACGGCATGCTCGGTCTGCACGTCCCCACCGCACTGCTGCTGGTGATCCTGGTGGTCGCTGTGCTGGCCGCCTCGTGGCTGCGCCCGCTCCAGCGCGCCGGTAGCTGAACCGCTGTCCGCGGGCCACGGGGGCGCGGCAGGCCCGCAGCGCGCGGACGGGGATCGGCGTGGCGCGCCCGTGTGAGCTGCGGCGGACCGGGTAGCGGGGCCGTGATCACCGCAGACCCGGAAAGAAGAGCCCCATGACCATGCCCGAGGAGTCCGGGGAGAAGACTCCGGACACCGACCAGGTCCTTCCGCAGCCGCAGGACGAGAGCGAACGAGAGCCCGACACCCGCCGCGAGATCGAGGCCGAACTCCAGGACGCGATGGAGGAGACCGGCACCGACCGGGAGGACTTCGAGGAGCAGTGAGCAGGGGCGCACGCACGAGTGCGCACGGGCGGCACGGGCGCGGCCCGTGCGGCGGCGGCAGAGGGGGAGGGTGCGGTCGGCACCCTCCCCCTCGAACCCGCAGCGCCGGTGTTCCCCGGCACGTCCGGTGCCTGCAGGATCAGCCCGCGGCCACCGCCAGGTCATAGGCTCGCTGCGGCACGAACTCGCCGGCGGTGCCGATGCAGCCGTCGGCCTCGCCGGGCAGCTTCACCCACAGGAACGCGTCGATGACCGGGTTGCCGGTGTCGGTCGTGCTTTCGGTGCCGATCGCCCGGCCGGCGGGGTCGCACCATTCCGACCCCAGCGGCCCGTTGCCGTTGCGGCTGGTGTCGACGACCGCGCGCAGGCCGGAGTGCCCGGTGGCGGCGATGATCTGCTCGGCGTAGGCGGTTTCGTCGGCGGTCCGGTTGTAGTTGGACACGTTGGTGGAGATCCCGTGGGCGCTGTTGGCGATATCGGCGCCGTTCAGCCGCGAGGCGATCTCGCCGGGGGCGTGCCACCCGGAGTGCCCGGCGTCGAAGTAGACGCGCGCCTGGGAGGAGCCGGCCATCAGCGCCTTGCCGGCGTAGGCCATCGACTCCATGACCTCGTTCTGCTGCCCCTGGTCCATGCAGCTGTCCATCAGCGACAGGACATCGGGCTCCATGACGATCGCGGCGGGGCGGCCGTCGAGTCCGGCGGCGACCTGGTCCACCCAGGTGCGGTAGGCCGAGTGGCTGGGCGCGCCACCGCCGCTGTGGTTGCTGCAGTCGCGGTTGGGGATGTTGTAGACGACCAGGATCGGGGTCTTCCCGGCGGAGTCGGCCGCCCCGACCAGCGCGTCCACCTGGCCCTGGACCTCGTCCGGGTTGTACTCGGTGAACCAGGTGCCCTGCGGGACATCGGCGATGCGGTCGGCGATGACACCGGCGCGCGAGTCGTCGGGGTTGTCGCGGACCCACTGGGCCGAGGCCATGTCCGGGTTGACGTAGAACTCCGACTCGGCGGCCGAAGCGGGGGTTGGGCCGGCTGCCACCGCAGCGGCCAGTACGAGCGCGGCGCCGGCGATGGGGCGCACGGATTCTCGGAACATGCACGAGTCCTTTGTCGTTGCAGCGGCCCCCGTGGACGGACAGCGGGGCGCCCGTATTGCTGGGAGCGCTCCCACATATGCCGGACTTTAAAGGAGTGAGAGCACGCTGTAAAGAGTTGGAAACATGCCGTGAATCCGGACCGCCCGCCGCCGGCCGGGGTCAGCGCAGGCGTTCGGAGTGGTCCAGGCGCACGATCCGGGAGCAGTTGGCGCGGCTCGCCTTCACGATCTCGCTGTTGGCGCGGTCGCTGCGCTGCACCCAGGCTTCGGCGTCGCCGCGGCTGCGGCCGCCGGCCATCTGGCGGTCGACCAGCCGGGCCTCCCTGGTGGTGTCGTCGGCTTCGACGTACCAGAGGTCGTCCAGCAGCGCCCGGACCTCGCGCCACAGCGGGGCGTCCTCGGCAAGGTAGTTGCCTTCGGTCACCACCAGCCGGACCCCCGGTTCGATCGCCTGCCGGGCTGCGATGGGCTCATCAAGGGTGCGGTCGAAGTCGGGGGCATAGACCGGAGCGTCGCCGACCGTGTGCAGCCGCCGCAGCATGGCCAGGTAACCACGCACGTCAAAGGTGTCGGGCGCGCCCTTGCGGTCGCGGCGGCCGAGCCGCTCAAGTTGCGCGTTGGACAGGTGGAACCCGTCCATCGGCAGGTAGGCGGCACTGGACGGCCCCAGCCCGTTGCGGACCTGGTCGACCAGATACCGCGCCAGCGCCGATTTTCCCGCCCCGGGCGGACCCGCGAGGCCGAGCACCGCCCGCGATGCGGACCGCGCCGCCATGGTCCGGGCCTCGGCCGCCAATTCCTCCAGCATGGGATCACTTTAGGCCGTTGCCGGCGGGCCCGTCCGCTGCGATCTTCCCAAGGGTGTGGAAAACGCTCCGGCCGCCAGGCTGCGGCCCTATGGTTGGGGGCGGATTCGACCACCGCCGCCGTACCGGGGAGCCACCCATGCGCCTCACCTTCACCGGAGCCGACCCCCGGGCCTACCTTGATTCCCGCTCCCGCATCATCGCCGCGGTGGCCGAATCGTCCGAACTCGACCCCGCCGTACCTCCCGCCGCGTTCCTCGCGCCGGTTCTCGACTTCAAGTACGGGTTGAACGGTGTCCACAACGGCGACGGCCGGCTTGCGCTGTGGCGCGACGACCACATCCGCGACCTGCTGCTGAGCTACCTGCCGCGCGTGCTCGTCGCCGACGAGCCGCACCGGGCCGCCGATGCGCTGCTGCAGTGGCTCGGCTTCCTCGACGACCGCGGCCTCTTCGACCCCGGATCCTATTCGCTGGTGGAACTCCGCACCCATGTCGAGGAACTGCGGCCCGAGTTCCACGAACGCCTCGCCGATCCCGCCCGGTTGGCGTCCGAGGCGTTCTGGGCCCGCGAAATGGCGGCGCACGGAATCAATGACGGCGATCCCGATGCCGTCGACACGTTCATCGAGGGTGTCAACGACGGGCGCGTAGCCGTCGACACCGACACGTTGTACACCATCCTCGAACGGGAGATACACGAGGACACCGGATTCGAATCCCCTCAAGGGCATGTGCTGCCCGTCGTCGACACGCCGGCACCTGACGAGGCGGCGCACTTCGCGGCACAGACCCCGGTCGTCACGGCGCTGGTGGCGCTCGACTCCGCGGTCGGCGCCGGCGGCGTTCCCGTCCGCGAGTACCGCGAACTTACCGAAGATTCGGCTGCGCGCTTGGCCTCGGTGGCGGTTCCCGGGCTCTCGGCGCAGCGCATCGTCGATATCGCTGCCGAGATCGGCACCATCCGCTCCTACCGCGGCCACCTGGTACCGGTGAAGAAGAACCGGGCGCTGGTGCGCCACCCCGACCTGCTCTTGGCGCGGGCGTTGCGGGTTCTTCCCGATTGGGACCGGATCGGCTTCGCCGACCCCGAAGACGACCGGTCGCCCGACCTCGCCATCGACCCCGGCGGCGGCATCGCGCAGTTCGTCTGCACCGCGCTCTACCAGGCGGGCGGCGACGGTTTCGCCGTGGGCCACCTCGTTGACGAGGCCGCCGCTGCGTTCGCAAAGGCGTGGGACAACACAGAGCACGACGGCGGCGGTGACGAGTACGGCGACGAAGCCGCCCGGCCCGGTACCGCGGCCGGCACCCCCGATGACACGGCCGCCGAAACCGCCGATGAAACAACCGCGGCCCTCGACCTGTCGGTGCGCCGCATGTGCCGCATCCTGGTCTCCTTCGGCGCCGCCGAACTCGTTACCGGGCCCGATTCAACCGACTGGGTGCGCGCCACCCCCGCCGGCATGCGCGGGCTGCGCGACCACTACACCGGACTCGGGTTCACCGCCTACAGCAGCGCCGAACTCGCCGCCGAACCGGCCGAGCTGCTCGTCTGCCTGGTCGACTCCGGGCTTGCCGGCGACGATGCCGTTGCGGCCTGGGCCGATGCCCGCACCGAAGACCAGAGCGCCGCCGAACTCGTGGCGCTCGCCGAACGCACCGACGACCCCGACCACGAGGCCATTGCGCTGCATGTGGCCGTGCACGAGGCCGGCGATACCGGCATGGACAAGGTCCGCGAATGGGCCGCCGATCCCGAACGCGGCGGTTTCGCGCGCCGCTGGCTGGCCACCAACGGCTTCATGAAAATGGAGGAACTGAGCAAGGACGACTGGCTGCTGGGGCTGCTCCAGTCGCTGGAATCGGTCACGAGCCAGTTCGGTGCGGGCGAATGGGAATCCGGCGAGGCCCTCGAATCCGCGCCGGAACTCGCCACCATCTTCGCGGATCTGCCCGAGCTGCTGAGCGGTCAGGAACCCCCCGTCCGCACCCGCGCCCGCCGCGTCACCGAGCGGATCGTGCACTCCCACCCCGACCCCCACGTCACCGAGGCCGCCAGGAGCGCGCTGGCACATTTGGGGCAATGAGCCCCTTGCGCGCACCGGACCCCGTGCTGCGGGGGCCGTGTTTGCGCCCGCCGTACGCTCGGGTGCGCTTGCATTCGGGCGCGTGCGGCGGGTAGCGGTGCGCGCAGGAGGCCGCCATGAGACGTCGCAACGCAGACCGCCCTGCGCGGGGCACCCACGACCGCCCCTACAGCGCATTGAACCTCCGGCTGGTCCTGGCCTCGCTGGGCATCGTCATCAGCCTCGCTCTCGGCGCGGTGGCCTGGGCCGCCGATCTGCCCGTCGCGGCCGCCATCCTCTGGGTGCTCGCGGCGGTGGGCGCGGTCGACCTGGTGGTGGTCCTGCGGCGCCGCCGCCAGCGGGGCCCGGGACACCGCTCACTGTTCGAATGACCGGATCGGTCGGTCCAAAGCCCGGGTGCGGGACTGAAAACAACAGTTGGGACTCAGCGGGCCCGCAGCCCCGAACAGCCCCGGAACGGCGGATACCGAGCGGTAGGATGATCACCCGAAACCACGCAGTGGCGGGCCTTGGACGCTTTCGGAGTCGGTGTGCCCCGGGGGGCGGCCGTCCGCCATCCCCGAACTGGGAAGAATACCGATGAACGACACCCCCTCCTGGCCGAAACCCGCGTCCGACCCTGTCCCCACGATCGACACTTCCGTGCCGCACTCCGCGCGGGTCTGGAACTACTGGCTCGGTGGCAAGGACAATTACGCCGCCGACCGCGAGGCCGGCGACCAGTTCCTGGAGAACTTCCCCGAGGTGCCCGCATTCGCCCGCCAAGGCCGCGGATTCCTGATGCGCGCGGTCACCTACCTCGCCCGCGAGGCCGGTATCCGCCAGTTCCTCGACCTGGGCACGGGCATGCCCACCGCGAACAACACCCACGAGGTCGCGCAGGAGGAGGCGCCGGAGTCCGAGATCGTTTACGTCGACAACGACCCGTTGGTCCTGGCGCACGCCCATGCGCTGCTCGTGGGTACGCCCGAGGGCAAGACCGACTACATCCACGCCGACATCCGCGACCCCGAGGCCATCATCCCCATGGCCCGCGAGCGGCTCGACTTCGACCGCCCGATCGCCCTGATCCTGATGGGCGTGCTCGGCCACATCGACGCCGACGAAGTGCCCGGCATCGTCCGCACCCTGGTCGACGCCCTGCCTAGCGGCAGTTACCTGGCCCTGTGGGACGGCACCGACACCGACCCCACGGTCCTGGCCGCACTGGACGACTACAACTCCAACGCGCCGCTGCCCTACCGGCACCGCAGCCCCGAGTGGATCACGGCCCTGTTCGACGGCCTGGAGGTCGTCGAGCCCGGCCTGGTCCCCTGCCCGCAGTGGCGCCCCGAACTCGCCGAGGTCGGCAAGAACCTCGACGCCCCGTCACTGGCGGGAGTGGGCCGCAAGCCCTGACCTGCGCCCGAACCCGGCGCCGGGGCGGCGGCGCGGCAGCGCGAACCCGTATCGGCCACCCCGGCCACGGCCCCACCGCCGCCCCGCGCCCTGGTCCGGCCGTGGCGCGTGCCCAGCTACTCGCCGCCACCCCCGTCGCCGTCGGACCGTGAGCGATTCGGCGGGTTGGGCGGATCAGGAGCACATCGTGCGGTGCGTTGGTCAGCTAAGGGGTCGGAAACCGGACGGATCCGCCTGCGGCCCGGGGCCGGGCTGCCCGCTGCCATTGGCGCCATCGGTCGGCTTGGTGGGACCGGTATCGTCGGGGCCGCTCGGACTCGCCCTGTTGGCCTGGTCCGCGGATGCGTCCCTGGGGGAGGACACGGTTCCATCGGCGCTCGACGTCCAGGCCGCGGCACCGAACCAGCGGCCGGCGGCGCCCGCACCGTCGTCCGCCGGAGCTTGGTTGCGGTCGCCGTCCCGGGGGGCGGGACGCGGATCCTCCGCACCGGCTGCCGGGTCCGGCTGTTCGGCTTCGGGGCCCGGATCGGCCGCCCCGTAGTCGCCGTGCTCTGCGCGGTGGCCCGCTCCGGCACCGGTGCCGGAGTTTTCCGATCCGTCGGCGCTGCCGGAGGGGTCTGCGGCGCTCGCCGGGCCGGCCCCGGCGGACCCGCGGTCGCGCATCACTCCGGCGAGATCGGCGCGTCCGGCTTCGGCGAGCATGGCCGCGACCACTTCCACGCGGTCGCGGCCCTGGGCGTTGCCCGAACCGGCGAGCACACCCCCCATCACATGTACAGCACGCCGCGGGTCGTCGGCGCCGCCATGTCGCCCACCGCCGTCGCCGCTGCCGATGTCGCCGCCGGACACCGTCCCGTGCCCGGCGCCGTTGGAGCCCGCGGGGACGCGGGTGCCGGGATCGAAGAGTGTGCCGGGGAATCCGGGAGGCGGCGCCGCGCCACTTGTTTCATCGCCAGGGCCGCTCGGCTCGGGGCCCTCGGGCGGGTTCGGCGACGGTGGCTCGGGTTCGGGCTCGGTGGTTCCGTTGGCGAGGTCCCGGTACAGCGGCGGGATTTCGGTGCCGCCCGTCGCCGCCGTCAAGCGGGACAACGTGCCGATTTCGCCCACGGTGTCGTGGATGGCTTCGGGATCGCGGGCCAGCCACCACAGCACGGCCTGGCCCGGATCGGCGAGCATCTCGCTGCGCAGGTACTGCCGGAAGTTGCGTTCGGCAGCGCGTTCGTGCTCGCGGACCTCCTCATCCTTGCGGAAGCCGCGGATCCGCTCCAGCCGTGCCGCGTCCTCGTCGTGCAACTCCAGCCGCACCTCTTCCGCCCACACCTCGATTCCGTCCGGCTCGGCACGGACCGCCTGGCCGAGTGCGGCGGCGAGGCGGTGCCCGGTGAGTTTGCAGTCCTGCGGTGGGTCATTGCGGGTGAGCTCGGCGGCCCGCTCCACGATCAGGCTCTTGGCGCGCCCGCCGCTCCCCGGATCGCTGCCGCGGTCGGTTCGCCACCAGACCACGCCGGACAGGAGCACGTCATACTCCGGGTGGGCGCTGGGCAGCGGAGCCTTGGCCAGGTGCGCCCGCCGCGGCTCCCAGGGAGCGGTGGATGGGGCCGGTGCGGGCTGCTCGGACTCTGCCGCGTCCCGTGCCGGCGCGGTTGGAGGCGGTGCCGGTCGGTGGGATGTCCCGGGGCCGCGCAGCAGGAGTACCACAAGTCCGCTGAGCCCGAGCGGCACTGCGCACCACAGCAGGCCCCACCATCCTGCTGCGGCGGCGAGCACCGCGAGTACCGCGGCGGCGAGCAGCGCGAGCGCCGCAAGCAGGCGGCTGTCCACGGTCATCGTTGCGTCTCCTTCGGTGTCTGGGTGGTACCGGTCCGCGTGGTCCCGCTTCGCCGCACGGCCCGTGCGTGTTGGAGGAACAGATCGCCGAGCTCGCGGCGCCGCTGGAGCGCGGGCGGGCACGTACGCTCGTTCGACCAGTTCAGCGCGGCTGCGTACAAGGTCGTCCACTGCTGCGCGTCGCAAGCGGCGGTGGCGACCGCGCGGAGCCGCTCCGGAAGCCGCCCTTGCCCGCTGGTGCCCGCCTGGGGACCGGTTGGCTGCGGGGTATCGAATGCGAAGGCCGTCAGCCAGCGGTGCGTGTACTCGCGCACGTCGTCGTCGGCTGCGGCCATGGCGGCGGTCAATGCGATGAGCTCGTCCCGGCTCACGGCGCGTGCCGGGTTCCGGCCGTGGCCGCGCAGTACCGCCGGCTGAGTCGCTTCGCGCAGAAGTGCCCGATCGGTGGCGTAGACCTCGCGTCCCGAGCGGTGGTCCCGGCCCATGCGGTCGGCGAGGATACTGATCAGTGTCCGGTGGTTCCACGAGTCGCGGGCCAGCCGCAGCAAGGCGTCGGACGCCTGCCCGGCGACTCCGCCGTTCCGGTGGCGGGCGAGGTGCCGCAGGCGGACGACCGCCTGCGGGGGATGGGTCGGCGCCACCACCTTTTCGCACAGCCCGATGAGGGCATGCGCGACCGGCGGAGAGAGCGAGGTATCGGTGGCCCATTCGCGTATGCGCCTGCGCGTCAGCGGCGCCGCGCGGTCGTCGCCCAGCATCGCCTCAAGCGCTCCCAGGAGCAGGTTCGGGTATGCGGATTCCGGGGTCTTTCCGCCGGCCCAGGGCTCGACGGCGGCGAGTAGGTGCTCGGGACCGCGGGTGCGCAGGTGCTGCTCGGCGAAGCGCTGGCCGAGCACGGCCAACGTGGGAGCGTCCAGCGCGGTGTAGGCGCCCGTGCCCGGTCGGGCACACCTTTCCACCCACGTGCGGAAGGTGTCGTGCTGGTCGGGGAAATCGTCCCAGAACCGGTTGCGCACCGCGGCATCGTAGTTGAGGCCGCTGAATGCGAGCGTGCGGTCGGCGGTGGTTTCCACGTTGAGTTCGTTGAGCTGAGCTATGAATCCCTGGCGTGCCAGGCCGGGTTGCGGTTCCTCGTCGCCCAGCTTGGCGCAGCTCAGCAGGTTCTCGGCGGCCTCGAAGACCGCGTCGGTGGTGCGGCCGCTGAGCATGGCGGCTGACAGCAGGACCGCGCGCTGCCGCACGCCGCCGTTCCGCTCGATCTGCTTGCTCACCGCGCCGACCCAGTCGGCGGCATCGTCCATGGCCGTGCGCACTAGGTCGTTGAGGCCCGCGGCCCCGGCCTCCGGCTTCGCGGCGAGGCGGACCACGTGGTCCGCCAACCGTGGGACCTCGTCCACGGGCAGCGCCTGCAACCGCGCCACCATGGTGTCGTCGAGGGCACCGGACAGAGCGACATTCCGGTAGTCGAGGTGGTTGTGCAGGACCTGCCGGATATCGGGAGGTTCGATGCGGACGATGGCGGCGCGCAGATGGTTGCGCACCGCTGCTTCGTGCTCCTCGGAAACCACGACGACCAGGTACCCCTCGCGCGCACCGACCCGGTCCCGGTAGGCGGTCAGTTGCCGGTAGACCCCGTTGACCAGGTCGTCCTCCAGCGCGGGTAGCTCCAGCAGCAGGAGCTCGCCCTGTTCGACCGCGTCCTTGTGCAGGTAGGGTTCGCTTTCCTCGGCGTCGGGAAGCGTCCGGATCGTGGCCGGAGGGTTGTACACGGCGTCGAGCAGCTTGATCGCCGCGGCGCGGCGGCCACTGCCGCGCGGACCCGATAGTACGACCAGCCCGCTTCGGCCGAGCTCGTCTTCGGCCCTGCCGAAGCCGTGCGGCCGGACGAAGCACGCACGCAGCAGGTCGGCTTCCTCCTTGACCACGCGCCCGGAGACGCGCCCGCGGGCTCCATCGGCGGACGACGAATGTGCGTTCGCCAGCGCGGTGAGCGCCGAGTCGAGCACGTTCTTCTGGTAATAGTTGTGCTGTTCCCCGATGTAATGCTGATCGCCGTCGCCCGAGTGCATCGGACCCTGCTGGTTTGTGGCCACAGTGCGCGCACCGCCCCGGACCGACCCGACACCGCCGCTGGCGGGCGCCGGCTCCGGCTCGGGCCGATCCGCCCGGTGCGGCGGGAACGGCTGTTCGGTGGTCACCACGTTCCCTCCCAGTCGTCGTCGCCCAGGTCCGGCCCGTCCCAGTCGTCGGCGGCATTGCGATCGGGCCGGCGACGCCGACTTCCGGTCGGTTCGGGCTGCTGCCGGCTGTTGTACTGGTCGCCGCGCCCGGTATGCACAGGGCCGCTCGCGCCGCTGATCACGGTGCCGACATCGCCGCTGATGTCGCCGATCCCGCCGTAGCGGGTGCCGGTCTCGAAGCGGTCGCCGGTGTGCAGGCCGCCGTGGACGGCGCCTGCCTGCACACCGCCTCCGGAGACGGAGCCGGCCTGGTTGGCGGTGGCGCCGCGGTCGGCGTGCACACCTCCGGGGGACCGGCCGGATTCCATTGGCGACCGGTCCCGGGGCGGCCGCGGGCGCCCGGTCGCATCCGGCCCTGCGCCGTCGGCACCGGAGGTGTCGGCGGTATCGGGGGCCGATGAACGGGTTGCTGGATTTCCCGATGGGCGCGGAACGTAGACGTAAGCCTCGGCGCTGAACTCCTTTGCGGGAATGGCTGCGTGGGCCTCGTGGAAGTGGTCGCGCGCCAGTCCGGTGTAGCCGCCCTGGACTGCGTCCTGGTACACCCGCCGCGAAATGATCGCGCTGAGCAGGGTGATATCGGGTGCGGATTCGCTCAGGGCTGCGCGGACCGGTGGGGAGTCAACGAGCCGGTGCGTCTCGGTCATCGCGTGTCCGACACCGTCGAGACCGTCGTCGCCGCCAGTGTCGTGCAGCGGTCCCACCTCGATGCCGGCCCGCAGCCGGAGCCGCAGCGAGCGGTCGAGCACGGCGAACTCGTCCTGGACCCCCTCCAGGACATGCTGGATCTCGCCGAGCAGCGGGTGGACGAGTCGGCCCAGGTATGCGGGGTCGACGCCCACGACGAAACCGTCGCCCGTGCTCTGCGGGAAACTCGCCCGCTCCCATTGATCGGCGAGGCCGGCGCGGTGGAACGCCGCCTCCAGCACAGCGGGGATCTTGCCGCTGAGTGCACGCTGGTTGAGCGAGGAAGCCCGGCTGTAGCGCTCGGCGTCCACGACGAGGACGGCTCGGTAGGGGGGAAGGATCATGCCGGCGGGCGGCGGCCGGAACATGTCAGTCACTGGAGCACTCCTTCAAAGGGGGCAGGCGCGGACCAGAGAGGTCCCGCCGTTGTGTCCCCGACTCTCACAGCGGGCGCGGCGGCACTGTGTCCGAGATCGGACACATGGCTGCCGCCCGCGGGCGACGTGCATCACAGTGCGCCTTCGGCCAGCTTCCGCAAGCGGTCGACGTCCAGCACCGCGACATAGCGGCGTCCGGTGCGCACCACGCCGAGGTCGCGCAGACGGGCGAACTCGGCGGCGACAGAGGTCCGGGAGAGGCCCACGGCATCACCCAGTTCCCGCTGCGAAAGCCCGAGCCGCAGCGTTACGGTGCGGTTGCCGTCTGCACCGGCCTGGAAGGGGGAGTGGTGGTCGCGGGTGAGCGCGACGTACCGGAGCAGGGCGGCGGCGAGCCGTCGGCCGGAGGGCAGGGCCACCATTTCGGCCCGCAGTGAGTCGCTTTCGGCCTGCCGCAGCACCACGTGTTGCCATAGGGCCGCCTCCACCCCCATTTCGCGGGCGAGGTCGTAGAACCGGGTACTGCTGAGGACCCTGGTCAGGCAGTCGCCGCCCGATGCGGCCACGGTCGCGGTGCGGGGCAGCCCCGATACCGCCGAGAGTTCGCCCAGGGACTCGCCGGGGCCGCGTAGCGCTAGCAGCACACGGTCGCTATCGGGGCGCACCGTCGTGACCTTGACCATGCCTTCGGCGAGCAGGAACACGCTGGTGTCGCGGGCGCCCTGGTGGATGATGGTCTCGCCGTCGCTGTAGCGGCGCGTGGCGCCCGCCCGGAGGAAGGCGCTCCACTGCGCATCCGACAAGTGGCCGCCGAAGCCCTGCCTGCCCAAAGCCGGTCCTCCTCCGTGTGTGTCGGTGAGACCTTTCCCGCATGCGGGCACCAGTTGGGCTGCAGCGGCCGACTGTCCGCATCCGGTCGCGGGTGTTTCGGGGTGCGGAAGCGGTGGCACGCAGGCGGACCGGCTGTAGAGTCCCGGGCTACCGGCACGACGGAGCCCTGGCGGAGGGTGCCGCCAGGGCTGGTGTGCCGGTCCGCGCACCCGGGGACCGGGGGTAGGCGGTTGGGCGCCCCGGGGTTTCGGGTCCGGGGGTTCGCCGATTCGGGACCAGGGTCGGGGGCGGGGGCTCAGCACCGGTCCGCGGACCGGATGCGCGGCGCCGGCGCCGGTATCAGGTGTGTTGGCCGATCTGGTGGATCACCATGGCCTGCAGCAACTGGGAGTAGGCGTGGCCGCTGACGCGGTCTCCCCACCCTTCCTTTGCGGCGGAGCCGACGTCCTTGCGGACCAGCCGCAGGGCCTCGGCGGTGGCGTCGCCGTAGTCGCCGTCGACGCCGTGGGGTTCCAGCGCATCGCCGCGGCCGGCCTTGACGATCATCGACTGCAGACCGATGACCTCTTCTTTCAAGCCGTTGTCGCTGCTGTCGCCCTTCTTCAGCCCGATCAGGGACATGTCGCCTCCTCCGATGCCGGACCCGTCGGCGGGCATGCCGTTGTGGACCCAGGAATGCAGATTGCTGCCGGGGCAGGTGGTGCTGTTGACGTCGCGGTGGCCCTTCGCCGCCAGTTCCCGCCCGGCGTGGTCGCAGGCCTGGTCGTAAAGCGCGCGGATGGCGGATTTCGCGGCACCGCTCGGGCTGTTCTGGCCGATGTAGCAGACGCCGATGCCGCTGGTGTTGTGGCCGACCGCGTGCGCACCCACGACCAGCCAGCCGCGGCCTTCGTAGGCGTTGCCGTCTTGGTCGACGAGCAGGTTGTAGCCGATGTCGGACCAGCCGCGGTTGTCCATGTGGAAGTCTTGGATGGAGCTGATGCTTTGGCTGGTGGGGCCGGCGGAGTGGTGGACTATGAACTCGGTGCGCGTGCCCCATGAGACGGTGTTGCGGCTGTGCGGCGGGCGCGCGCCCCACTCGGAACGATCGATGATATTAACCATTGCTCCGTCCTCCTGACATAGCAAAATCTTGGCATCGTTCCGAGGTCGGGCGCTAACGGTCCGCGATTCTCGCAGGTAAACGGAAGGCAATCGGGTCGCCGGATCACCCAACCTGGCCGCCCGGTTACCGAACGTAGCTGTCCGCGCCCCGCCCGTCTGCCTTCGGGTGCCGCCATCGGCCCCGGTCAGCGCCTGCGCCGCCGTAGTGACCGCTCTCTACCACAGGGCGGCACCGGACCACAGCACGGCACCGCGGACCGCACCAACCGCAGCACCCAGCAGCGCGATCGCCAGCATGAGGGCGCGGGTGCGCTCCACGCTGACACACCCCGCGATCCGCCCGCCCAGGGCGGCCCCGGCCGCGACAAGGACCACGGCACCGGCGAGCACCGCCGGCGGAAAGGGCGGCCAGCCGCGTGCCGCCAGCGAGGCGATGTTGACCGCGAGCAGGAAAAGCTGGCTGGTGGGCACCAGCACCTCCGCCGACCAGCGCTCGGACTGGGCGTGCAGGGCGACGGGCGGGCCGCCCAGTCCGGCGCTTGCGTTCATGAAGCCCGACAGCGCCCCGGCCGCCAGTGCTCCCGGGCGGCCGCGGAGCACGGCCGCGCGTCGGCTCACGGTCACCAGCAGCACCGCCGCACCTGCCAGCACGCCGACCAGCACCATCAGCGGGCCTTCCGGCACCCGGTGCTGCACCGCGACCCCCAGCGGAACGCCCGCCAACGCGGGCACGGCCATCAGGACCGCGCGGCGCCGGTCGAGCCCGTGCCGGGTGCGCACCAGCACGAGCGCGCACAGCACCGCCGAGAGCAGGTTGGCGACCCCGACCCCGGCGCCGGGCCCCGCCGCCAAGACCAGGAACGGCGCCGCGACCAGCGCGAACCCCAGCCCGGTGACCCGTTGGGCGGCGGCGCCGCAGACGATGGCGCACCCGCCCAGGCCCAGCACCGCAGCGGTCACGGCCGCAGGCCGAGCGAGGTGTAGCGCAGTTCGGTGAACTCCTCGATTCCGGCCGATCCGCCCTCGCGCCCCAGGCCGGACTGCTTCACCCCGCCCAGAGGGGCGAACGCGACGTTGGGCAGTGGCTCGTTGACGCCGACGATGCCGACGTGCAGCCGCTCGGCCGCTCTCCAGCAACGGTCGACGTCGCCGGCATAGACGTAGGCGGCCAGGCCCATGTCGGTGTCATCGGCCATCCGCAGGGCGGTGTCCTCGTCGGGGGCCCGCACCACGCCGGCGACGGGCCCGAAGATCTCGGTGGTGGCCAGGCGCGCGTCGCGGGGCACGTCGGCCAGCAGCGCGGGGGCGACGTAGCTGCCCGCTTCCGGAAGCGTTCCGGTCCGGTCCGCGGTGAGCGTGTGCGCTCCGCCCGCCACCGCCTCGGCGGTCATGGCCTCGATGGCCCTCCGGTGGCCGTCGTCGATCACCGGTCCGAGGTCGGGCACCGGGTCGGCGAGCCCGTTGCCCACGGTCATGGCATCGATGCCGCGGACCAAGCCATCGACGAACGCGTCGTAGACCTTTTCGTGCACGATGAACCGGTTGGCCGCCACACAGGACTGGCCGGTGTTGCGGAACTTGGCCAGCAGCGCGCCCTGGACGGCGCGGTCGACGTCGGCGTCCTCCAGGACGACGAACGGCGCGTCGCCGCCCAGTTCCAGCAGCGGGCGCACGAGCCGGTCGGCGCACAGATGCATGATCTCGCGCCCCACGCGGGTGGACCCCGTGAAGCTGGCGACCCGCACCGCCGGGTGCGCCAGCAGCGCGGCGGTCGCCTCCCGGGGCGGGCCGTGGACGAGATTGACCGTGCCGTCGGGCAGGCCGGCGTCGGTAAAGCAGCGGATCAGCTCGGTGGCGGCGAGCGGCGCCTTCTCGCTGACCCGGGCCACGACCGTGCAGCCCGCGGCCAGCGCCGGCGCGAGCTTGCGCGCCTGGATCGAGCACGGAAAGTTCCACGGGGTCAGGCTCGCAACCACACCCGCCGGATGGCGGCCCACCAGGTGGCGGCGGTGGGCCGCCTCGTGCGGCAGGATCCCGCCGCCTGAGCGGCGGGCCTCTTCGGCGTACCAGCGGACGAACTCGATGGACAGCCCGATCTCGCCGGCGGCCTCGGGGAGGCGTTTGCCCGCCTCCTGCGCCAGCAGTTCGGCAAGCGCGCCGCGGCGCTCTTCCATGCGGGCGGCGGCGGCCAGGAGCAGGTCGGCCCGTCCGCGGGCCGGGGTGGCCGCCCAGTCGGGCAGCGCGCGGGCGGCGGCATCGGCGGCAGTAGCGGCGTCGGCAGCTGCATCGGCGGGCGATGTCCAGTCGACGGTGCCCGCGAGGCCGCCGTCGGCGGGGTTGTGCACGGGGAACCGCTCTGATCGGGTGTCCCACCGCCCGCCGATCAACACGGTCGGCTGCTCCGGCATTTTCCAGGCTCCTTACTGGGGAAGGGGTGGCTCAACGGGGCTTGGCGGCGCCGGTGCCCTGCGCGGGCGCCGCGGGGTTGGCGGGGTCGGCAGGGCCTGCCGACCGGTTCGCCCCGGTCGTGATCGCGGCGACGCATCCGGCGGTCACCAGGGAGGCGATGATGAAGCCGGCGGCCACCAGCCACGGCTCGCCGTCGCCCGCGACCAGCAGCGCGGTCGCCACGGTCGGTACGTAGCCGCCGACGATCGCCGAGGCCTGGTAGGCCAGCGACAGCCCGGTGTAGCGGACGTTGGCCCCGAACATCTCCGTGAACAGGGTCGACTGGACGGAGAACATCATGGTCGGCACGAGCACGTACACCGCGACGAACGCGAGCGTGATGAGAGCCAGCGACCCGGTGCCGAACAGCCAGAACATCGGCAGCGCCAGGACCGCACCCAGCAGCGCGCCCGTCATGTACACCGGGCGGCGGCCGATCCGGTCCGACAGCGCCCCGAACAGCGGGACCGCGACCAGACCGATCGCCGAGGCGACGAGCATGCCGTCGAGTGCGGCATCGCGGTCGACGCCCACCTGCGTCGACACGTAGTAGATGCCGAAGGCGTTGACCACGTTGGAGCTGACCGTCTCGCCGATCCGCGCGCCGAACGCCAGGGCCAGGTTGCGCGGGTGCTTGCGGAAGACCTCGATGAACGGCGGGCGCTGCTTCTCGGCCGAAGCCTCGCGCTCCCGGCGGGCCCGCTCGAACTCCGGGCTCTCGCTGATCTTCAGCCGGATGAACAGTCCGACCACCAGCAGCAGGGCGCTGAACAGGAAGGGGATGCGCCAACCCCACGCCTCGAAATCGGCATCGCCGAGCTGGGTGACGAGCGCGAACGCGCCGGTGGAGAGCAGGATCCCGCCCGAGGCCGCGGCCTGCGGCAGGCTGCCCCAGAAACCCTTCCGGTGCTCGGGCGCGTGTTCGATCGTCATGAGCGCGGCCCCGGCGTACTCGCCGCCGATCCCCAGCCCCTGCGCCAGCCGCAGGACCACCAGCAGGATCGGCGCGGCCACGCCGATGCTGTCGTAGGTGGGCAGCAGGCCGATCACCGCCGTGCCCACACCCATCAGGATGAGGGTGACCACCAGCACCGACTTGCGGCCGTAGCGGTCGCCGAAGTGCCCGAAGACCACCCCGCCCAGCGGGCGGGCCACGAAACCCACGCCGAAGGTGGCGAACGCGGCGATGGTGGCGGCGGCGGGGTCGATGTTGGGGAAGAACAGCTTGCCCAGCACCAGCGCGGATGCGGTGCCGAACAGGAAGAAGTCGTACCACTCCATGAGCGCGCCGGCGAAGCTCGCGATCGCCACGGTGCGCACTCGGCTGCGCCCGCCCGGCTTGTCAGGGGTGTGCGGCGAAGTGTCTGCCATGAGGTACTCCTGCGAGGGAGGGAGCGGCGGCCTCAGCCGCCGATCCGGATGAGGACCTTGACGGTTTCGGGGGACGCCGCGGCGGTGTAGGCCTGGGGCGCGTCGGCCAGCGGGTAGCGGGCCGAGATGAGGGGACGCGGGTCGATCCGTCCGCCGGCGATCGCCGCGATGGCCGCGTCCACGTCGGTGGGCGTGTACATGCCGCTGCCGACCAGGTCGATTTCAAATCGCTGCATGCGCGGCAGCGGAAGTTGCCAGGTGTCGTCGTGGGGGACCCCGACCGTGACCACGCGGCCGCCGGGCCGGGTGGCGTCCACCGCTGTGCGCACGGTGGCGGGCACCACGACGCAGTCGAACGCCGCGCTGCAGGTGCCGGGTTCGACCGGTGCCGTGCCGGGTTCGGGAACCGCGTCGGCGCCGAGTGTGCGGGCCAGCTCCCGTTTGGCGGGCATGGGCTCGACCAGGGTGATCCGCCCGGCGCCGGCCGCCCGTGCCGCCGCCGCGACGCACAGCCCGATGGGCCCGCCGCCGATGACGAGGACGTCCTCCAGCGCGCCCGGCTGCGCGCCGGCCCGGCCAACCGCGTGCCAGGCCGCTGCCAGCGGTTCGGCGAGTACGGCCGCGTCCAGCGGCAGCCCGGTCGGCAGCGGATGGGTCTGGGCGGCCGGTACCACCACCCGGGTCCGGGCCGCGCCGGGGCGCTTGTAGCCCAGGACCTGGGCGTGTTCGCAGTGGTTGAGCAGCCCGGCGGCGCACGCGGCGCAGGTGCCGCAGGAAACCAGCGGGTTGAGCAGCACGCGGTCGCCCGCGGTCCGGCCGGTGACGCCCGCGCCGACCGCGGTGACGACTCCGGCGACCTCGTGGCCGGTGACCACGGGCGGCCGGACGAACGGGTGCCGGCCGTCGAGCAGGTGGAGGTCGGAGCCGCAGATCCCGGCGAAGGCGGGGGCGATCACCAGTTCACCCGCGCGGGGGTTCGGCTCCTCCTCGACTTCTCCCACCGCGACCCGGCCGATGTCGGTGAATCGGATCTCCTGTACCAGCATGCCCGTCCTTTCTGGGCTGATCTGGGATGCTCTGACTGGTATGGGCGGTTGCGCGCCGGCGCGTGCGGCGGCCGGCTCCGCTCAGGAGCGGTCGGCCATGGCGGCGTCGACAATGCCGCCGAGGCGCTGCAGGCGGGGGACCGCGTCCTCGCGCAGGGCGGCGCGCACGTCGTCGGCGCCGACGCACGCGCTCCACACCGCGCGCCCGGCGAGAAAGCCCGACGCGCCTTCGGCACAGGCCAGCTCGACGGCGCGGGGGAACTCGTCGGCGGGCACGCCCGAGGACAGCACCACCCACGGCGAGGCGATGAGGGAGTTCAACTCGGCGCAGTGGCGGCGGACCTCGTCGTCGGTGCCCTGGCCGCGCAGCGGGACCTCGGCCTTGTACAGGTCGGCGCCGAGCGTGCCCAGCTCCGCGGCCGCGTCGCGCACGCCCTGCTGCCACACCTGCGGGTTCCACGCGCCGCCCGAGAGCGGCTTGCGCGAGACGGGCTCAACGATGCTGACCAGCCCGGCGCGGCGGCAGCGCTCGGCGAACTCCGCTACCAGGGCGCGGCGGCGCTCGGGTGAGCCGTCAGGCCGGTGCACGACGAGAAGCTTCATGGCGACCGCGCCCTGCTCGCGCACCCGCTCGGGCACGGCGCCGGTGTCGATCTCGACGTCGGCTACCGGTTCGCCGCTGCCGGGGACGAAGTGGTCGGCCGAGCTGATCAGGCCGCATTCGGGGGCGACGGCGTTGGCGCCGACCACGGCGTCGAACGCGAACTGCCGGTCGACGAGCACTCCGGAGGCGTGCGGGGTGAGGATTTCGGTTGCGGCGACCTTGAAATCGGTCAGCACTTGGTCGGGCACCTGTCGGCGCACTTCGGGCGGCACGGTGCCGTCGTCGAGCGGGGCGGCGCCGGCGAACATCAGCCGCAGGGCCTCCCGCTGGTCGACCGCGAGCATGGCGAATCCGCCCGACGGCCGGGTCAGCGCGGAAAGGTCGTAGCGGGTCTGCGCGGTGGTCACTGGTTCTCCTCAAGGGTTTGCCGGAGTTCGTCGGGCGTGGGGATCGCGGAGCGGCCGTCGACACCGCGGCAGGACAGCGCCGCCGCGTAGGCCGCCGACCGCATGGCGTCCGGCAGCGGGTCGCCGCGCACGGCGGCGGCCAGCAGCGCGCCGTGGAAGACGTCGCCTGCGCCGAGGGTGCTGGCGGCGTCGACCTTCAGGCTTGCGACGCGGTGGAGGGAGCCGTCGCTGTCGCACCCGATGGCGCCGTCGGCGCCGAGGGTCGCCACGGTGCGCACGGCGCCGGTGCGGGTGATCAGTTCGGCGAGCGGCAGCGGTCCATACTCGGCCGCCAGTCGTTCGCCCGTCGGCACGAACAGGTCGATCGCCGCGGGGTCGAGGTCCGGAACCGGGTTGCCGCCGTCGACCGAAAGACGCGGCCGGTTTGCGGGCGCCATGCCGCCGAGCGCGTCGGCAACGGCCGGCCAGCCGAGGTGGTCGGCGTGCACCCAGTCGGCTGTGCGGATGAGCCGCCGCGCGTGGCCGGTCAACTGCAGGGCGCCTCCGGGGTGGACGCAGATGGCGCGGGTGCCGCTGGTGGTGTCGCTGATGATGACCGAGGAGGCGGTGGTGCCGGGGCCGGCCACGGCGACGCCGGAGGTGTCGACCCCTTCGGCCGCGAGCCCGGCAACGAGCCGCTCCCCTTCGGGGTCGCCGCCCACGGTCCCGACGAAGTGGGTCGGGGTACCCAGCCGGGCCGCTGCGACAGCGGCCGTGGCGGCGGGGCCGCCGCCGGCCTGGGTCACGGTTTCGGCCACGACCCGCTGATCGGGGCCGGGGAAGCGGTCCACGACCGCGATCGCGTCGCTGACCACGGCACCGACACAGACCACACGAGTCACTGCGCCTCCGAACACCTGCTGTGCGAAACGGGTGGGAAAGGTGACGGGCATCTCGCCGTCATGTTCGTATATTCACAAACGGATGTTGGAAAGTCAACATCCGTTGGGCGAGGTCTATCATTGGGACAACGCGTGCAGGGGGCAGCCGGGCCGGCAGGGCGGACACCGTCATGGAGGTGCTGTGGAGGGGGAACCGACCGCCGCAATGCGGTACGACGCCGCGCCGGACCGGCGCCGGCGCATCCTTGAGGCATTGAGCCGCGACGGCTTCCTCTCGGTGCGGGCGCTCGCGGAAAACCTCGGCGTCTCCGACATGACTGTACGCCGCGACCTGCGCAAACTTGAAGAGGCGGGCGAGGTCCGCGTTGTACACGGCGGCGCCAGCCTGCCGCACGGAACGCTGCGCACCCCCGACTTCGTGGGCCGCGCGCAACGCTCCGCGGCGGCCAAACGGTCACTGGCCCGCACCGCGGCGCGGTTCATGGCAACAGGCGACACCGTCGCCTTCGACGCCGGGACCACTGTCTACGCCTTGGCGGTCGAAATGGCCGAGACCGCCGAGCTCGCGCCGGCGTGCGTGGTCACCCACTCCGTCCCCGTCATTCAGCTTTTGCTGGGCCACGCCAGGCACCGCGTGGTCGTGCTGGGCGGCGACCTGTCCCCCGACAGCCAGGCCATGGTGGGTCCCATGTCCGCACGCGCAGCCGCCGACCTGCGGGTACGCACATTCTTCATGGGCGTGGCCGCCGTCGACGAGCGCGGCATCTACGTCGAGGCCGACCTGGAACGCCCCACGAAACTCGCCCTCATGGACGCGGCCGACCGCGTCGTCGTCCTCGCCGACTCGGCCAAGTTCACACGCTCCGCCCCGGTCCTGCTCAGCAGCCTGGAACGCGTCGACGCTCTGGTAACCGACACCCCGCCGCCACCCGCTATCGCCGCCCGCCTGGCAGAACTGGGCAAAGACCTCCACGTCGCCCCGGTCGCCGCCGAAGAGCGGCCGATACCGGGCTGAGCCGGCGGCGGCGCGACCGGTGCCGCCGGCTCAGCCCGCGCCGTACCCGCCGATCGGTCCCGCGGTCCGCAACCACCACCGGGGCCGGCCCGCCCGCCGCGCTCGGCGCGGACCCCGCTGACCATTGTCTCCGCAGTCTCCGCGGCCGCCATCCACCGAATTCTCCGATGCGGGCCATAGAGCCTCCCGCAGGAATTTCGTCGATTCGCTGCTTGAAATGGCCTTTGTCTGCTATCTCTGGCGGGAAGTCCAGTCGATACCAGGGGAAAGCATGGCGCTGAACGCTCCGGTCGAAGCGGCTCTCGTGCGCGTCCGCGGCGAAAGCAGTGCGACCAGCCCGACCGGCGCGGGCTTTCTCATTTCGCACGGTCTCGCGTTGACCTGTGCCCATGTCGTCGCCCGCGCGCTCGGGCTGGAAAAATCGGCGATTCCGGCGCCCGGGCAAACCGTTACCCTCGTATTCCCGCTGATCAGCCCGACCGCAGCGGTCGCCTGCTCGGTCGAGGCATGGTGGCCGCAAAACGGCTCGGCACCGGACGATGCCGCTGTGCTCCGCCTGCTCGCTGCGGCGCCAGCCGGCGCGCGGCCGGTCCGTTTGGTGGCGAGCGGGGACGTCTCGGGCATCGAAGCCCGGGCCGGGGGCTTCCCGCAGGGCTGCGACGGAGCCGCATGGGCGAGGTGCACCATCCTGGGCCATTCGGCTGCCGGACTGGCACAGACCGAGGACCAGCGCACGTCCGGCTTGCCGATCCAGCCGGGTTTCAGCGGGGGGCCGCTGTGGTCGGACGACTTGCAGGGAGTCGTGCGGATGACCGTGGCCGTCGCACCGCGGCCCGAACATCGGACGAGCTATGCGATAACCGGGCGGGCACTCATCGCCGCCGCCCCCAGGCTCCAGCAGCGCGCCATTCCGCCCAATCCCTACCGCGGCCTGCGCGCTTTCCAACCGGAGGAGCACCGCCTTTTCCATGGGCGGGAGCAGCTCGTGGAATCGGTCACCGAACACATCGGGCAACCCGACGGTGAACTGCACACCATGGTGGCGAACGGTCCCCACGACGGCGTCGCGACGTATTCGCTGGATCCCGATGACTGGATCGGCCATCTATGCGGATTGGTGGGGGACCCGGAGTTCGCGCCGGTCGAAGAACGCGGCCTGCCGCCGGGAACTCAAACCGAAAACCTCTGCGGTTAACGAACAGAAGGGATTTGCGTGGCTCACTACTTGGATGTTCCGGACGAGAGCGGCGGCGTGGTTCGGATCGAGGTGGATGCTCCGCCCGGTGGCATGGTGCCGGCCGGGCGCGGTTCCGAAGCCGAGGTCGGGCGGATGCAGGGGTCCCTCAACGAGGCAATGGAGCGCATCCGGCCCATGGCCGAGGCGATCACCAGCGCGATCGGGCGCCTGCCGGTGCGGCCCGAGTCCTATCAGGCCGAGTTCGGGGTCAAGTTCTCCACCGACCTGGGTGTCGTCGTCGCGCGCACCAAGGCCGAAGCCCATGTCACCGTCACGCTGAACTGGGGCGCCGCACCGCCAAAGCCGGAGCCGGGCCGCAGCGGTCCGCTCTGATACCCGCCACCCGCTGAGACCCCCTACGCCTTTTTCCGCCGCCCCGCGGTTCTGCGGGCGCCGCCCCCGGCGCCCGGCCACCGCCGGGGCGGTTTTGCTTTCGGCGCCGCCGCCGGGCCGCCCCGATCGCCCCTGTTGCCGCCTGCCAGGTCAGGGCCGCTCGCCGCCGGCGGCCGTGTCCTCGGCTGCCGTTTCTTCGGTTGCCGCGCCGTCCGGCGGTGTCCAGGCGGGCAGGGTCTCGATGACCCGGCCGAGCAACGCGGCGAGCCGCTCGTAGTCCTCATTGCCGAGCGACCGCCGGAGATGGGCGTCGAGGTGCACCATGACCTGGTCGGCCTCGGCTGCTTCGCGGCGCCCGCTGTCGGTGAGGTGGAGTTCCTGGACGTTGGTGTGCCGGGCGTGTGCGCGGCGTTCGATCCAACCGCGCTCGACCAATTTGCCGACCAGCGGCGCGATCGCCTGGGGCGTGACCCCGACGACGCGGGCCAGTTCCGCGCCGGTCAGGCCCGGCTCGACCTGAAGATTCATCAGCACGGAGTACAGCGATCCGGAGACGCCTAGCTTGCGCAGCGGGGGCTCTTTGGCGGCCAGCAGCGCAAGGTCGGCCCGCCGCAGGACAGCGGGGACACGTCCGAGGACCTCGGCGTTGTGCGCTGCGGCTGTCGGCTCGTCGGTCATGGCCACCGAGTTTAACGCAACTTCATTTGAATACATATCTTGCCAAGTATCAAGATCTTGATTAGCGTCAGCGAGTGAAGAGAGGGTGTCCGTGATGGACCCGCCGACCCGGCACAGACAGGGGAGAGTGATCAACGGACATGGGCAGGAGACCACCGGGGGCAGCGAGGGGCGGCGCGCGGCCGCGGCGGAAGCTGGCCGCCGCGGGCCTTGCCGTCAGCCTCGCCGCAACCCTCAGCGCGTGCGGGACGGGCAGTGCCCAGCAGGCGCGGACCACCGCGTCGGGATTGACGCAGATCGTCATCGACTACAGCCACACCGCCAACAACGCCCAGCTCACCCTGGGTGCCGAGCGCGGGGTCTTCGAGCGCCACGGCATTGCGATCGACCAGGTGCCGGGCTCCGGAGCCAGCGCGAACAGCGTGGCGCTGCTGATCAACGGCCAGACCCAACTGGCCGTCACCGAGATCACCGCGGTGCCCAAAGCAGCCGCCGCCGACTTCCCGGTGCAGATCGTGACCTCGCTGACCACCGACTACGAGTCGCCGCAGGGCGACGCGTTCTCCCTTGTCGTCCCCGACGACAGCACCGTGCGGTCCTTCGCGGACCTTGAAGGCAGCACCGTCGCGGTCAACGGGCTGGAGAGCTTCTTCGACCTGACGCTGCTCGAAGCAGTCCGGCGGGCCGGCGGCGATCCGGACGCGGTCGACATCCTCCAGGTGCCGTTCGAGGACCAGGCCGGCGCCTTGCGGCAGGGCCGAGTCGACGCGGTCAGCACGGTCGAGCCGTTCGCGGGCCAACTGCTTGCGGACGGGTTCCGCTCGGTCGGCAACCCCGCGACCGCCGCCCTCGGCCCGCGCAGCGTCCCCAGCGTCCTGATGGGGTCGCGGGAGTTCGTGGCGCAGAACCCGGGCGTCATGCGGCGCTTCCAACGGGCCTGGGGCGAGGCCACCGAGTACGCCAACGACCACCCCGGGCAGGTCCGCCGGACGATCGCCGAGACGACCGGTACACCCCCGGAGGCGGTGGCGGAGTTGCCGCTGCCGTGGTTCGTCAGCGGAATCGACCGCCCCTCGGCCCGGCTCATCGCCCGCCTGATGGCCGACTACGGCTGGCTGGAGGCTGCGCCCGCCCTGGAGGAGTTCACCTGGCCGCAGGCGCCCGACGCGACCGGCCTCACGACTCCCCCGCGGGGGCTGGAAGTCTCGGGGGCGGCGCCGTGAAGCCCGCTGCGCTGCTGCCCGTGCTCACCACCGCCGCGCTGCTCGGCGGCTGGGAGGCGCTGTCAGCGTTGGGAGCGCTCCCGGTCGAGATCCCCGCGGTCTCCGCCGTCGCCGGCTGGCTGCGGGGCAACGCAGCAACCGCAGAGGTCGCAACGGCCGTCGCGCAGACGCTGGGGCACTGGGGCCTCGCCCTGCTGGCGGGAGCCGCTGCCGGCGCGGCCATCGGCGGCGCAATGGCGGCGGTCCCGGCGGTCAACGAACTGCTGATCGGGCCGGTGGAGTTCTTCCGGGCGATCCCGGTCGTGGTCTACCTGCCCATCATGCTGCTGCTGCTCGGCGCCACGCCCGCAGTGGTGGTCATCCTCGCTGCCGTGGCGGCCGCGTGGCCGATGCTGCTGCAGACCTGCTACGGCGTCACCGACATCGACCCGGTCGCGCGCGACACCGCCCGGGTGTTCGGGCTGACCCCCGGGCAGCGGCTGCTCCAGGTGGTCGTCCCGAGCGTGCTGCCGTACTTCTCCACCGGCGTGCGCATCGCTTCGGCGATCACGCTGCTCGCGGCGATCGCGATCGAACTCATCGGCGCCGTCCCCGGCCTCGGCAGCACGTTGGCGCTCCACGCCGCCAACGGCCGCTACGAGGCGATGTACGGCGTCATTGCCATCGCCGGCCTGCTCGGTGTGCTGCTCAACGGCGCCTTCGAGCGGTTGGAGCGGCGCGTGCTGCGGTGGCACCCCTCCCACCGGCCCCGGAACGCATGAGGAGCCCGCACATGGTGGAAACCCTCCGGAGAACCGGCCTTCGGCTGCTCGTTCCGGCACTGCTCGTCCTGCTGTGGTGGACGACCTCGGCAGGAAGCCCATCGCCCGTCTACCCCCCGCTGAGCGAAGTGGCGCTGTCCTTCCGGGAGACCTGGCTGTTCGCGCAGGCCGGCTCCGACGCGGTGCCGAGCCTGGTCCGGCTGGCCGCCGGCCTGCTGATCGCCGCGGTCGCCGGTGTCGCCGCCGGCGCCGCGCTCGGCCGCAACCGGCTTCTTGCCCGGGCGCTGAACCCGGCACTGCAGTTCTGCCGCTCCGTGCCCGGGACCGCGCTCGTGCCGGTCAGCGTCGTCCTACTGGGCATCGGGGACAGCGCCAAGATCGCGGTGATCGCGTTCGTGTGCGTGTTCCCGGTACTGCTGAACACCGCCGACGCGGTCCGCGGTATCGACCCGCAGCTCGACGACACCGCCCGCTCCTACCGGCTCACCCCGACCCAGCGGCTGGCCTTCGTCCTGCTGCCGGCGGCGGGCCCGCAGATCTTCGCCGGTATCCGCACGGCGCTGGGGATCGGTTTCATCATGATGGTCGTCACCGAGCTTTACGCGGCGACCAACGGCATCGGCTTCGTCACCCTCAGTGCGCGCAACTCGTTCGACGTGCCGCAGATGTGGGCGGGCACGGTGCTGCTGGGCCTGCTCGGGGTGGCGGTCAGCGCCCTCTTCCTCTTACTGCAGCGGCGGGTCCTGCGTTGGCACATCGGCATGACAGGGAGGAACTAAATGCTTTCGGTCACGAACCTGCACAAGACCTACGGCTCCGGCGCCCGCGCCGTGGAAGCGGTCCGCGATCTGACCCTGGCGGTCGGCGAGGGGGAGTTCACCTGCATCGTCGGGCCCTCCGGCGCGGGCAAGACGACGCTGCTGAAGTGCCTGTGCGGCCTACTGGAGCCGTCGTCGGGCACGGTCGAGCTCGCCGGCGCGCCGGTGGCCGGGCCGCCCACGGCGATGGCCGCCGTGTTCCAGGACTACAGCCGGTCGCTCATGCCGTGGTTCACCGTGGAGCGCAACGTCGGCCTGCCGCTGCGCAACAAGTACCGGTCGGCGGCCGACCGCGCCGCCCGGGTCGCCGACGCGCTGAAGGCGGTGGGTCTGGAGTCGTCCGCCGCGCGCTACCCGTGGGAGCTCTCCGGCGGCATGCAGCAGCGTGTGGCGATCGCCCGCGGCCTGGCCTACGAGCCGGCGATCCTGCTCCTCGACGAGCCCTTCGCGTCCGTGGACGCCCAGACCCGCGCGGAACTGGAGGACCTGATCCTGCGGGTGCGCGACCGGACGGGGGTCACCATGCTGCTGGTGACCCACGACATCGACGAGGCGGTCTACCTGGCCGACCGGGTCGTGGTGCTATCGCAGCGCCCCAGCGTCGTGGTCGAGACGGTCGACGTCGACCTGCCGCGGCCGCGCGACCAGGTCGCCACCAAGAGCCTGAGCGGCTTTGCCGAGCTGCGCGCGCACGTGCTGACGCTCATCCGGCGCAGCGGCGGCGACCGCGGCACCGCGGCGGAGGCGGCAGCGGCGGCAGCGGAACCCGTCGCCGGCCCGTGAAGGCGCGGTCCGAAGGCGCGGGGGCGCAAGCCACAGCAGGCCATCCGGGCATTGAGCCGACGGTCCACCGAGCCACCGATCCCACCAACGCGGTCAGGCGGCAAGGCGGCAAGGCACCGCCGCGGACGCCAACCGTGCATGTCCGCAGATACCCGAAACACCGGCCAACCGGCCAACCAGCCAAAGGAGGGCGGCGATGAGCACCGACGCCGCGAACACGGCGGCCACCACGCGCGACGGCGACCCGGGCGCCACCGGGGCCGAGGTGGTAACGCTCGACCAGGCCACCGGCCGGGAACTGGCGCGCTACCCCGCGGCAGGACCCGAGCAGGCGAACGCGGCCGTCGCGGCCGCGCGCGCAGCCGCCGACCCGTGGTGGGACCTCGGGTTCGCCGGCCGGGCGGCGCGCTTGCGGGCGTGGCGCCGCGACATCGCCCGCGGCGGTGAGGACCTGGCGGCACTCATCCGCGCGGAGAACGGCAAGCCCGCATGGCACTGAACCGGCGGACCCGCGGTGCGTCCGCGCAGTACCCGGGGCGGCGCCGGCCGTGTACGGGACACCGCCGCCCCGCCACTCCGTTTCCGTTTACTTTCCAACGCAATGAGGGGAACCGACGACCATGGCAGATGTGCAAGACGTGCCGCACACCCCCGGCGTGCCGGGCGCGGGCGGGCCTTCGGCACCGTCCGGCGAACGGACCGAACAGGCAGAACAGGCAGAACAGGCAGAACAGGCCGAGCGGACCGAGCGGCTGCTCGACGGGTTCGCCGCAGGGTTCAGTTTCCAGGCCCGGTCCCCGGTGCTGCATTCGCCGGACGAATACGGACTGGACTTCGAGGAGGTCACCTTCCCGTCGCGCGATGGGGTACCGCTGGAAGGCTGGTTCATCCCTGCGCCCGGTTCGGACAAGCTGGTCATCGCCAACCACCCCATGGGCTTCACCCGCTCGGGGCTGCCCGCCCACCTGGAGCCCTGGCACTCGCTGTGGGCGCCCAGCGGGAACGGGTTCGAGGTGAATCTGATCCCCGACTACGCGGTCCTGCACAGCGCCGGTTACCACGTCCTCGCCTACGACCTGCGCAACCACGGACTGAGCGGGGCGGCCAACGGCGGTATCAGTTCGAGCGGGATCTTCGAGGCGCGTGACGTCGTCGGCGCCCTGTCCTACGCCCGCCGGCGGCCGGAGACCCGCGGCGCGGCGATCGGTCTGTTCAGCCGGTGCCTGGGCTGCAGCTCCACGTTCGCCGCCATGGAGCGGTTCCCCGAAGAGTTCGAGGGGGTGCGGTGCCTGGTCGGGCCCCAGCCCGTGACCGCGCAGACGATCATCGGGCGCCGGCTGGCGATGATGGGCCTCCCGGACCGGACCGCGGATCTGGAACAGCGGATCATCCGGCGCACCGGGATCGGCTTCGCGGCCCGCAACCCGCGCGAATGGGCCCGCAGTGTCGGTATCCCGACCTTCCTGTACCAGGTGGGCGACGACGTGCTGACCCACCCGGGCGACGTGCAGGCGATGTTCGACAACATCCCCCTCCCCGCCGCTGAAAAGAAGCTGCAGTGGATCGAGGGCACGACCGCCCGCTGGGACGGCTACCTGGAGTTCCAGCGCCGCCCCGAGCCGGTGCTCGACTGGTTCGCGGCGCACATGTCCTGACGGGGCCGCGGAAAGACCGGTGCGTGTAGGCAGCCCGCCGTGCCGTCCGGTAGGCCGGTCGGCTTGTCGGACGGGCGCCGGCTCAGTTGAGCACGATGTCGAGCAGCCCGGGGAACCGGGAGTCCAGGTCGTCGCGGCGCAGGGTGAGGTAGAGCCTGCGGCCGGAGCGGCGCTGGCGGATCACGCCGCTCTCGCGCAGTGCCCGCCAGTGGTGGGTCATGCTCGACTTCGGCACGTCGGGCATGAACTCGCCGCAGAACCGCTCTTCGCCGGAGGCCAGTGCCCGGGCGATTTCCAGCCGGACGGGGTGTCCCAGGGCGGCGAGCACGTCGACGAGCTCGATTTCCGCGGCGTCGGGATGGTGCAGTACGGCCATCGACCCAGTGTACGCGATTTTCGTATAAACCTTAGTGATCCAGGTTGACGGCCATCGTCCGATCATACGAGGATGTCGTACGACAGTTTATGCGAAAAATTCGTATCATCGAACATTGAGGAAGTGCCGTGTACACGTCCCACCGAGACAACGACGCCGCCCTGGCCGACTCGCTCGACGGCGGGTTCTCCAGCCACGAAGCAGAGGTGAACGGCACCCGGCTGCACTACGTCGAGGGCGGCAGCGGCGAGCCGCTGGTCCTGCTGGGCGGCTGGCCGCAAACCTGGTGGCAATGGCACAAGGTCATGCCCGCCCTCGCCCGCAACCACCGGGTGATCGCCGTCGACATCCGCGGCATGGGGTCCTCGGCCAAGCCCGCCGGCGGCTACGACAAGAAGACCATGGCGCGCGACATCCACGGACTCCTCGGGCACCTCGGCCTGCCGGCGGCCACCATCGCCGGCCACGACATCGGCGCCATGGTCGCCTACGCTTTCGCGGCCAACCACCCCGAGGCCACCACCAGGCTCGCGATGCTGGACGTGCCGCACCCCGATGCGGTGTGGTCGGAGTTCAAGCTGCTGCCCGGACCCGACCAGCACGTCGACTCGGTCATTGAGGACGGTGCCCGCAACTACCTGTGGTGGTTCGCGTTCAACCAGGTGGGGGGCCTGCCCGAGCAGTTGCTGGAGGGCCGCGCGCGGCTGCTGGCCGACTGGCTCTTCGACCGCATGGCCAAGGACCCCGCCAGCATCGACGAACGCTCCCGGGAGATCTACGCCGCGGCCTACTCCACCGCCGACGCGGTCCGCGCCGGCAACGGCTGGTACCGGGCGTTCAACCGCGACATCGCCGACGAGCAGACCTACGCGCCGGTGGCGGTGCCGCTGCTCGCGCTGGGCGGCGACGAGAGCAACCACGCCCTCCTGCGCAACGTGATGCCGTCGAAGGGCACGGACGTCGAGGTGGTCGAGGTCGCCAACAGCGGCCACTACATCCCCGAGGAGCAACCCCAGGCCGTCATCGACGCCCTGACCGCCTTCCTGCGCTGAGACCGTGCCCTGCTCCCGCCGGTGCCGCCGGGCACCGGCGGGTACAGGGGGCAGGCGGCGGCGCCGGCCCCGAGAGCCGCGCCGCCGGACCGGCCGCGTTATGACCGGTCGCCGTCCGCCGGCGGGGTCGGGATCCAGCGGTGCGACCAGTCGACGACGGCATCCAGCACCGGTCCCAGGTCGCGGCCTTTCTCGGTGAGGTGGTATTCGACCTGCACCGGCGTGGTCGGTAAGACGCGGCGCTCGGCGATGCCCTCGGCTTCCAGAGAGCGCAGCCGCTGGGCCAGCATGGTGTCGCTCAACCCGGGAACGGCCGCCTTGATCTGCGAATACTGGTGCTGCCCGGTGAACATGGCGCGGACGATGGCGCCGGTCCAGCGGGCGCCGATCAGTTCGATCGCCGCGTGGAAGCGCGTGCAGACGCGGTGGACATCGCCGGTGCCGCCGGTGCCGCCGGACATCACCCGGCCTGCGCCTGCTGCGCGGCGCTCTCGCGGAGGGGGCGCAGGGCGCCGCTCGTGCGGACGAGTTCGTCGAGCATCGCCTTGGCAGCGGAGGTCATGGTGTCGTTGGGCACCAGGGTGCCGCCGGACTCGTCGAGGAACTGCCGGACGAACGGAATGGAGACGGCCTCGGGCAACGGGGTCATCTTGAGCGTGGTGAGGACCTGCTTGATCATCTGCGCGGCGCGGGTACCGGCCGCCACGCCGCCGTAGCTGACAAGGCCGACGGGCTTGTAGGCCCATTCGTGGTGCAGGAAGTCGATGGCGTTTTTCAGTTCGGCGTTGAAACCGTAGTTGTACTCGGGCATCACGAACACGAACGCGTCGGCCGCTGAGACCTTGGCGCTCCAGTCGAGGGTGTGCTGGTGGGTGTACTGGCCCAGGCGCGGGTGGTTCGGCTCGTCCAGGAACGGGAGGTTCACCTCGGCGAGGTCGACCACCTCCACCTCGTCGAACCCGCTGTGCGCACGGGCCTCGCCCTCAACCCACCGGGCGACCGACGGACCGATGCGGCCGGGGCGGGTGCTGGCGACGATGATCTGAAGTACGGCCAAGGTGACCTCTTCCCAGAGTTCCGCAACCCTGCGGGGCCCAACGCCCGGCGGGCTGCAACTGCACTGACCGGGCCATCCTAGGTAAGGAAAGTTGAGTTGAAAAGGAAAGCTTAGTCACACGGCGGCAACCGCGGACAGGCCGGCAGGCCGTCCCGGCCGGTCGTCCCATCACCGGACGCCGGGGTCTTTTAGAGCCAGGTACGGACCCGAAATGCCCGGTTCCTGTAGCGCCTCCCACCTGCGCGTTGTGGCTCCAGTGACTGGTGGGAGAAGCCGGGAAGCCTTGTGTGGCGGGCATTTCGGGGCGCTGGGCCGCTGGACTGCCAAGATCATCGGGTGGAATAATCCCGCCTTAGCGTGATCTGTGACGGGTTGCGCTCGTACCGGCAGTGCCGACAAGTTCAGGAGCGGATGGTGGGGTCCCCCTCGTTTCTCCCGCCCGGGGTGGCGTGTGCCGGCACCGCGACCGCTTCAGTACCCAACGGCAACCCGACCCGAGGAACCCCGCCCATGCCGAAGCAGAGCAGGTTCACCATCGTCGGTCGGAGCCGGTCAGGACCGACCTTGGCGCGCCCACTGCTCGGCGCCGGTCGCGAGGCGCGCCCCATCGGGCCGGACACCTCCGGTCGCCGCAGCGTTCTCCAAGAGCTGGGACAAGCCCGCCGGTTGGATCGCCGACCCCGCCAAGGCGCGCACCTTCCCGGCGGAAGCCACCGCCGTCTCCGGCGCATGAGCCGCCGGGTGCCCGCGCTTCCGGCCGAACCCGCCGCCCGCGCAGGCAGCTGACTCCGCACCGTGCAGACGCTACTCCATAGAGACCACACCGCCCCCGTTGTCACCGTCCCTAGGAGAATGGTTTGGCCTGCCTGTTCGCATCCGATCCTGACCGTCTGCCCGACCGCCACCGCCCCGGAGCCGAACCGGGCCCGCCGAGACCGACCATTGAGCGCGCCGCCGGCGGATCGGGGGCGCGCCGATGACCGAGCCGGTGATGATCGTAGGCATGTCCTGCCGCCTGCCCGGCGGTATCGACTCTCCCGAAAGCCTCTGGAAGGCGCTGTATGACGGCGCCGATCTGATCACCGACCCGGCTCCCGCCGACGAAACCCCGCACCCTCGCCAGGACGTACTGCCCGGCGGCCTGCTGGAAGAGACGGAACTGGGCGTCGACGCCGAGCACTTCGGCATGTCGGCGGCCGAGACCCGCACTCTGGACCCGCAGCAGGCGCTGATGCTGGAGGGTGTCGAGGAAGCACTCCAGGACTCCGGAATCGCCCCCCGCGACCTGCGCGGCAGCGCGGTCGGGGTGTGGGTGGGTTCCTCGTGCCTGGACCAGGCCATCACCCACCTCGGCGTCGACCACGCCGGCACCATGCTGGAGACCGCCGGCTCCCTGCCGAGCATGCTCGCCAACCGGATCAGCCGCGTCTACGACCTGCGGGGCGCGGCCGAGGTCATCAACACCGCCTGCTCCTCCTCGCTGGTGGCCCTGCACCGCGCCCGCCAGGCCCTGCTGTCCGGCGAGGCCGACACGGCCATCGTCGCCGGAGTCCAGTACCTGGGCCTGGACAACCACACCAAGTTGTTCCGGCGCTCGGGGGCCTACTCCCCAACGGGGCGCTGCCGCCCGTTCGCCTCCGACGCCGACGGGTTCGTGCGCGGTGAAGGCATGGCCGTGGTCGTCCTCACCACGGCCGGCCGCGCCGCTGAGTCCGGTGCGCGGGTGCGCGCCGCCATGCCCGGCAGCCACACCAACTCCGACGGCTTCGTCCACCTCAACCCCGCCGCTCCCAACCGCGCGGCACAGGCCGACCTGCTGCGGCACGTCTACGAGCGCTCCGGCATCGACCCCTACTCGGTGGATTACGTGCACGCCCACGGCACCGCCACCCGCGCCGGCGACGGCGCGGAGTCCATGGCACTCGCCAACGTGATGGGCCGCGGCCGGGCCGAAGGCGAGCGGCTGCTGGTCGGCTCGGTCAAGGCCAACGTGGGCCACCTGGAGGGCGCGGCCGGGCTGGTCTCGGTCGTGTCCACGGTGCTGGCGATGGAGCACGGCCAGATCCCGCCGACCCCCAACCACAACGAGCCGCGCCCGCGCCTGGGCGATCTGGGGCTGGAGGTGGCCCGAGAGCCGCGGCCCTGGCCCGGTGCGCCGGGCAAGCGGCGCGTCGCCGGCGTGTCGGCGTTCGGATTCGGCGGCACCAACGTCCACGTCATCCTCACCCAACCCGACCCCGACCCCGATCCCGGCATTGCCTTTGCCTCGGAGGCTGCGGCCGGTGCGGCGGCGGATCCGGTTGCGCGCCTGCTGCCGGTCTCGGCGGCCGATCCGCGGACACTGGCCACCACCGCCGCCCGCTGGGTTCCGGCGCTGCGCAGCGCGGAGGAATCGTCGTGGGAAAAGATCACCCGCACCGCGGCCACCGGGCGCGACCACCTCGCCCAGCGTTCCGCCGTGGTCGCCACCTCCCCCGATGAGGCGGCCGACGCGCTGGAGGCCCTCGCCGCGGGCCGGACCCACCCGGCGGTGGCGGCCTCCCGCCGCGCGACCGCGCCCCGGCCGCGGGTCGTGTTCCTCTACCCGGGCCACGGCTCGCACAGCCCCGGCATGGGCGAGGTGCTGGCTCGGCGCGAACCCGTCTACGCCGCCGCCTTGGAGAAGGCCACCGCCGCCATGTCCGCTCACCAGTCGGGGCTGGCGGACGCCGACATCGAGGTCGTGCAGTCCTCAGCGGTGGCGCACCAGATCGCGCTGAGCGCGCTGCTGTCCCACTGGGGAATCCGCCCCGATGCCGTTGTGGGCCACTCGCTGGGCGAGGCCGCGGCCTCGCACTTCGCGGGCGCGCTCACCCTCGACGACACCGCCCGGCTGGTGACCCGGCGCAGCGCGCTGCTGGCCGAGACAGCCGACCTGGGCGGCATGGTCGCCACCGACCTGGACCCCGACCGGGCCGCGGCGGTCGCCGAGGCGACCGGCGCCACGCTGGCCGTGGTCAACGGGCCGCGATCGACGGTGTTCTCGGGGGCCCACGACGCGCTCGCGGCGCTGGCCGAGCACTTGGAGGCCCACTATCCGCGGGCCCGGTCCTGGGAGGTGTCCCAGGCTCCGCCCGGGCACTCGCCGTTGCTGGACACGGCCGCCGGCCACCTCGCCGAGGACCTGGCCGACGTGCGGCCCGGCGGTCTGACCATGCCGCTGTACTCCACCGCCACGGGCGCGCAGATCGACGGCGGGCGGCTCGACGGCGACTACTGGGGCCGCCAACTGCGTGCGCCGGTCCTGCTGGATGCGGCGGTGGCCGCCGCCATCGACGGCCATGGCGAGTCGACGGTGCTGGTCGAGATCGGTGCCCACAGTGTGTTGGCGCCGATCCTGGACGCCGACGTGCTGCCCTGTGCGGACGAGAACCACGACGAGCACACCGCGCTGCTGCGCACCGCCGCGGGCCTGTACGTCCGCGGGGTCGAACGGGCCTGGGATGCGGAGCGGCCGGCGACGGTGGCGCCGCTGCCCGCGCGCGCCTGGGCGCGCCTCGACCAGGGTTCCGCGGCCGATGAGGCTCCGGAGGACGAGCTGGCCTGGCGCCGCGCCCAATTCGCGGCAGCCGCCGACGAGGGCGAACGCCGCGCTGTGCTGGCGGCGGCGCTGCAGGACTGGGTGGCCGACCAGGTGCCCGGTCAGGCCGAGGCCCGAGAAAAAGTGGGCCTGGACACCGACCTCACCGCGCTGGGGCTGGGTTCGCTGGTGCTGATGGGACTGCGTTCGCGCCTGCAGCAGCTCGACCCGGACCACCGCGTCGAGATCGGCGATTTCTACGGCGAGGCGGGGGTGCCGACTCTGGCGGCGGCGCTGGCCGCCCGGTCGTCGCGGTAGCGGCGGAGCCCGGTAGGGCCGGGTTGTACGGCGGTGCCGGGCGGTAATCGGAACCGCCGAGTGGTGCCCGGCACCGCCGCGTAGTGCGGGGCCTCCCCGGCCATCGGCCGGGCGGGGCCCCGTTCGCTTCCGGGGTGTGCCGCGGTGCCCCCGCGTCCCGCAGTGTCCCGCGCTGTTGCCCGGGCCGGGGCCGTGGCGGTGGCGCAGCCGCCCTGCCGGCGGCGCGTCACCGGCGGGTGTAGGTGACCGTGTGCGGCTCGGTCATCTCGATCAGTCCCTCGATGCCCAGTTCGCGGCCCATGCCGCTCTGCCGGAACCCGCCGAACGGCGCCCGGTCGTCCTCGGCAACGGCATTGGCGTCGTTCACCCAGGTGGTGCCGGTCCGCAGCCGGCCGGCCACCCGCGCCGCGCGGTCGGGGTCGGCGGTCCACACCGACGAGCACAGGCCGGACCAGTCGTTGTTGGCCGCGTCGACCGCCTCGTCGACGTCGTCGTAGGCGATGACGGGCAGCACCGGACCGAACTGCTCCTCCACCACGATGCGGTCGTGCGGCGCCGGGTCCAGGACCAGCGCCGGAGGCAGGAAGTAGCCGCCCGACTCGCGGGCTTCGCCGCTGACGATGCCGAACTCGCGCACCTCGCGGCCTGCGGAGCGCGCGTCGTCCACGAGACCGCGTACGAAGTCGCGCTGCCGGGCGCTGTTGAGCGGCCCCATCGTCGAATCCGGGTCCAGGCCGTGCCCGACGCGGTGCCGGCCCAGGGCCGCCGACAGCGCGGTGACCACCTCGTCGAACCGGGAGCGGTGCACGTAGAGGCGCTTGATGCCCATGCACACCTGGCCGGCCGTCAGGAAGGCGCCCGCTTCCAGGCGTCCGACGGCGGCGTCGTCCAGCTCCACGTCGTCGAGCAGGATGGCCGGGTCGTTGCCGCCGAGTTCCAGGGTCACCCGGGTGAGGTTCTGCGCGGCCGTGCGCATGATGGTCCGGCCCGCGTTCGTGCTACCGGTGAACACGATCCGGCGGACCCGGGGGTCCTCCAGGGCGGGCGCCACGGCCTCGTTGGTACCGGTGACGATGTTGAGCACGCCCGCGGGCAACCGCGCGGCGAGCCGCTGGAGCGTGGTCACCACCGACAGCGGAGTTGTGGGCGGCGGCTTGACGACCACGGTGTTACCCGCCACGAGGGCGTAGGGCAGGCTCGCGGCGAGGATCGCCAGCGGCCAGTTGTACGGGACGATGATGGTCACCACGCCCAGCGGCAGCATCGACACCTCGGAGCGGAACCGCGGCCCGGCGCCGTCGGGGGCGGCTCCCGCCGCCGAGGTCGAGGCCACCATGTCCTGGTGCCCGGCCGCGGGGTGGTGGCGTACGTGGCGCAGTTCCTGGGCGAGCGTGGCCGCGAGCCGGCAGCGCTGGGCGAACACCGCCATCTCGGCCGCGGCTTCGGCGCGGATCTTGCCGTTCTCCAGCACGAGGAGGTCGGTGCGCTCTTCGTTGCCGGTATCCAGCGCGCCGAGCGCCTCGGTCAGGATCTCGGCGCGCCGTTCCGGAGCGCGCTCGCTCCAGTCGGCCCAGGAGTCGTGGGCGGCCTCGACCGCCTGGCGCGCATGCGCCGGCGCCGCCGACGCCGCGTGGCCGACGACCCGGTCGGGGGCGGCGGGGTCGTGCACCGGGAACGACTCCTGGGGCTGCACTGTCTCGCCGCCGATCAGCAGCCCGGTGCGGACCGGTTCGGTGCGTTCCGCGGTCTCTGTCATTCCGCTGCCTCACTCTTTCGCGCCGTGATGGGCCGCCCGGCCGCCCGGCCGTGTCGGATGGGGCGGCGGGGCCGGTGGGTCCGGTGGGGCGGATCGCCGGATCAACGGTCCCCGATCGGGACGGCTATCCGGCCGGGTGCGTGCCAAACCCGGCCGGTCGGGCGCCGGCCGCTACGGAATCCGGCGCGGTAATGGCTTTCCGTAATAATATGAGTACACACCGTGCGCAATCACGCAGAGGGGTGCCTGCCCGCGCCCTCCCGACGATGAGGAACCGCCGTGAACGACTCAGCCGACCCCGCGAACCCGGCCGCTCCCGGTAGGTCCGCAGGCGTGGACCCCACCGTGCCCAGCTCCACCCGGCTTTACGACTACTACTTGGGTGGCAAGAACAATTACGCGGCCGACCGCGAAGCCGGCGACCGGATTCTCGCCGCAATCCCCGAGGGGCGCATGTGGGCACGGGCCAACCGGGCGTTCCTGGGGCGGGCCGTGGATCTGATGTGCGAACGGGGCGTCGACCAGTTCCTGGACATCGGTGCGGGGCTGCCGGCCGAGGCGCCGGTGCACGAGGTGGCGCGGCGCCACCATGCCGAGGCCCGTGTGGTTTATGTGGACCACGACCCGGTGGTGCGGGTGCACGCCGAGGCGCTGCTGGCCGACCGGCCCGACATCACCGGTGTGGTCGAGGCCGACATGCGCGACCCCAAGACGATCTTCGCCGATCCCGCGCTGACGCGGCGCCTGGACCTCTCCCGTCCGATCGGGCTGCTGCTGGTCGCGGTGCTGCACTTCCTCAAGGACGAGCAGCGGCCCTTCGACCTGGTCCGGAACTACCTGGACCACCTGCCCGCCGGGTCCTACGTGGCCATCAGCCACGTCGAGGGGGATACCCATCCCGAGCGGGCGCGGTTCGCCCAGGACAGCTACGAGGCCACCAGTTCGCCCGGCCAGATCCGCTCGCAGAAACCGAGATCCGCCACTTCTTCGACGACCTCGACCTGGTCGATCCGGGCGTGACCCACCTGGCCGACTGGCGCCCGTACGCCGACGAGCCCTACTACGACCCCGAGCAGGTCTGGGCCGTCGCCGGGGTGGGCCGCTGGAACGGCGGCCCCACCACCACCGCTGCCGGACGGTCCGGCGATACCGGCTGAGCCGCTGGACAACCGAGCAGCTGGCGAACAACCCCTCCGGCCCCGGCACCGCCCGCACGGGCCGGCGCCGGGGCCGGGCCTGGGATCGCCGGCCACGCCCCTTTCGCTGCTGCCGCAACCAGGGCAGTTGGTTGTCGGCGGTCGTGCCGGGCGGCCGACTGCGGCGCCGTGCCGCTGACCGGCTCGGGCGCTGCGGGCCTGATAACGGAAGGGCGTGCACGGGCACGGTCGCGGGGCGCAGCCGCGCACCCGTGACTGTGTACCCGCAGGCCGCTCCGGGCCCTCCACGCCGCCGGTCCCAGAGTGTCCTGGTTCGCGCTGTGTGTCCCGCGTGTCCTGATCCGGCCACATGGCGGCTGCCGCTCGTCATCCATTGCGCCCCTGCGGCCTGCGAAAACCACTCAGCCGGATCCGGAGGGTGCCACGATCAGAACCCTGCGTATCCGATTCACGTTGAGTTAACGCGAATTACTTGTTAAGTTGCCCGTTGATCTTCTTTATTGATCTCTTAAGCAGCATGCGGGTGTATTGGTGTCGCGGAGGGGAAGCGGTGTGCCGGTGTCTTTCATTATTCGTAATACCTTGGTGCGAACCGGTCGGGCCTGAATAGGTATCCCGGACCCCATCCCCCTGTTTCCCACCACGATCTGGAACGATTGAATGACAAGCTGCTCGGTCCTCGTCCCTTTCATGCCCCGCAGGCCGGAGCAGTTGCTTCCGTACGCGGCCTTGGTGAATTGGACCGGAGCCGAGCGCTTGTGGCAGGGGCAGGCGGCGCTTCTCGACGCCCAACAAGGGGCCGCCTACGCCGCCGGTTCCGGATTTCGCGTTCCCATCGGCCTGGGTGTTTCACTCATGCCATTTCACTCGCCCTATGGTGCTGCGCTCCAGGCGCGTTCCATTGCGCTCACCACCGGCCGGTCCGTGGTCGCCGGTTTCGGTCCGGGTGCGCGGCCCCTGCAGCGGTCGGTGCTGGGCGCGCCTTACCGGAGCCCGCTGACCGCCACCCGGGAGTACCTCGGTGCCGTCCGCGGCCTGCTGGCCGGCGAGACAGTGGACCAGCGCGGCGAATACCATTCGTGCCACGGCCAACTGCCGCCGGCGCTCACCCCGGAGATACGCACGGGCCTGGGCGTCCTGCGGCCGGGGATGGCGCGGGTCGCCGGTGAACTCGCCGATGTCGCCATCACCTGGCTGGCTCCTCCGGCATACATCCGCGACACCCTCGTTCCGGCGCTGCAGGCCGGGGCCCGGCAGGCGGGGCGCGACACCCCCACCGTCACCGCGGTCGTTCCCACGGCCCTCTCCCGGCCGGAGCGCTCACCGGAACAGCTCGCCCTGTCGAGCAACCGGGGCCATCTCCAAGGGCCGCATTACGTCGACATGCTGCAAAAGGCAGGGCTCGACGTGTCGGCCGACGACCCTGAAGCCGGCGCCCGTGCCCTGGTGGCGGAAAACGCCTTCGTCAGCGGTACGGCCGAAGAGGTCGCGATCCTCTTTGACGAGTACCGGAAAGCCGGGGTCGAGGAGATCGTTCTCAACCTGACCGGTGTGTACAACGAATTCGGGCCGCAGGCCGCTTTGGACGACACCAAGTCGATACTTTCGGCGGTGTCCGCGTGAGTGCCCGGCAACCTGCGCGGGATTCTGGTGGACTCCCGGCTTGATCCTGCGCGGCACAAAAACCGGTGAAACCGCACTCAGAACGAAGGTGGCTGGAATGGAAAAAACCGAGCGGAAAAGAATCAAGCGGAACCTCATGTCCTGGGGTACGGGACATCTGGATACCCGCACCGGTTCGGCCGCGGCGGCGACCGCGGTGGTCGCGGATTCCGGTCACCTTCCCGGTCTGCGGGAGTCCGGGGTCATCGGCGCCGAGACCCTTGTCGTCGCTCCGCCCGGGGAAGAATCCAGCGGAGCCGTCACCATTTCCGGCGCGATCGGCGATCCCGGTGCGGAAATCTGCGTCGGCGACGATTTCTATCTGCAGATCCAGGATTACGCCACCAGCCAGTTCATGTCCGTGCTCGGGCCCACCCTGGCCCGGGTCTGCGGTACCGAAGACTTCGCGGTGTTCCTGGAGGACGCCGACACGGCACTGGCCGAGGGCCTGTTCCCGGAGTTCGCCACCGCGCCCTCGGTGCGGATCGCCGACATGGGCGGTCTTGGTGCGCGAACCGCGGCCGACGGCCCGTCGCTGCGGTTGTACGTGGGCGCCGACGGCGGGATCTCCACGTCCGTCGGCGGGCTGAACCTCGGCCGAACGGGCGACGGGATGGGTGCGCTGCAGGAGGCCTGGGACCGCACCAACGCCGCCAGCGCCGCGCCGTGCGCCGTCTGCCTGGGCGCGGCCGTACCCGAGGAGGAACGCGCGCCGCAGATCGGTGCCCGCCCCTGGCTCGGCCGCTACCTGGCCGCCCTCGACGGCATCCGCCAACTGGCCGCGCGCGAGATCACCGACGTGCGGGTCTCCGGGTTCGGCGGGCGGTTCCTGCCCGCGCTGGACAACGTGGCCCGGCCCGCCGATATGCGCGGGGGCGCGGCTCCGCTGCTGCTGCAAGGCGACGACGGCAGCGGCGCAGGCCGCTACGTCTACCTCCCGGACAGCGAACGCGTCTTCCGTGTCGGCCCCCAAGCGGCGGAGGCGATCGAGGCCGTGCTCGCCACCGGCGGCCTGCAGGCCGCCGCGGAGTTCGCCGCACCCGAGGCGCTCAGCGGTGTGCAGGACCGGTTCGCCGCTGCCGGCGTGGATTTGGCGCCCGGCGATGCCGACCACGAAACGGCAGGTAGCGCCGCATGACCATCCGCGACCAGCTTGCGCCGCCGCCGGGTGCCGCCGGGGCGCGCGTTGCCGAGCTCGGGCCGCGGGCGCGCCTGCGCGACCTCTACGGCCCCGAAGGCGCGTCGGTCTACCATGACATGTCCGCGGGTGACACGGCCGAGACCCGCGAGATCGTCCGGCGGGTGCGCGCGGTTCCCGGCCCGGTGCTGGACCTCGCGGCGGGCTCCGGCCGGATCACGCTGCCCATCCTGGCGCTGGGCCGCGCTGTCACGGCCCTGGACCTATCAGCGGACATGCTCGCCGTGCTGGCGGAACGGCTCGGTACGGCGCCCGCCCACTTGCGGGACCGCTGCACGCTCGTCCAAGCCGACATGAACGGCTTCCGGCTCGCGGACCGGTTCCGCGCGGTGGTCCTCGGTGCCACATCGGCGTCGTTGCTCGACGCGGACGGGCGGGCGGGCCTGTTCAGCGCGGTCGCAGCCCACCTGGTGCCGGGCGGGCGCTTCCTGACGACCGCGCTGACCCGCGGAGACGCAGGCGGCGCCGAAGCCGGCGCGGAGACCGAGCACGTGGTCCGCGGTGCGAGCGGCACCGCGTACCGGCTCCACGAGTACTGGCCCGAGGACGCCGACCAGCGGGTGATCACGGTCCTGCCCGCCGAACCGGAGTCCGCGGGAGCCGTCGAGGTTTTCGTCGCCCGCGTCGCCGTGCTGCCCGCCGACCGATTGGCCGGCGAGCTGGCCCGCGCCGGCCTGACCGTTGGCGACCGGACCGAATGGGCCGACCCCGGCCGGCACCACATCACGCTGCTCGAAGCGGAGGCCGCCCGATGAACGACCCCAACGGGCTCTGGCCCTATCTGATGGCACCGGCCGATCAGGGCGACGACGGCGTCTGCGCCGTCTGGGCCCGCGGCCACCGCATCGGCTTCGCCGACGGCAGCGAAGTGCTGTGCGGCGCGAGCGGGTTGTGGAACGCCAATCTCGGCTTCGGAAACCCGGCGATCGCCGATGCCGTCGGCGCCGCGCTGCGGGACGCCTCGTATCTGAGCGCGTTCCGCTACGAGAACGCCTATGCCCGCAGGGCAGCGGCCGACCTGCTCGAGGTGTGCGGGCCCGGCCACTACGGCAAGGTGCTGTTCTCCACCTCCGGCGGGGCGGCCAACGACGCCGCGATGAAGCTGGCCCGCCAGTACCACGCACTGGCCGGCGAACCGCGCCGCAACCTGGTCGCCGCACTGCGCGGCGGTTTCCACGGCCTCACCTTCGGCGGGTTCTCGCTGACGGGCGAGGACCTGGGCCAGCAGTCCTATGGCGTCGACCAGCGGCTGATCCGGCACACCGCGCCCAACGACACCGGCGAACTGGCCGCCCTGGTGGCGCGGAGCGGCAGCCGCCTCGCGGCCGTGGTGGTCGAGCCTGTGCTGGGCACCGGAACACTGCCGCTGACCGGGGAGTACGTCGCCGAACTCCTGCGGCTGCGCGCGGAGCACGGCTTCCTCGTCATCGCCGACGAGGTGGCCACCGGGTTCGGCCGTACCGGCAGCTTTTTCGCGTCGCAGCGGTGGCCGGAGCCGCCGGATCTGCTCATCACGTCCAAAGGATTGACTAACGGCACCTGCGCGGCCGCCGCGATCGTCGCCTCCCACCGGGTTGCCGGCACCTTCGCCGACCGCAACGCCGTGCTCAGCCACGCCGAAACCCAGGGCGGCAGCCCGGTGCCGTGCGCCGCGATCTCCGCGACGATCGCGGAGATGCGCAGGCTCGATGCGGTCGCCGCCGGCCGGCGGGTCGGCGAACGGCTCCGCGAGGGGTGTGAACGCCTGGTCCGGGACGTGGCGCAGGTCGCGGGCACCGCCGGGAGCGGATGCTTCCGCTCGCTGGCGGTCGCCGGCGACTCGGGGGATCCGCTGCCTCCGGAGCAGGTGCCCGACCTGGTCGCGGCGGTGCGGGCGGCCGGTGCCGTGGTGCACCCCGGCCCGCACGGAGTCCAGCTCATCCCGGCGCTGACCTACAGCGACGCCGAGGTCGACGAGCTACTGGAGTGCGTGCGCCGCGGGATCGCCGCGCACAGCGCCTCCCGCCGCCCGGGTGCGGCCGCGGTGGCCCGATGACCGCCGCAGCACCGCCGCTGCAAGAGCCGGTCGGCGCCTACGGTGCCGTGGCCGCCGCAGCCGCACAAAGGCGGGCGCGGAACGCGGTGCTGCTGGCCGACCCGGCCGTTGCCGGGACACCGGTGGAGTCCGCGGTCCGCGACGTGCTGGGCGCCGCCGGGTGCGCCGCCCGCACCCGGGTACTGGATACCGGCGGCGACATCGGCGCCATCCGTGCGCTGACCGAACACCTGGACGGCGCGGACCTGGTGGTCGCTGTTGGCGGCGGCACGGTGCTGGACCAGGCGAAGCTGGCCGCGGCCCTGCACGGCAACCCCGCTGCGGCCGCCCGTATCGACTCGCCCCAACGCAGCGGCAGCCTGGTACTGCCTGCTGGGCTCGCGCGGCACATCGGGCTGGCGGCGGTGCCGACCACCCTGGGCACGGGCAGTGAGCGCGGCTGCAGCGCGTGTGTGGCATCGGCCCGCGGCAAACGCATTGTGGAAGGGATCTGCCTGCGGCCGGACGCGTGGGCACACGTTGCCGAGGCCACCGAGACCCTGCCCGCGCACCTGGTCGCGGAGGGCGTGTTCGAAGCGCTGTTCCGGACGGTCGGCCCCTGCATCGGCGACCCCGCGGAGCTTCCCGCGCAGGACGGCGCGGCCGAGGACACCGCCGCGAGCCTGGTGCGCGCCGGAAACGAGGCCGCCCGGCTGCGCGCGGCCGGCGAGCGGGCCGGCCCAGAGCTGCGGCTGCGCATCGCCGGCCTCAGCGGGTACAGCCACTCCGCCGACCTGCTCGCGCACCGGATGCCTTTCCCGGCCAAGGGGTGGCCGCTGGCCAACGAGCTGTCGTGGGCGCTGGGGCTGCGCAAGGTCCCGGCGGCCGCGGCGGTCCTGCCCCCGTTGTGGCAGCGGATCGCCGACGGCGACCACCGGCTGGGCAGCGCGCCGAAACTGCACCGCATGTGGCGCCGCATCCGCGATGAGAGCCCGGGCCTGCCGCAGGCACCGGCCGAGGGCATCGCCGCGCTGGTCCGAGCCTGGGGGATCGACGCCCGCATCAGCGCCGGACCCGAGCAGATCCGGGACGTGGCCGCCCGCGCCGTGCGCGCGTGGGGCGCGGGGCTGCCGATGCTCGGCGGGCTCACGACCTCCGACGTCAACTCCCTGCTCACCGCGGCTGCCGCACCGTCGGCGGCGCCCACCGAGCAGGCCGGCCGCGCTGGACCCGCCACAGACCGCCGGTGTCCGCCCGACGGGCGCCGGCTGCCGGAGATTTTGCTCCGGGACGCATCACCCACCGAAACAGAAGGAGATTAGGCCCATGCAGGAGATGAACACGACGGCAGCGGTTCCCGACCAGGTGCTGGAGCTGGAGATGCAGGAGCTGGAGACCATGGAGGCCCCCGGCTGGGCCACGGTCAGCGGCTTCATCGTCAGCACCGCCTCCACCGCTTCGGCCGCCTACAGCGGGTACACCGTCAGCATCGCCATCACCTGATCCGGTAACAGCCGGACCGCCCCATCACCATCCGCAACCCTTTGAGTACCTAGGAGTAGGAAAGGCCATGGACAACCGTTTCCCCGCCAGCGCGGCACCCGGTGAACCGACCCTGGAACTGGAGATGCAGCAACTGGAGATGCAGGAGCTGGAGACCATGGAGGCCCCCGGCTTCTGGACCAGCGCCCTGGTCGGCGCCGGGGTCAGCGCTTCGTTCGCGATCAGCCTGACCTGACGGTCCGCCCGCGGCAGCCGACCCGGTCGGCTGCCGCGGGCGGCACCTGGCCGCGCCGCCCCGAGCCGGATCGAGTAGACAGCGCGATCGTCCCGGACACGTCGTCGGATTCGATCCGGCAACGGGCGGCGCCTCGGATTCAAGCTACCCCGTTCAACGAACCCAGGAGGTTCCCATGTCCGCGAAATCGCTCCCGTCGAGCGCCGCGAACCGGATCGCCATCGGCGTCCCCGCCCTGATGCTCCTGTTCTGCGCCTTCACCTTCTTCTTCCTTGAGGGGGACACCATCCGGATCGTGGCCGTCGTCTCGACCATCGTGGTCGTTGCGCTGTGCGGCGCCCTGGCCGGGTTCCAGAAGGGGAAGAGTTGACCGCTGAGGACGCCGCCGTCCGGTTCGACTCGGTGACCAAGCGTTTCGGCGGCACCGCGGCCGTCGACGACGTGACGTTCAGCGTGCGCAGTGGTCGGATCACCGGGCTTCTCGGTCGCAACGGCGCGGGCAAGACGACCTCGTTGCGGATTCTCACCGGGCTGATGGAGGCGAGCGCCGGCGAGGCGACCGTCTTCGGCCGGCCCTACGCCGGGCTGGACCGGGCGGCGCACCGGGTCGGGGTCAGCATGGAGCGGGTCAACTCGGTGCCGACCCTGAGCGGCCGCCGCGATCTGCGCGTGTGGGCGCGGATGCTGGGGCTGCCCGCTGCACGCGCCGACGAGGTGCTCGAACTCGTCGGACTCGGCGGGCAGGGCGGCACCAAGGTCAAGAACTACTCGACCGGGATGCGGCAGCGGCACGCACTGGCGTGCGCGCTGCTGGCCGACCCGGAGCTGTTGATCCTGGACGAACCGATGAACGGGCTGGACCCCGACGGTATCCGCTGGCTGCGCGGGTTCCTGCGTTCCCTGGCCGACGAGGGCCGCACCATCCTGCTCTCCAGCCATCTGCTGTCCGAGGTCCAGCAGACCGTGGACGACGTCGTGGTGCTCCAGCAGACCCTCCGCTACGCCGGTCCGCTCGACGGACTGGTCACCGGTGCGGCCGGCGACCTGGAGCAGCGCTTCTTCGACCTGGTCGGCGAGGCTGCACAAGGAGGAGCGGATGCGTAACACCCTGCTGGCCGAGTCGACCAAGGCCGTCAGCACACCGGTCTGGCTGTACATGATCGGCGGCGGCGTGCTGCTCAGCGTGGTCTCGGCCTACGGCTTCGTGTCGGAGGTGGAAGCCGGTGAGCTGCCCACCCAGGCGCGCGCAGACCTGACCGGCGAGGTCGTGCGGGCATGGATGACCATGCACCTGCTGTCGTCGCTGTTCGGGGCCGTCTACGTCGCCCAGGAGTACGGAACGGGCACCATCAGCCGCTCTGTGCTGCTCGGCGGCGGCCGGGGGCGGATTTTCACCGCCAAGGCGCTGGTCGCCACCGCGATGGGGGTCCTCTTCGGTGCGGCGGCGACCGCCGGCGCACTCGTGTCGCCCATGCTGTTCATGCCGGCCGGCGGCTTCAGCCCCGAGTGGACCACCGAGACCTGGCAGACCGCCGCGGGGGTCTTCGCCGTCACGGCGCTGGCCGTCCCCTGGGGCGCCATGGTCGGCTGGATCGTCCGCAACCGGGTGGCGGCGGTGCTCATCCTCGTCCTGCTGACGATGGGCCTGGAGCCGTATCTGCTGCGCGCCGTCCCCGAGGTGGCCAAGTACCTGATGACCATCGCCATGAGCTCGGTCTATCTGGACGGCAAACCCGAACTGCTGTCGGTGCCCTGGGCGCTGGCGGTAATCGGGGGCTGGATCGCCGCCTTGGGCGCCGCCGGGTTCGCGCTGTTCCGCAACCGGGACATCGTGTGACCAAGACCAAGCGCCGGGCTGCGGCGCCGGCCCCTCCCTTGGGAGAGCCGGACCCCCTGCCCGAGACACCGCGGCTGGCCGCCGGGGTCAGGCTGCACCCGCCCGCGGAAGAGGGCGCCAAGTGGGTGGTGCAGCGCGGCGGCAAGTACTTCCGGATCGGCGCCGACGCCGCCCACCTGCTCGGCCACTTGGACGGCCGGCGCAACTGGCAGGAGCTCGCCCAGGCGTGCGGTCCCGCATGGCGGCCCGAAGTGGTGCAGGGGGCGCTGCGCACGTTCGACGAGCAGGGGTTGCTCGACGGCGCGAACGGCGTCCCCGTGCGCCCGACCCCGTGGGTCAAGTTCGTGCCCCCGCTCACGGTCCAGTTCACCCTGGTCCGGCCCGAGGCGCTGCTGGCGCGGTTGCGCCCGTTCTTCACGGCCATGGCCAACCCCGTCACCGCGGCGGTCGCGGTGGCACTGGGCCTGGGCGGGCTGATCGCCCTGGTGGTGCAGGCGCAGGCGCTCCAGCAGGCAGTGGGCGCACCGCTGCCGATGGGCGTCTACCTGTGGGTGACGGCGGGGCTGCTCGCCTCGACGGCCCTGCACGAGATGGGCCACGCGGCCGTCCTGGTCCGCTACGGCGGCATACCGTCGCGCATCGGGATCATGCTGTTCTACCTGATGCCGGCGTTCTTCTGCGACGTGTCCGACGGGTGGCGGCTGGGGCAGCTGCAACGGGTGCGGATTGCGCTGGCGGGCATCGCCACCCAGTGCGTGGTGGCCGGTGCGGTGGCGGTGGGCTCGCTGGCCGCGGGTCCGGGGGACGTGCGCAGCGGGATGCTCGTGTTCGCGGTCGTCGCCTACCTGGCCGGCGTGTTCAACCTGATCCCGTTCGTGAAGCTGGACGGCTACATCGCCCTGATGAGCCGCGTGGACATCCCCTACCTCCGGGACCGGGCGATCACCGACGCGCGCTCCTTCCTGGCGCGGGTGCTGTTCGGCGGGACCTACCGGCGCCGGCTCGACCAGCGCTGGTCGGTGCCCTACGGCCTCGCCTGCCTGAGCCTGCCCATCTACCTGGTCGCGACGGCCGCCGTGCTGTGGCTGGACCTGTTCAACCGCAGCGGGGCGCTGGGCGCGTCCCTCATCGTGCTCGGTCTGGGCTACGCCGTCCTCTACGCGGTGCGCAGTGTGCGGCAGCTGGTGTCGGAGGCGCGGGCCGGCGGCGCCCCGCTCTGGCGCATCGCCGCGGTGGCGACCGCCCTGGCCGGCTGCGCTGCGGGCGCGGCGTTCCTCCCGGTTCCCTACACCCTTGCGGGCGGCTACGTCAGCGAGGGGGACGGCACCATGCTGGTGCTGGCCCCGGGCGCCGACCAGGAGCTGGTCGCCGCCGGCCGGCAGGTGGAACTGGTGCGCGGCGGGATGGTCACCGAGACCCGGATCGCCGCGGCGGAGGTCGACAGCGGCTCCGGCCACCGGACCACGGCGCCGGTCTCGGTCTTCGTGCCCGTGCTGCTCGACGCGGATCCGGAAGTGCCGGTCACCGCCTACCCGATCACGGTGCAGGGCGAAGTGGAGCACCCAGCGGGGACGGCGCGGGTGGACGCGGGGGAAATGCCGCTCTGGCGGTTCCTGTACCGCAGCTACGTCCTGCCGCTGAGCGACTGGTGACCATCCGCGCCACCGGATCCGCGGTATCTCCCTCCGGCGGCCCGGGCCGCCGACTACACAGCTAAGGACCACCGACGTGCTCGACTTCCGCTACCTTGATTTCTGCCACGCGGGCGAGCTCTTCTACGACCGCCCGTCGACCGGGCCCTCCGAGAGCGAATTCCCGCAGGCCGAGTCCGTCCCCGAGGGCTGGGAAACCGGGGCCGGCGGCGATTGGGCGGTGCGGATCCCGGTCGGCTGCCGCCTTCCCGCCCAAGGCTGGAAGATCCATGTCTCGGCCACGCTCGACAACGCGCCGCGGATTCTGGACACGGTACACGACTACTGCCGCGACCGGCGCATACCGTTCAAGTTCATCCGCAGCCTGGCGCTACTGCACCAGCGCAGCAGCAAATACGCCGACCGGGGAGCCAGCGGCAAGTTCATCACCATCTATTCCCGCGACGAAGCGGAACTGGAGCGGATCCTCACCGACCTGGACGCCGCCATCGGCGGCGAGGCCGGCCCCTACGTCCTCACCGACCTGCGCTGGCGCGCAGGCCCCCTTTACGTCCGCTACGGCGGTTTCGCCGTCGTCATGGCGCGCAACGCCAACGGCGAACTCGTGCACTGCATCGAGGCCCCCGACGGCGAACTGGTCCCCGACGAGCGCAAACCCGGTTTCCGGGTGCCGCCGTGGGTGACGATCCCGGACTTCCTCAATGAGGCGGTTGCGGACCGCGCCAAGGGCTCGCTGCAGGGGTTCCCGTTCCGCCCCTACCGGGCGGTGCACTTCTCCAACGGGGGCGGGGTCTACCGCGCCGTCCACACCGAATCCGGCACCGAGGTGCTGCTCAAGGAGGCGCGCCCCCTGGCCGGGCTGGACAGCCTCGGCCGCGAGGCGACCGAGCGTTTGGCGTGCGAACGCTGGGCGCTGGAGAAACTGGCCGGCCTGTCGCACGTACCCGAGCTGATCGACTACCGGCAGGGCCACGAGCACATGTTCCTGGTCCGGGAGTTCGTCGAGGGAACCCCGCTCAACCAGGTCTTCGCGCAACGCAACCCGCTGCTCACCGGCCGGGGCACGGCACAGGACCACCGCGAGTACACCGACTGGGCACTGGATCTGCTCGCCCGCATCGAACGCGGAGTGCGGGACATGCACGAGCGGGGGGTCGTCTACGGCGACCTGCACCCCGGCAACATCCTCATCGGACCGGACGGCGAAGTGTCGTTCATCGACTTCGAGACGTCGACACCCGTGAGCGAACCGGCACCCCAGACACTCGCGGCCCTGGGGTTCACCGCGCCGCCGGACCTGTACGGCACCGACGTGGACCTGTTCGCGCTCAACTGCGTGCGGCTGTCGGTGTTCGCGCCCCTCACCCACCTCATGTCCTGGGGGAGCGCCAAAACCGAGCAGGTCATCGAACTGGTCGCCGACCGGTTCCCCGTGCCCGCCGACTTCATCGACGGGATCCGGGCCGCCTTCGGCGCCCCCGAACCCGCCGCAGCGCCGGCCCGGCCGCTCTGGTCCGCGCCCGAGCCCGCGACCTGGCCGGAAACGCGGGCGCGGCTGGCGTCGGCCGCCCTGGGTGCAGCGGCTCCCGAGCGCAACGACCGGCTCTACCCCGGCGACATCGCCCAGTTCCTGGACGACGGCGGCGGCCTCGGCCTCGCGCACGGGGCGGCCGGCGTGCTGTGGGCGCTGCACACCGTCGGTGAGCCGGTGCCCGAGGAACACGTGCAGTGGCTGGTCTCGCGGTCGCGTGCTGCAACCGGCCTGGGGCCCGGGCTCGGCGCCGGCTACAGCGGTATCGCCCATGCCCTGGCGGACCTGGGCCGCACCGGGCCCGCCGAAGAGGCGCTCGATGCCGCACTTGCCCAACCCCGCGAAAGCACGGGGCCCGGCCTGATCGACGGGCTGGCCGGGCTCGGCATGACGCTGCTCCGCTTCTCCGGGGACGCAGCCGAGGAGGCCGCCGGGTCCGGCACCCGCATGCGGGAGGCCGCCGAAATCGGCGCGCGGCTGGCCGCGCTCTGGACGGAAGGCACCCCCGCACCGCGCCCCGGCCTGCTGCGCGGCGGCTCGGGGCAGGCGGTGTTCCTCATCCGGCTCTTCGAACGCACCGGCGACCCGGCGCTGCTGGACGCCGCCGAACGGGCGGTCCGCGCCGACATGGTGACCGTCTTCGGCGCCGCCGAGTCCCTCGACCACGTCGCGGCCAACATCCCCGGCGGGTTGGCCGGCAGCCACGGGATGGCGGTGGCGCTGGACATGCTGCTCGCCCACCGCCCGGACAAGTGGCTGGCGGACATCCGCGGCAGGCTGCTGGACGCCGCCCGCCGGCCGATCCTCAACGGTGCCGGGCTGTTCAGCGGACGCGCCGGGGCCCTGTTCGCGCTGCGCGCGGCCGGCATGGCCGATCCGGATACCAGCGCGGCGGTACACCGCCACCTGGCCGACTTCGGCTGGGACACCGTCGACACCGGCGACGGACTGCACACCCTCGGCGACCAGGGGCTGCGGCTGTCCACCGACCTGGCGACCGGAACAGCCGGGGTACTCGTGGCGATCGACGCCGCGGTGGAACAGCGCCCCGGCGAGCTGCCGTTCTTCGGCGCCGCACAGGCCCGGCCGCCGGCCGCCGCAGCGGCCGCGGCCGGCGAAAGCGGGGCCGTGGCGTGATCGACGTCGCCCGGACACTGCACCCCGGCGCCGGCATCGCCCGGGCCGCCACCCTGGTCCCGCCCGGTGGCACCTGCCCCCTGTGGCAGGCCATGGTCGAAGTGGAGCCGGGCGACCACGCAGCGCACGAGCTGCCGCTGTCGGCGCGTTTCTGCGGCGCGGTCGGCCCCACCCGCGCCGACGCCCTCCTGCGCGGAGCGGGGGAGGCGGTCGAGCGGTTCGCCCTCTACCCCGCAGCCCGCCCTGCCGCGGTGCGCGGACGCCCCGATCGGCTCGGCGCACCGGCCCTGGAGTACCACCGGCCGGATACGGCGCTGGGTCCGCCCGAATCCTGGGGTGCCGAGCTGGACTGGTATCCGGCGCGCCGCCTGGGCGACGGCACCGCCGCCATGGTCCCTGCAGCGCTGGTGGACTCGCCCTGCACGGCTCCGGAGGCCGCCCGGTTCGATCCCGGGCCCTCCGGTGCGGCATCGGGGCACGGTTACGAGATGGCGCTGAGCGCGGCCCTGTTCGAGACCATTGAGCGCGACGCGGTGCTGACCGCCTGGACCCGCGGTCTGCGCCTGCCCGCATTCGACGATCCCGACAAAGCGGCCGCAACGCAGCAGGGCGACGAGAAACAGCGGCAGACCGCCTTGGGACTGTGGGACCGGGCGCGCGCAGCGGGACTGGTCCCCACCCTCGCGGCGATCCCGACCGCCCTGCCCGGCGTGTACTGCTTCCTCGCCGGCCTGTACGACGAACCGGGCGCCGGCCCGGTCAGCGTCGGCTGCAAGGCCTCGCCCCATCCCTGGTCCGCTGTTGTCGGCGCCCTGCGGGAGGCGTGGCAGGTGCGGGAGGTGCTGCTGAACAGCAGCGCCGCCAGCGGCACCTCCGAGCCGCGCGCCGGCGCCCCGATCGTCGACGAGGACGACCGGATCCGCCACCTGGCCTCTGCTGCGGGCAAGGCCGATGCGCGCGACTGGCTGGCGGGGTTCGTGCCCGCCGAGCCGCTGCAGGCCGCGGCGGCACTGGTATCGGCGGAGGACGCGGTGCGCGCGATGGTCGCCGACGGCGGCGACCCGCTGGCCGTGGACCTCACCCCGCGGCTGCCCGAACGCCTGCGGCGCATGGGCTGGTGCGTCGTCAAGGTGGTTCCGGCCGGATACCAGCAGCTGCGGATGGACGAGCGGCCGGACTGGAGCTGGAACCTGCCCAGGCTGGAGCGGACACCGCAACGCACCGGTATTGCGGCCCGGTTCACCGGCGGATACGGCTCGCGGCCCCACCCGCTGCCGTGAACCGCCGCCCGGCAGGTCCGGCCCCTCCGGCCGCGGCCATCGGACCTGCCGTACCCGCGCGGCCCCGGCACCCGACCGGACGCAGGGCGGTGGCGCGCCGATCTGAGTACGGCCACTCACGCCCCCGGGCCTGCCGGTGCGCTTGAATCGGGGCATGGCTCCTGGACATTCCCCTTTGCCGCACGAACCGCAGCAACCGCAAGAACCGCACGAACCGCAACCATCCCGCGGCGACCAGCACAGTCCGAAGTGGTGGATCGCGCCCGTGGTCCTGACCGTGCTGGCCGTTCCCGGTTCGGTTGTGCTGTTCTTCCTAATGGCGCTGGGGGGAATGGCGTTCGACCCGTGCAGCCCGGGCGGCTGCCCGCGTACCGAGCAGCAGTACAACGCCAGCGGGGGCACCGCCCTGTTCAGCCTGGTGCCGGTGGTCGCGGTCTGGTGCTTCCCGCACCGCCGCTCCTACACGGTGGCGCGCATCGGCATGATCGCGGCCTATATCCTGCTCTTCCTCCTGGTCGTCAGCTCCATGCTGACGATCCCGGTGGGCGAGTGACCACCGCCCGCACCGCAACGGCCGCCGAGGGGGCGTGCCGCAGGGACGGGTGTCCGCGCGGCCGCGCGTGGTGACGGCGCTGGGCGTGCCGGACGGGGGCTCCGCCCAGCGCCGCACCGCTCCGGGGCCGCAGGTGTGCTCGCGGCCCCGGCGGCGTCGCTCAGCCGAGGAGCTTGTCGAGGGTGATGGGCAGGTCCCGAACGCGGGTGCCGGTCGCGTTGAAGACGGCGTTGGCGATCGCGGCGGCCGCGCCAACGGTGCCGATCTCGCCGGCTCCGCGGGCGCCGAACCCGCTGATAACCGGGTCGGGCCGATCCAGCCAGTGCACGTCGATTTCGGGCACGTCGGCGTTGACCGGCACCAGGTAGTCGGCCAGGTTGCCGTTGGCGAACCGCCCGTTGCCCTCCAGGTGGTCGGCCTCCAACAGGGCGCCACCGATGCCGAACACCACGCCGCCCACGAGCTGGCTCCGGGTGGTCTTGGCGTTGACCACCCGGCCGATGTCGAACACCGAGGTGAAGCGGCTGATGCGCGGTTCGCGCGTAAAACGGTTCACCCGGACCTCGCAGAAGTGCGCGCCGAAGCTGTAGAACGCGTACCGGTCGGCCTCATCGCCGGGGAGGGATTCGGCCGTCGCCTCGACCGCCGAGGTGCCGAGCATGCTCAGCAGCCGGCCGAACCCCAGTGAGCGGTCCGCCGCGGAGAGGTGCCCCCCGTCGTAGTCCACGTCGCCGGAGTCCAGGCCGTGGAACGGCGAACGGGAGTCGTCGACCGCCAGCTTGACCAGCTTGTCCAGCGCGGCGCCGGTGGCCTCGCGCACTGCGGGCACGGTGTTCAGCGTCGTCTGGGAGCCGTAAGCCGGAGAGCCGCCGGGCGGCAGGGCGGAGTCGCCCAGCACCGCCTTCACCCGCCGCACGGGGACCCCGGCGGCGTCGGCGGCGGCAATGGCCAGCATCGTGCCCGCTCCGGTGCCGATGTCGGTGATCGCGGAGCTGACGACGACCTTGCCGTCGTCGCGGAACCGGACCCGCGCACTGCCCCCTTCGCGGGGACCGGGGTAGACGGTGGTCGCCATGCCCATTCCGACGAGCCGGTCGCCGTCGGTTCTGCTGCCGGGCTCGCTCGGGCGCTCTGACCAGCCGAACCGTTCGGCCCCGATCCGGTAGCAGTCGTCGAGGTGTTTGCTGGAGAAGGGCAGGCCGGAGCCCGGCACCTCAGTGGCGAGATTGCGCCGGCGCAGCTCCAGCGGGTCGGTGCCGGTCTCGGCGGCGAGCTCGTCCATGGCCGTTTCCAGCGCGAACGACCCGGGCGTCTCGTTTGGCCCGCGCATGGACCAGGACGGCCCGATGTCGAGGGTGACTTGGCGCTGGTCGACCGCCAGGTTGGGTGCGCGGTACAGCACGGTGGACATGTCCTGCGCCGGCGACAGCACCCAGCCGCCGACGGCCGGCATCGCGGCGTCGCTCTCGTGGGAGAGCGCGTTGAGCCTGCCCCGGGCCGAAGCGCCCAGGCGGACGGTCTGGTTGTTCGCGGAGCGGTGCGGGGTCGCGGAGAAGACCTGCTCGCGGGTGAGGACGAGCCGGACCGGCCGCCCCAGCTTCCGCGCGGCCGCCGCGGCGAGCGTGCCGTCGCTCCACACCGCCACCCGGCTGCCGAACCCGCCGCCGGTGTAGCGGCAGACCAGCCGTACCCGGTCGGCCTCCACACCCAGCCGGTCGGCGATCGCCGCGGCCTGCAACTGGGGTGCCTGGGCACCGGTGTGGACGGTCAGGTGGCCGTCGCGCCAGACCGCGGTCGTGGCGTGCGGCTCCATCGCAACGTGGTGCTGCGCGGGTGCGGTGACGGTCGTGCTGATCTCCACGGCGCAGGCCGCAAACGCGTTCTCCATCGAGGACACGCCCGGCGCGAGGACCGTCGAGCTGGCAGGCGGCGACCCCGGAAGCCCGCCGCTCGGCGGTTCGCCGGGCGAGCCCGCCTCCAGCGAGGCCCGGGGCTCTTCGGCCGCGTAGTCCGCCCGCACCCGGGCCGCAGCGTCGCGCGCCTGTTCCGGGGTCTCGGCAACCACCATCGCGATGATCTGGCCGCGGTAGCGGACCCGGTGGTCCTGCATCGGCGCGTGGTTCTCGCCGAGGTGCCCGGCCGGGTTGTACAGGCGCAGCCGGTTGTCGGGGGAGTAGACCGCCAGTACCCCGGGGGCCTGTTCGGCCTCGGCGGTGTCCAGGGCGGAGATGCGTCCGCGGGCGATGGTACTAACCACGACGTGGGCGTGGGCGAGCCGTTCGGCGGGGTGGTCGCCGCCGTAGCGGGCGGCGCCGGTCACCTTCGCCCGCCCGTCGATCCGGTCGACCGCGTTTCCTGCGGGCGAGCCGGGCTGCGGTTCGGCGGGGATCATCGGCTCGCCTCCAGTTCGGACAGCGCACGCACCAGGGTGCGGCGCAGCAGCGCGGGTTTGAACGCGTTGTGGGCCAGCGGCCGCGCCCCGTCGGCAGCGTGGGCGGCGGCGGCCTCGTAGGTCGCCTCTCCCGCGCGTTGGCCCGCCAAAGCCTCCTCGACCGCGGGCAGCCGCCAGGGGCGGGTGGCGACACCGCCCGCGGCGACACGGGCCTCGGCGACGCGCCCGCCGTCCCAGCGGATCGCCACGGCGGCCGAGGCGAGCGCGAACTCGAACGACCGGCGGTCGCGGATCTTCACGTAGGCGGAGTTCTTGGCCCAGTCGAGCCGCGGGACGGTCACGCCGGTGATCAGTTCGTCGGAACCGAGTTCGTGCTCCCGGTGCGGCTCGGTGCCGGGCAGCCGGAAGAACGACTCCAGCTTTTGGGTGCGGGTTCCGGAGCGGCCCTGCAGGTGCACCTCGGCGTCCAGGGCGACCAGGGCAACCGCCAGGTCGCTGGGGTGCGCGGCTATGCACGCGTCGCTGGTGCCCAGCACCGCGTGCATCCGGTTGTGTCCCTCGATGGCCGAGCAGCCGCTCTCCGGCGAGCGCTTGTTGCACGGCGCCGCCACATCGCGGAAGTAGCCGCACCGGGTGCGCTGCATGAGGTTCCCGCCGATGCTGGCCATGTTGCGGATCTGCGGGGAGGCACTGAGGTCGAGCGCCTGGGCGATGACCGGGAAGTCCTCGCGAACGCGGGGATCGGCGGCGACCGCGCTCATCCGCTCCAACGCGCCGATGTGCAGGCCCGAGCGGTTCGCGGTCACGCCGCCCAGCGGCAGGTCGTTGATGTCGACAACCCGGTTCGGCGTCATGACCTCCAGCTTCATCAAATCCACCAAGGTCGTGCCGCCGGCCAGGAACGCGGTGCCGGAGCTTCCCAGGCGTGCGGCCTTGCGCACCGATTGCGGCCGGTCGTACTCGTAGGGCCTCATCAGCTCATCGCCTCCCGGGCATCCTGCACAGCGGCGACGATGAAGGGGTAGGCGCTGCACCGGCAGATGTTGCCGGACATCTCCTCGCGGACCTCCGCGTCGGACTGCGCGCGGCCTTCGCCGACGAGCGCGACCGCGGACATGATCTGGCCCGGTGTGCAGAACCCGCACTGGAGGCCGTCGCGGTCGATGAAGGCCCGCTGCATGGGGTGCAGGCCGTCGCCGCCGGCCAGCCCTTCGATGGTGGTGACCTCGCGCCCGCCGGCCGAGGCGGTCAGGGTCAGGCAGGCCAGGACGCGCTGCCCGTCAGCATGGACCGTGCAGGAGCCGCACTGGCCCCGGTCGCACCCCTTTTTCGTGCCCGTGAGGCCGAGGCGTTCCCGGAGCGTATCGAGCAGGGTCGAGCGCGGGTCGACGCTGAGCCGGGTCTTTTCGCCGTTGACGCGCATGCCCACGGAGACGAGGTTCTCGCCCGCGGGCTGCTCGGCGGTGGCCGCCGCGGCTTCGGCACGCGGTACCTGCAGGAAGCGTGCGGTGGTCGCCGCGGCCGCGACAGCGCTCGCGCCGCCCAGGAACCCGCGGCGGGGCAGCGCCGTGCCGGCGGAGGCGGCCGGTTCGGGTGATCCGGGCGGTCCGGGCGATGCCGGCGGTGGTTGGTGGTGGCCGTGGTGGTCTGTTGGTGCCATCTGCTGTCTCCAGTGCGGTGGTGGGGACGCGGTGGTGGGACGGCGCTCCCGGCCCGCGGCCGAGGCGGTGGAAGCGGGAACCGGAACGCGGGAACGCGGGGACTCTGGAACGCGGCTCGGGCCGCCGCGTTCCCGCCGGGAGGCCCGGGCTCAGCCGCGCGGGACCAGTTCGATGCGCAGGATGCGGTCGTCGCCGGGCCGGGGGGCGGTGCCTCCCCAGGTGGCGCCGTCGGTGTTGGACGTGGTGACCCACAGGGAGCCGTCGGGGGCGGGTTCGACCGTGCGGATGCGGCCGTACTCACCGGCGAAGTGGCCGATCGGCTCGCCGGCGGCTTCGGCGCCGTCCACCGGGAGCTGCCACAGCCGCTGCCCGCCCAGGGCCCCCATCCAGATGGAGCCTTCGGCGTAGGCGATGCCGGAGGGCGATGCCTCATCGGGGTGGATGGTGAACAGCGGGGCCTCGCCGGTGGCGCCCTCGGTCCCCTCGGTCTCGGGCCAGCCGTAGTCGAGCCCCGGCTGCAGCACGTTCAGCTCGTCCCAAGTGCGGTGGCCCAGCTCGGAGGCGTAGGCGGTGCCGTCGGGGCCGAAGGCGATCCCTTGCACGTTGCGGTGGCCCGAGGAGTAGATGGGCGAGTCGCCGGGGTTGTCCTGAGGGACGGAGCCGTCGGGGCGCACGCGCAGGATCTTGCCGTTGAAGGAGTCGGCGTCGGCCGCGTTCTCGGGCTCGAACGCGTCGCCCGTCCCGATCCACAGGTTGCCGTCGGGGCCGAAACGCAGCCGGCCGCCGTGGTGCCGGTCAGCAGTCTCGATGCCGTCCAGGACCACGCGCGCCTGGCTGAGCGAGTCCAGCTCTGCGGAGATGCGCAGCGCGACGACGCGGTTGGTCGGCGCAGCGGAGGCGTAGGCGTAAACGGTGCGGTCCTCGGCGAAGTCGGGTGAGGTGGCGAGCCCGAGCAGGCCCCCTTCGGAGCTCACCTCGACGCCGGGGACCTCGCCCACCGGCTCGGCCCGCCCGCCCTCGGCGGGGACGTGGTGGATCCGGCCGGAGTCGCGCCCGGCGACAAGGGCGGAACCGTCGGGCAGGAAGGCCAGGCCCCACGGCATGTGCAGGCCGGTGGCCAGTTCGGTCACCTCGCCGGGCACGACGGAGGCCGCCGCTCCGGACTGCTCCGGGCCGGCGGAACCGGCGCCGGGCGTCTGCGGTGCAGGCGCGGCGGTGCAGGAGGTGAGCGTCGCACCGGACAAGGCGGCGGTGAGCGCCAAGACGGAAAGGGCACGCGGGCGGTTCGGGGCGTGCATGGGCGGCAAGCGCAAGATCGGCAAGGGCAAGGTCGGCAAAGTCTGCATGTCTGCCTCGGTTCCGGCTGTGGAAGGGGGCGGCGGTGCAGCAGGGCAGGGGCGGGAGGCGGGGCAGGGCGGGCCGTGTGTACGGCGGTGCCCGGCGGATCCGGGGCCGGAGGCCGTCCGGCCGCGGTCGCCCCACGCGGTTGTTGATGCCGATAACGCAATCATGGTGACGCTGTCATGTCAACGGTGGCAACAAATTTGTGTTAGCGATACCGTAAAGCGTGGTGGGGGTTGTTATCGTTGACACCATGAAGCGAGACCAGACGCGTGAGCGCATCCTTGAAGCGGCCTTGCGCCTGCTCGCAGACGGCGGCCGCGATGCGCTGTCCACCCGCGCGATCTGTGCCGAGTCAGGGGTGCAGTCACCCGCCATCTACCGGATCTTCGGCGACAAGCAGGGCCTCATCGACGCGGTCGCCGGCCACGGGTTCGAGTCCTACCTGGCCGAGAAGGCGTCGGTCGGTGAGACCGACGATCCAGTGGCCGACCTGCGCCGGGGCTGGGATATGCACGTCGGCTTCGGGCTGGCGAACCCGGCCCTGTACTCGCTGATCTACGGCGACGCCCGGCCCGGCGCCGAAAGCCCGGCGGCGCAGCAGGCGGGCAAGCAGCTTGCCAAGCGGGTCAAGCGCATCGCCGAGGCCGGCCGGCTGCGGGTCAGCGAGCAGCGGGCCGTCCACCTGATCCATTCCGCCGGATGCGGGATGACGTTCACCCTCATCGCCATCCCCGAACACGAGCGCGACCCGGCCCTGTCCCCCCTGGCCCGCGAGGCCGCCATCGCCGCGGTCACCACCGACACCGGCGCACCCGCGGCCGACGAGCACCCGGTCAGCCCGGCCGTAGCCCTGCGGGCCGCTGCCCCCGATCTCACCGCCCTCTCGGCGGGAGAACGGACACTGCTAACGGAATGGCTCGACCGCATCGCCACCGCGCCGCCCGCATAGCCGACACACACTGACCCGCCTGCCCGACCATCCGGGCGGGGCACCGGCTGGCACCGGCCCCCTTCGGCCGCAGCGCACTCACCGGCGGAAGCCGCCTTCGCGCGGCGCGGTTGACGGGTTCCGGCGGCGAGCGCGCCCACCGGACCGCTGCAGGCAGGACGCGATCCGGTGGGCGCCGTGTCAGCCCTCCTTCGCGAGCAGTGCGTCGAGTTTCTCGTAGCCCTCGCGGACGCCGGTCTCCATGCCGCTGGCGAGGACTGCGTCGCGGGTCGGGAAGTCGTGCACCACGCTGAGCACCCGCAGCCGTGTGCGTCCGCCCCCGGCGTTTTCGAAGGTCAGCGTCTCCAGCGCGACACCGTCCGGCTCGCCCTCGTAGGTGAAGGTCCAGACGATCCGCTCGTTGGGGCGCACCTCGTGGAAGCTGCCGAAGAAGGAGGCGATCTCCTCGCCGTCGCGGTCGTTGGCGAAGGCCCACGCGCCGCCGGTGCGGGCGTCCCACTTGGTGACCCGCGTGGTGAGCGAGTGCGGGCCGACCCACTGCGCGTAGAGCACGGGGTCGACGTGGGCGCGGTACACCTGTTCCGGAGCGGCGTTGAAGACCCGCGTGATCTCGATGGTGGGTGCCGCCTCGTCCGCGGTGATCGCGGTCTCGTGGTTCGTCATGGTCATGGTCCGTCCTTGTCGGTTCGCTGCTGTTCGCTGTCGTCGGCCATTCGAGCCAGCAGGGCGTCGAGGCGCTGATAGCGTTCTTCGGCCTTGCGGCGGTAACGCTCGATCCACGTGGTCATCAGGTCGAACACGTCGGCGTCCAAGTGGACGGGCCGGCGCTGGGCGTCCCTGCTGCGGGTCACGAGTCCGGCTTCCTCCAGCACCTTCACGTGCTTGGAGACCGCCTGGAAGCTCATGTCGTAGGACTCGGCCAGCTCGCCCACTGTCGCGTCGGCATCGGCCAGCCGGGCGACCAGGTCGCGCCGGGTCGGATCGGCCAGTGCCGCGAACGCCCGGTTGAGCGGCTCCGTGCTTTCTGCCAACTGGTGTCCTCAACTTTTCGGTTGAATAACAACCTAGTCCGCTACCGCCGAGTGTGCAACCAACTGGTTGAAAAGGCGGCGCAAACGGCTGCCGCGCAACCGCACCAGGGGGCTCTGCGGCGGCCCACCCACCTGACCGTCGGCACCGGTGCGCGGCATCGGCCCACGGCGAGGCGGACCTGCGGGTCCGCCCGGCCCCGCGCCGCCGCGGGAACCCGCAACCCCGGTTGTGCCGGGCGGGCCGCGTTAGGCTGAGGGGATGATCGGGGTCAAGAACTATCAGCTGAACGACGGCAACTCCCTGCCCGCGGTGGGCTTCGGCACGGTTTCGCTGCGCGGCGACGATGGGGTGGCGGCGATGCGCTCCGCCCTGGAGTCCGGCTACCGGTTGCTCGACACGGCCGTTAATTACGGCAACGAGGAGGAGGTCGGCCGGGCGGTACGCGAGTCCGGCCTGGACCGCGGCGACGTGCTCATCACCACGAAGATCCCCGGCCGGTTCCACGAGTACTCCCTGGCCGTGGAGTCGGTCGAAGACTCGCTGCGCAGGATCGGGTCCGACCACCTCGACCTGTGCCTGATCCACTGGCCCAACCCGAGCGTCGGCAAGTACGCCGAAGCCTGGCGCGCCCTGGTCGACCTCCGGGAACGGGGGCTGGTGCGGTCCATCGGGGTCAGCAACTTCACCGAGCAGCACCTGCGCACCGTCATCGACGACACCGGGGTCACCCCCGCGGTCAACCAGATCGAACTGCACCCGTACTTCCCGCAGGCCGCGATGCGCGAGGTCAACGCCGGGCTGGGCATCCTGACCCAGTCGTGGAGCCCGCTGGGCAAGCACAGCGCGCCGTTCTCCGAGCAGCCGGTGGCCGAAGCGGCGGCCGCGCACGGGGTGACTCCGGCACAGGTCATCCTGCGGTGGCACCTGCAGCTCGGGGCCCTGGCCATCCCGAAGTCGACCAGTCCCCAGCGGCAGCGCGAGAACCTCGACCTGTTCGGCTTCGAACTCACCGGCGCCGAGATCACCGCGATCAGCGGACTGGCCCGGTCCGACGGCCGCCTCTTCGGCGGCGACCCCGACACCCACGAGGAGATGTAGCCACCGGCGGCGCAAGCCGGGGTCCCGCGCCGGCCTTCCGGCTACCGCTGGTTCGCCGTACTCCCGCCTGAGCGCAACGAGCAGCACCTGTGGTCGGCGCTGGACAGGGCCCAGCACGAAGAGGCGCGCAGCGGGCACTCGCCGGCACGGCTGCATGAGGCGCTCCGCCGCGAAGTGCCGGCGCTGCACAGGCCGCGGCAGTAGGGCCGCAGTCGCGCCGGGGTGCGCAGCCGTGGCCGCTGCGCGCATCGCGGGCTTGGTACGGGGTCGGAAGACGCTCTCCTGAAGCGCCGCCGTCCGACTCCGGCCGGACGCGCGGATGCGCGGATGCCGGCGGCCAAGGCAGGACCGGTGCCGTTTTCGCGAGCGCGCGTGCCGCCGCGGTCATCGGGCGCGCTCGCGGATGCGGGCCGCTCCGTTACGCTTCCTCCTCCTCGGCCTCCTCTTCTTCGTCGCCTTCGAAGAAGTCGCCGATCTCATCGACGGCCTCGGCGGCGACATAGCCGGCCGCGACACCGCCCGCCACGCCGAGCGCGACTCCTGCGGCACCGCTGAGCATGCCGCCCCCTCCTTCCTCGTGGTGCTCGTAGTACCCGTGCTGCTCGTGGCCGTGGTGGGCCATGCCGAATCCGCCGAAGAGCCCGCGATGGCGGGAGAGCGCCTCTTCGACCCATGCCTCGACCTGCGCCGCCCAATCGACGCGGTCGGCATCGGCGTGGTCGACGTGGAACCGGCCGTAGAGGTCGCCGCCCTGGGTGAACAGTCCGCCGCGCTTGTCGAACTCGACGATCACGTCCATGCCGTGGGGGTCGGCGATGAAGCCGACCTCCACCTCGCTGATCTCGTGGGCGTAGCGCTCGGCGGGGAAGAACTCGATCTCCTGGAACAGCGGGAACTCCTGGCGGGTTCCGGCGAGGTGGCCCGCCTCGATGTCGGTGTGCTTCAACCCGAAGCCGAGCCGGGCGAACGCTTCGAGGATCCGGTCCTGGGACGGCAGCGGGTGGACGTGGACCGGATCGAGATCGCCCTTGTCCGGAGCGCGGTCGATGACGACCTCGGTGCGCAGGCCCAGCCCCGCGTTGGGCAGCGGCCCGCCGCCGGCGTCGGTGATGGGTGCCTGCCACGGCACCGGGTAGCGGAAGGGGATCGAGCGGCGGTCACCCGCCGGGAGGTCCAACGGTCCCGTGAGGGGGACGCGGGCGAACTCGGCGGCGGAGGTCTCCTCGCCCTCCTCGGTGTCGAACTCGACCGAGGCGACCAAGGCGACCACGATCTCGTCGATGTGGGCATCGACGTCGCCGCCGGTGAGTTCGACATGCCCCTCCAGAGCCGCGCCCGGATAGGTGTGCGGGGTCACCAGCACGGTGTCGATGCTCGGGGCGCCGACGCCGAAGACCGACAGCAGACGCTTGAAGCCCATACTTTTCCTCTTTCGGGAGTAGGTGCACGGCCGGGGCCGCCGCTACGCTCGGCGGCGCCCGCGCGGCCAACGCCCCGGAGCGGAGCACGGTTCCCCGCCACAGCCGCGGCTCCGGCGCGATCGGGCGTTCTGCTGCGTCCGGAACCGGCGTCCCGCAAAGCGGCCCCGCGGTCGCGCCCATGCCCCGGGCGCAGGGCCCCAGTTCATGGCCTCGCACCGCGGTTCACGGGGGTGCAACGGCAACGGCCGGGGCGATCCCCGCTCCCGATCCGCCGCAGGATAGAGCCGGACCGGTTCCGGCGGTCCCCGCCCGGGCTCACCACCTCATCGCGACCCAAGCCCCGGCGCGCGAAGCGACGGGCGATCGATATGCCCAATTGAGGCGGGGATTCGAGCCAGTGCTTTTTTACACTAGGGGGTCGGTGCCACGGGCCTGTTCATAACCGAGATCAAGCAAGGAGGCGCGCAGCTTTTCCGCGGCATCATCCAAAGCCGACTGGTCCTCCTCCGGCTTGGCCTTAGTAAAATCGAAGTCGGACATACCCCAGACGGGAGCGACATGTATATGCAGGTGCGGAACACCGAAGCCTGCGATGACGAGGCCCGCTCGCGGCGCGTTCCAAGCCTGCTGAACTCCTTGCCCAACGGCTTGGGCCACCTCAATGCAACGCGCCAGCAGGGCCCCGTCGGCATCCGTCCACCGGTCGACCTCGCGCCGAGGCACAACAAGAGTATGGCCAGGCCGGAGCGGCGAAATGTCGAGAAATGCAGTGATTTCAGGATCGTGCCAGACGAAGCGCCCAGGCAGCTCACCAGCTATGATACGAGAAAACAGAGTAGCCATACCTGCAATTTTGTCATATATAGCGAGCGGTCCCGTCGGAAAGGGGATTCCGGTGAAAAATGCTCGGCCGGCTCGCCGGTGAGGGCACCATCGGGTTCGGTATCCGCTTTTCCGGCGTCCCTTGCGGTCGGTTTCGGTGCGCTGGGGGCGCCTTCACCTGAGAGCCGCCGGCCTAAGCTTCAGCTTTGACTTGGCCAGCGGCTCCAGGCAGTGGAATTCACATTCACTTATGTGCGCGGCATATCGCGTAACAAATCTGTTTCCGCCGGCGAGGCGGAGGTCGTTCAGGAGCGGTGAGCCCAGGGCACGGAGTCGAGCAGGCGCTCCAGCCGCAGTTCCCCGTCGCGTGTCTGCCCGCCGTGGTCCATCACCACGCGGAGCCGGTCGACGACGTCGTCCGGGGAGGGGTAGACCTTCGCGTGGGCGGCCGCCTCCTCCGCCAGGTTCGGGACGGATCCGCTTGTCTCTGCGGCGTCCAGTGCCTCCTTTGCCGCTGCCGCCACGCCCGCGGGCAAACCGGCGATACGGCGGGCGAGACCGTCGACGAACGCGTCGAGGTGTTCGTCCGGCATCGCGCGGTTGATCCACCCGTAGCGCTCGGCGACGGCGGTGTCGAACAACTCCGCCCCCAGCACGATCTCCAGCGCACGGGCCCGGCCGACCAGCCGGTTGAGGTACTGGGTGCCGCCCCCGCCCGGGAAGATGCCCATCAGCGACTCCGGCTGGGACAGCCAGGTCCGGTCCGCGGCGGCGAACCGCATGTCCGCGGCCATCGCCAACTCGGCGCCGCCCGCGCGGGCGTAACCGCGCAGCTTCGCGATCGTCACCTGCGGCAGCGTGCGCAGCCGCTCGTTGAGCTGCTGCAGCGGGTTGAGGGCGGGGTCGGCGCCGGGGTCGGCCAGGGCCATGAGGGTGCTCGGATCAAACGACCACTCGAAGTCCGCGTGGGCCGAGAAGAACTCCGAGTTGGCCGACTGGAAGACGATCACGGCGATGCCCTCGTCGGTCGCCACCGTGTCCGCGAACGCCTTGAGGTCACCGGCCAGCGTGGCGTCGAGGGTGTTCACCGGCGGGTTGTCGATGGTCACCCAGGCGACCTGGTCCTCCGCGCGGACCACCAGGGACTTGTAACCGCTGTAGCTCATTGCTGTGCTCCTTTGGGCAGGTTCGGCATGCCGTCCGCCCGGCGTTGTTTAGTGGGCGTTACAAAATGACCGTAGCATGTTCTTTAACGCGCGATACAGTTTGGGTATGGGCGGTAGACCGAGAACTTTCGACAAGGACGCGGTGCTCCGGATGGCGATGCTCGCCTTCTGGGAGCGCGGCTACGACGGAGTGAGCGTCGCGCAGGTGTGTGCGGAGGCGGGGATCGCCGCACCGAGCCTGTACGCGACCTTCGGCGACAAGAACGCGCTGTTCGAGCAAGCGTGCGCGCTCTACGCCGCGCACCTGGACGAGGACCTGGAGCGCGACCTGTCGGCGCCCACGGCCCGCGAGGCGGTCGAACGCCTGCTTCGGTCGTCGGCCGAGCACTTCACCGCGCCTGGGCAGCCCCCCGGCTGCCTCGTCATGGGGGAGCCGCGGCTCGTCGAGCGGCGCGGCAAGACACGCGGCATGATCCGGGCACGTCTGCGCCGGGCCGCCGCCGAGGGGGAACTCGCGTCCGTCGCCGAGGCCGACGAACTCTCGGCGTTCGTCGACACGGTACTGACCGGCATGGCCGCGCAGGCTCGCGACGGTGCCGACCGGACCCGGCTGTTGGATGCGGCCCGGTACGCGGCCCGGGCCTGGCCCGCGTAACGGGTCCCGGGCTTGATCGGGCCGAGGCGGCCGCCTCGGCCCAAAGGGTGGTGGGCTCGCGGGCGCCGCCGGACCGTGCGGCGGCACTCGCCGGCCGAGACCGTCGGCGGCAGGGCTTGTGTTCGGAGTAGACCGGTCGTATAGTCGATCTCAGAACACGGCAGGCATCGACTTCTTGAAGGGGCAGGCATCATGGGACGCATCAAGGTCGGCACGGAGAACAGCACCGACATCGAACTGCACTACGAAGACAAGGGGGCGGGGCAGCCGGTCGTCCTGATCCACGGCTACCCGCTGGACGGCAACTCCTGGGAGGGGCAGCTCCCGGCTCTGCTGGCCGCCGGCTACCGGGTCATCACCTACGACCGGCGCGGCTTCGGCAAGTCCGCTCAACCCTCCACCGGCTACGACTACGACACCTTCGCCGCCGACCTGAACACCGTCATGGAGACCCTCGACCTGCGCGACACGGTCCTGGTCGGTTTCTCCATGGGCACGGGTGAGGTCGCCCGCTACCTGTCCACCTACGGCTCCGGGCGGGTTGCCAAGGCCGCCTTCCTCGCCTCGCTGGAGCCGTACCTGGCCATCACCGACGACAACCCCGACGGCGCCGCTCCGATCTCCTTCTTCGAGGGCATCTCCGAGACGGTGAAAAAGGACCGCTACGCCTTCTTCACCGGCTTCTACGCCGACTTCTTCAACCTGGACGAGAACCTGGGCACCCGGGTAAGCGAGGAGGCCGTGCGCAACGCCTGGAACGTGGCAGCCGGCGCCGGTCCGATCGCCTCGGCCGCCGCCCCGCTGACCTGGCCCACCGACTTTCGGGCGGACATCCCCCGGATCGACGTGCCCGCCCTGATCGTGCACGGCACGGCCGACCGCACCCTGCCCATCGACGCCACCGGCCGCCGCTTCGCCGCGGCCCTGCCCACCGCCGAGTACGTCGAGATCGACGGTGCGCCGCACGGGCTGCTTACGACCCACGCCGCCGAGGTCACGGAGAAGCTCCTGGACTTCCTCGGCCGGTGACGCACCGGGCCGGCCGGCGGCCCGAAGTAGACGGCTGGTCTAATCGATGGTCAATTGGATACCGTGCCAACTGTTCACGGCGACACTCGTCGCAGCATTCTCGACGCCGCACAGCGGATCATGTCCCGCAAGGGGTTCTCCGCGGTGGGCATCAATGAAGTCCTCTCCGCAGCCGGGGTGCCGAAGGGCTCGTTCTACCACTTCTTCGGCTCCAAGGACGCCTTCGGTGAGGCGATGATGCGGGCCTACTTCGCCGACTACCTGGCGGACATGGACCGCACCCTCGCCGAACCGGACCTGACCTCGGCTGAGCGGCTGATGAATTACTGGCGGAACTGGCGCGAGACGCAGAGCGTCGACGAGTGCCAGGGCAAGTGCCTGGCGGTCAAGCTCGGTGCGGAGGTCGCCGACCTGTCGGAGTCGATGCGGCTGGCCCTGAAGGAAGGTACCACCGCCATCGTCGACCGACTGGAACGGACGATCGCGAACGGCCTGCAGGACGGATCGATCGCCGTCGACCACACCCCCCGGGAGACCGCGCAGGTCTTGTACGACATGTGGCTCGGAGCGAGTGTCATGGCCAAGATCCACCGCGACATCGGCCCGCTGGACACCACGACGAGGGCCACCCGCCAACTCCTGCACCTGTAAGAACCCGACCCGGCCCGACCGAACCCGACCGTGCACGGGGCCCGTTGCATCCCGCACCCGTGCCGCCAATTCCATTCGCCTCGACTGAGACGACCGGTCTATTACACCAAGGAGCCACCATGAAGGTCGCCATCGTCCTCACCTCGCACGACCGGCTCGGCACCACCGGCCGCGAGACCGGCTTCTGGCTGGAGGAACTCGCCGCCCCCTACTACCGCTTCAAGGACTCCGGCGCCGAACTCGTACTCGCGTCCCCCAAGGGCGGCAAGCCGCCGCTCGACCCCAAGAGCAGCGAGCCGGACTTCCAGACCGACGAGACCCGCCGCTTTGAGGCCGACCCCGAAGCCGTGGCCGCCCTCGCTCACACCGTCCGCCTCGACTCCGTCTCCATCGAGGACTTCGACACCGTCTTCTACCCCGGCGGCCACGGCCCAATGTGGGACCTGGCCGAAGACCCTGTATCCAACCGGCTCATCGAGGCCACCCTGCGCGCGGGCAAGCCGATCGCCCTGGTCTGCCACGCCCCCGGCGTGCTGCGCCACGCCGCGAATCCCGACGGCACCCCCCTGGTCCAGGGGCGGCGGGTCACCGGATTCACCAACGGGGAAGAGGCCGACGTCGGCCTGACCGAGGTCGTCCCCTTCCTCGTCGAGGACGAGCTGAAGCGGCTCGGCGGCAAGTACTCCAAGGCAGACAACTGGCAGCCCCACGTCGTCACCGACGGCCTGCTCGTCACCGGCCAGAGCCCGGCCTCCTCCGGCCCCGCCGCCGACACCCTCCGCGCTCTCGCCACCGAGGTCGGCAAGGCCCGCGCATAGCGCCCTCGCAGCGGGCACAACCCGCACCCGGTCTTCTACGGCGAGCGCCGATGGGCCGCCCAGCTGATGCGCGACTCGGAGGCGGAGGACCGGTACCACAGCACGAAGAAAGTCCGGCCTGCCTACGCAGGTCGGACTTTCTTTCTGCCGGCACGGCGGCGGGCGAACCCCACAAACCAGTCGATGATGCGCTCGGGAACCTCGTCCTGGCGCGCCGAGTCGCGGTATTCCTGCAAACTGTCCATGGCGGCCAGCGTGCCGCACGACGGGGACATTCGGCCGTTGTCGGATACCGGCCGAGTGCCGCCCGGTCGGCACCCGGATCGAGCCGCGGCCGCCCCAACCGGGGTCCACACGGGACCCGCACGTCGAATAGCGGGGAAACCTTCCGACGTGCTGCGTTCCCAAAGGAGCACGAAGCGATCCGCAGGTCGCCGGCCGGCCGAGTGAAACCCACCGCGCCCCGGGGCCGCCAAAGCCACGACAGGCGCCTGTAACAACAGAAGCCCTGGCCTGTCGATGCAGGTCAGGGCTTCTGTTGCGCGCTTACAGGTGGTGCGCTCGGGAGGATTCGAACCCCCAACCTTCTGATCCGTAGTCAGATGCTCTATCCATTGAGCTACGAGCGCAGGTCATCGGGCGTTTCCCTCCTGGTGGGAGGGGGTTTGCCTTCCGACGTCTCCGACTCTACCACGGCGCACAGGGGGCTTAGCGCGCATTATTCGCGTGAGACCGATCATGGAGAGTCGCCTCGGGCAATCAACAACGTGCGGCAACGATCATGCGGAAGTGTCGGGATCCGGCGCCGGATCCCGACACTTCCGCATGATCACTTTGGTGCGCCGGTGCCCCGCCACTTGCGGGCGGGGCCGGTGACAGCCCCCGATGCGCGAAGCCTTCCGTGAGGGTGAGCGGGGCGTGGTGCGTGCGGCCGACGGCCGACGGCCTCGCCCGCACCACGCCCCGCACCCCGGCCCTGCTGGGTGGAGGTTAGGCGGTGGCCTCTTTCATTGCCTGGGACCAGAGGTTGACGGCTTCGTCGATCTGGTCGGCGGTGACGATGAGTGGGGGGATCATGCGGACGACGTTGCCGTGCGGGCCGCAGGTCAGTAGGAGGAGGCCCTTTTCGGCCGCGGATTTGTGGGCGCGGGTGGCGGCGGCGGTGTCGGGGGAGCCGTCGGGGGCGGTGAACTCGTTGCCGATCATCAGCCCCAAGCCGCGCACGTCGCCGATCACCGGATGGTCGGCGGCTACGCCCGCGAGGCCCTGCTTCAGGCGCTCGCCCATCAGGGCGGCGTTGTCGACCAGGCCTTCGTCCTCGATGACGTCCATGGTGGCCAGCGCCGCCGCGCACGAGACGGCGTTGCCGCCGTAGGTGCCGCCCTGCGAGCCCGGCCAGGCTTTCTCCATCAGGGCGTTGGGCGCCGCGATCGCCGACAGGGGGAAGCCGCTGGCCAAGCCCTTGGCGGTGATGACGATGTCGGGGCGTACCGCCGCGTGGTCGTGGCCCCAGAACTTGCCGGTGCGGCCGAAGCCGGTCTGGACCTCGTCGGCGATCAGCAGGATGCCGTGCTTGTCGGCGCGCTCGCGCAGCCCGCGCAGGAATGCGGCGGGCGCCGGCACGTAGCCGCCCTCGCCCAGCACCGGCTCGATGAAGATGGCCGCGGTGTCCTGGGGGGAGGCGACCGTGGCCAACTGGTAGTCGAGCTCGCGCAGCGCGTAATCGGTGGCCTCGGACTCGCTCATGCCCAGCCGATAGGCGTAGGGGAACGGTGAGACCACGACGCCGGGCATCAGCGGTCCGATGCCCGCCCTGATCTTGGTGCCCGAGGTTGTCAGTGACGCCGCCGCCATGGTGCGCCCGTGGAAACCGCCTTGGAACACGATGGCGTTCTGCCGGCCGGTCGCCTGGCGCGCCAGGCGCAGCGCGGCTTCGATGGCCTCGCTGCCGGAGTTGACGTAGAACAGCCGGTCGAGTCCTGCGGGCAGCACGCTGCCGAGCCGCTCGGTCAACTGCAGCAGGGGCCGGTGCATGACCGTGGTGTACTGCCCGTGCACGAGGGTGCCGACCTGGCGCTGCGCTGCGTCGACGACGCGGGGGTGGCAGTGGCCGGTGCTGGTGACGCCGATGCCGGCGGTGAAGTCGAGATAGCGGCGGTCGTCCTCGTCGTAGATGTAGACGCCCTCGCCGCGAGCGGCGAGCACGGGGGTCGCCTGCTTCAGCAAAGGGGAAAGCGCGGCCGACTGCTCAGCCATACTCTGACCTCTTCCGTCTTCCGTAGGATTGTTGACAATCGACAAAGCTATGGAATCATCCAGCAGGAGGCGGTGTCCAGGTCCATGCATACCCCCGTATGGGCCCGGGCATCGCCGCTTGTCCGGAACCCTGACCGGAGCCTTGCCCGAAGCCCTGCCGCCGAGCCCCGCCCGCAGTCCCGACCGGAGGCTTTCGCAAACCTCCCGAAACACCTCCGCCAACACCCCCCGAAAGAACCGCGAAGACCGGCAAACGTCCGCGAACACACAGCCGGCGGCTGTTAGGCCGCATGCGCAGATGGGAAGGCGCGTAGGTGTCGAGGCGCCTTCGCGTGTCCGGCGGACGCACCGCTATCCACCAGCCCAGAAGGGGATGTACCGCAATGACGTTGGCCGAATGGGAGACGCAGGTCGTCGACCGAGTGCCCAAGCAGCTCTTCATCGGCGGCATGTGGCGCGATGCGCTCAGCGGCGCGACGTTCAAGGTCGAGGATCCCTCGACCGGCTCCGTGCTGTGCGAGGTCGCCGACGCGGGCACCGACGACGGCTTCGCGGCGCTGGAGGCCGCGACCAAGGCCCAGCCCTCGTGGGCCAAGCACGCGCCCCGCGAGCGCGGCGAGATCCTGCGGCGCGCCTACGAACTGCTCATGCAGCGCCAGGACGACCTCGCGCTGCTGATGACCCTGGAGATGGGCAAGCCCTTCGCTGAGGCCAAGGGCGAGATCGCTTATGCGGCCGACTTCCTGCGCTGGTTCTCCGAGGAGGCCGTGCGCATCGGGGGCGGCTACTCCGTCTCGCCCAACGGCCAGGCGCGCTTCCTCGTCATGAAGCAGCCCGTCGGGCCTTCCATGCTGATCACCCCGTGGAACTTCCCCATGGCCATGGGCACGCGCAAGATCGGCCCGGCCATCGCCGCCGGCTGCACCATGATCCTCAAGCCGGCCCAGCAGACTCCGCTCTCCGCGCTCGCCCTGGCCGGCATCCTGCACGAGGCCGGCCTGCCCGAGGGCGTGCTCAGCGTCATCCCGACCGGTGATGCCGGCGGGGTCACCGAGCCGCTGCTGCGCGACGGCCGCATTCGCAAGGTGTCGTTCACTGGATCGACCGGTGTCGGCCGCAAGCTGCTGGAGCAGAGCGCCGGGCAGGTGCTGCGCAGCTCCATGGAGCTGGGCGGCAACGCCCCCTTCCTGGTCTTCGACGACGCCGATCTGGACGCCGCCGTCGACGGCGCCATGCAGGCCAAAATGCGCAACATCGGCGAGGCATGCACGGCGGCCAACCGCTTGTACGTGCAGTCGGGGATCGCCACCGAGTTCGCCCGCAAGCTCAGCGAGCGCATGGGTGCGCTGCGGATGGGCCGCGGCACCGAGGACGGTACCGAGGTCGGCCCGCTGATCGACTCCAAGGCCCGCGAGAAGGTGCAGAGCCTGGTCGACGACGCCGTCGGCCGCGGCGCCCGCGTGCTTGTGGGCGGCGCCGCAGGCGGGGGCGGCGGCTACTTCTACCAGCCGACGGTGCTGGCCGACGTCCCCCAGGCCAGCGAGCTGTCGTCGACCGAGATCTTCGGCCCCGTCGCGCCGATCATCCCCTTCGACACCGAAGAGGAGGCGCTGGGCGCCGCCAACGACACGGAATTCGGTCTGGTCAGCTACATCTACACCCGCGACCTGAACCGTGCGCTGCGGGTGTCGGAGAGCCTGGAGACCGGCATGGTCGGGCTGAACCAGGGCATCGTCTCCAACCCCGCTGCACCGTTCGGCGGGGTCAAGCAGTCCGGCCTGGGCCGCGAGGGCGGCACCGTGGGTATCGAGGAATTCCTCGAAACGAAGTACATCGGCATCGGCGGCGTCTGACACCGGCTGATAGCTGACAGCTGAAAGCTCTGACAGCTGACGGGGCCGGCGTCCGTGCGCCGCAGCTGATCCGGGCGCCCGCCCACGCGGCGGGCGCCCGTTACCGGTCTTCGGACGCCAGGCGGTCCAGCTCGGTGTGCAGGTCGCGCGCCAGATCGCGGGCCCGCTGCAGCCGCGCGGGCGGCCCGGCCGGCTCAGCGGATTCCGGCGGCTCGGCCGCCGCCCCACGTGACTCGGCCGCCCCGGCCGGCGCGCCGCGCTCCGGACCGCCGCCGCCCGCGGAGCCGCCGCCCGCCGGTCGCCCGGGCGTGTCTCCCGGCGGGCCGGCAAAGGCCGTGCCGGGCTGGAGCCGCAACTGCTCGGTGGACTCGTCGGCCTCGATGTCGAAAACCACCCGGTCGGAGCGGTGCCAGCTCTCAAACCACTCCAGCGGCCCGCCGTCCTGGTCGAAGGTGCTGCCTTCCAGTAGCAGCAGCGGCGCGTCGGCGCCCACGCGCAGTGCCTCGGCGATGGCGGGGTCGGCCGGCACCGCTCGGACCTGGCGCCGCCCGGTGACGGGCCGGGCGCCGAAGTGGGACTCCAGCAGCCGGTGCAGCGAGGAGTCGGTCAGCATGCCGGCGTTCAGGCCAGGCACCCGGTCGGTCGGCAGCCAGGTGCGCACGTACGACAGCGGGTCGCCCTCGACCGAGCGCACCCGCTCCAGCCGCAGCACCGCGCGGGTGCCCAGATGCCGGGCGACGTGGGCGGGCGGCACGGCGGCCTCCTCCAGCCGGACGACCCGGGTGGCCAGCTCCAGCCCGCTGCGCGAGAACTGGTCGAACAACCCGGTGACGCGCTGCACCAGCCGCCGGTGCTCGACCCCGCCCATGGCCACGGCCGCCCGGCCGGGCTCGCGGCGGATCGAGCCCTCTTCCTCCAGGGTGCCCAGCGCCTGGCGGATGACGCTGCGCGAGACGCCGAAGCGCTCCTGCAGCGCGGCCTCGCTGGGCAGGGTGTCGCCGGGCGAGATCGCCCGGTCGCGGATCTCGGCGCGCAGCTCGGCCGCGATCTGCGCGTACAGCGGGCGGGGATCGGACCGGTCGACGGACATGGTCGGCATTCTAGGTCGTGTCCGGTGGGTGGGCCGCTCATGGCAGGCGGCGCACCCCTGTGACCCGCGCCCGCTGCGCGAAGCGCCGCTGCGGCGCGGGTGTGCTGCGGCGGGGCCGCCCCCCTCGGCGGGCCCGCCATCGGCGCCGAATGGGGGCGGCCGTGCCTACCGCTCGGTAGCGGTAGGACGGCGAGCCCCGGACACGGCTTGGGCAGGGATCAGGCGGCGGCTTGGGCGGTCTCCCACACGTGGCCCCAGCCGGGAGCCAGTTCCGCCGCGCGGCGGATGGCCAGCACCAGGCTGGACTCGCGGGCAATGCCCTGCCCGGCGATGTCGAAAGCGGTGCCGTGGTCGACGGAAACCCGCACCACCGGCAGTCCGACGGTGATGTTCACGCCGTCGTCGCCGTAGACCGCCTTGAACGGGGCGTGTCCCTGGTCGTGGTAGCAGACGGTGATCAGCTTCCACTTGCCCTTAACCGCCTGCGGGATGAGCGCGTCGGCCGGCAGCGGCCCCGCGGCGTTGATCCCGGCTTCGCGCGCCCGCTGCACCGCCGGCTCCAGCACGTCGGCGTCCTCGTCGCCGAACAGCCGGTTCTCACCGGCGTGCGGGTTGAGCCCGGCCACCCCGATGGGCTCGTCGGGCGTGCCCAGCGCCGTCGCGAACGCGCCCGCCAGGCGCAGCACGGCGTCGGTGCGCTCGGGGGTGACCAGCCGGATCGCGTCGTTCAGCGAAACGTGCGTGGTCAGGTGGAAGAAGTACAGGTCGCCGGCCGACAGCACCAGGCTGAAGTTCTGCACGCCGAACTCGTGGGCCAGCAGTTCGGTGTGCCCGGGCCAGGGGTGCCCGCCCAGGTGCATGGCGGCCTTGTTCAGCGGCGGCGTGACGATGCCGTCGACCAGCCCGCGCCGGGCGAGGTCGCAGGCGGCCATCACGAAGCGGGCGGCACCGTCGCCGGCTTCGCCGCTCAGTTCGCCGAACGGCAGGTGTCCCAGCGACGGGCCGACCTGGACGACGTCGATGCCGGCGGGGTCGGCGCCGGCCTGCTCGGGCGAGTCGATGGCACGCACCCGGTCGGGGTCGCCGCCGGCCAGCCGGACTCCGGCGCGCAGCGAGTCGGCGTCGCCCACGACCACCGGGCGGCAGATGTCGCGGACCTCCGGGTGGTCCAGCAGCGACTTCGCGGTGATCTCCGGGCCGATCCCGGCGACGTCGCCGAGGGTGATCGCCAGCGTGGGTGGGGTCATGACCGGTACCTCCTGTTTCGGACCGCCTCGACGGCGGTGATCAGTGCGTTGGGGGCGCCGAATCCCCCGGCCTTGGTGACGATGGGCCGGCCGTGCAGCCGCCCGCCCGAGAGGGTCCCGGCCGGGATGCCCGGTGCGACTTCGCCGGTAAGTGCGATGGCGGTGGCGCCGAGCGCATCGGCGAGGGCGCGGGCGCCGTCGCCGCCGGTGACCACGAAGCCCGATACCGGCTGCCGGGCGGCGAGGTCGGCGGCCAGCGCGCCGAACCGGCGGGCGACGTCGGCGGGGTCGAGCCCGCCGCCGCGGTCGTCGGGCGCGACGATCGCCAGCGCTTCGCCGCCGCCCGCCAACAGCCGCTCGCTGTGTGCGCACCACTCCTGCCACGCGGCGGCGTCGGCCAGGTCCGCTGCGCTGCAGTAGCGGACGGGCACGGTTTCGGCGAGCCGGGCGACTTGGCCGCGGGTGGCCGCATGCAGCGAGGTCACGACGACCAGCGCCGGCGCGGGTGTCTCGGCGGCGGCCCAGGCCTGGGCCATCGGCGCGGCGAGGCCGGCCGAGCCGACGGGGATCGCGCGGCGTCCCAGGTGGGCGACCGCTGCGGCGAGGCGCTCCAGGTCCTCCTGGGTACCGGCGTCGGCGACCACGACCGGGCCCGCGGCGGCGAGGCGCGCGGCGTCGGCCGCCGCGTCGTGCGTGCCGCCGTCCGTTCCGGCTACGCCGTCCAGGTGAACGTGGGCGGCGCCGAGCAGGGTCGGAATGTGGCTCTCGCGCACGGGCGTGACCGGGTCGTCGCCGACCGGTGTGCGGTCGGCCGGCACGCCGTCCACCAGCAGCACGCCGTCGGCGACGGTGCGCCCGGCTTCGGGGAACGCGGGGCAGACCACGGCGATCGCGTCGGGGCCCCACGCGCTGCGCGCGGCCTCGACCTCGGCGGCGAGCCGCCCCCGCAGCGTGGAGTCGACCTTCTTGAAGAGGTGGCGGGCCCCGCTGTGCCGCCGGACCTGCGCTGCGACCGCGGACGCGGCCGCCTCGGCGCTCATGGCGCGCGAGTCGGTGCTGACCGCGACCACGTCGGCGGCACCGGCGCCGGGGCGGTCGCCGAGCAGCAGTTCGGTGGACCAGCCCGCCCGCAGGAAGCGTACGGCGGTGTCGTTGGCGCCGGTGAGGTCGTCGGCGACCATCGCGATCGCGGGGTTTGTGCCTTCGGCCGGTGTCACGGCTTGTCCGCCCCCTTCTCCGCGGTGGCGCCGGAGCCGCCCCCGTCCTGTACCGCGGCCTCCCCGGCCGCAGCCGCTTCGGCCGCCTCCTCGGCCGCGCGGGCGCCGGTCCCTCCGCTGCGCTTCAGCGCCCAGGAGGCCAGCATCGGCGCGAGGACCGCGGTGACCAGCACGCAGGCCGCCACCTGGGAGGTGGCGGCGCCGACGTAGGGCTGGAAGGCGGGGTCGGCGGCGGCGACGATCGCCGGGGTGGCGATGGAGTTGCCCGAGGTGGTGCCGGCGGCGAAGCCGATCCCGCTCTCGGCGCCGCGGCGCAGCAGCAGCCGGTAGCCCAGGTAGACCAGCGTGCCGGTGATCGGCGTGATCAGCACACCCAGGACGATGCCGCTGAGGCCGCCGGAGGCGACGTCGGCGAGGTCGATGCCGGTTCCCAGCGCGAACGAGAAGAACGGGATGACGATGGAGGGCACCGGCTGCAGTGTCTCGCGCCACTTGGTGTCGACGTTGCCGACGACCACGCCCAGCAGGAAGGGGATGATGGCGGCGAGCAGCGCGGTGAACGGGATTTCGCCGAGCCCGGAGGCGCCGATGAACAGCAGCGCGAAGAACGGCCCGTCGTTGACGGCGCCGGCGATGTAGGCGCCGCGGTCGCGGGCGCGCCCGTACTGGCCGGTCAGCGCCAGCCACAGGCCCCCGTTGGAGTTGGTCCCGGCCGCGAGCAGCGCGAGGATCGACACGCCGAACAGCCCTTCGGGGCCGGTCACCGCGCCCAGGCCGATGATGAGCAGGCCGGGGATGATGCTCTTGCCCAGCAGGACCACGCCGGTCGTGGCCAGGACGGGTCCGCCGGTGCGCAAAGTGACCTGGGTGCCGGTGGCGAAGATGAGCAGCGCGATGAGCGGGAGCGCGCTGTCTTTGAAGAGTGCTGTGGTGAACCCGCCGATCTCCAGGGCGCTGGGGGCAAAGGTGCTCAGCAGCGACCCCAGCAGCAGCGGGATGAGCATGAGCCCCCCGGGTAGCCGGTTCATGGTCCCGAACAGCGGGACCAGGGTGCCATGGCCTCCGCGCATGGCCGCTCCTCTCCGGGAGGTGGGGTGCGTGTCCGAACCCCACTGGTGTCACACGAATGATTGTACGGACAGAGTGTACGTACAATTGTGAGTGTCTGTCACCTGGGTTCACATCGGACAACATCCCGGTCAGCGCCCCGGTCAACGCCCGCACGGTCCTCGGGCGGCGCCGGGCTGCGGTACGCGGAAGCGGCCGCCCAAGGGCCGGGTGACCCGCGCGGAACCGGTGGCCACCGGGCCTTCCGGCGCGATCGGCGGGCACGGGAGCCGGGCGCTCCGGCTCCGGCCGAGCGGGTGCAGGTGAAAGCGCGCCGCCGCCCGGAGGTGTGCGGCGGATGTGAACGGGGTGCGCGCCGGGCACGCGGGTGAACGCGCCGCGCCGGCCCGCGCGCACCCCGTTCACGGCGAAGACCCGCGGCGCCGACTCGGGGGAGGGCGCCGCGGGTCTGCACGGCAATGCGGGTGCCCGGGGCCGCGCAGCGGTCAGGCCTGCGCAGTGGTCAAGGCTGCGCGGCCGAGGAGCGTTCCACTGAGGTGCCGGACGGCCCGGATGGGCCAGACGGCCTGGACGGCCCGCCTTGTTCGGGCGCAGCGGCGGTCCCGGCGTCGCCGGCGGCCGCGGTCGTGGCGTCCGTGCTGCCGGCGCCGTCCCGACCGGCCATGCCCTCCGTGTCGGCTGCGCCGGCCGGCACGGCCTGTTCAACAGGCTCCGAGGCGCCGGAGGCACCGACGGTCCCCGTGTGGTTGATGCGGTCAACGGTGTCGAGCATGTGCGACTCGATGAGGCGCAGCAGCAGCGCTTCGTTGCCCTCCGTTATGGCGTCGAGCAGTTTCTGGTGCTCGTCGACGAGTTCGGCGGCCTCGGGGTAGACGTCCTGCATCACGGTCAGGCACATCCGGGTTTCCACCAGCAGGGTCTGGGCCATGCGCTCCAGGCGGCGATTGCCCGAGCAGCTCACCAGGGTCTGGTGGAACGCCTGGTCTGCGTCGCTCATGGCCGTGCGGTCGCCGGTTTCGGCGGCCGTGACGAGGTCCTCCAGCGAGGCGGTCAGCCGGGCGAGCGCCTCGCCCCGATTGCCCCGCATGATCAGCTCGCACGAGGCGCGTTCCACCGCAAGCCGCGCCACGTAGATGTCGCGGACGTCCTCGGCCGCCAGCTCGCGGACGAACAGGCCGCGGTGCCGTTCACTGCGCAGCAGCCCTTCCTGGACCAGTCGCTGCATCGCCTCGCGCAAGGGGCCGCGGCTCACCCCCAGTTGCGCCGCGAGATCGGTTTCGCCCAGTTGGTCGCCGGGCGCCAGGTGGCCGTACATGATCGCCGAGCGGATCTGGTCGGCGATCAGGGCGGCGGTGGACCTCCGCGGCACGGGTTCGAGTCGGCCTGGGGAGTTCATGGCATCCGTTCTCCTCTCGTTCTGCTGCCTCCTTCACCGTGCGCCCCAACCCGCGCCCGCCGCAACGCCGCTGCTCGATGCCTGGTGCGGCGAGTGCGGCGGGCGCCGCGGATCAGCGTTCGGCCGCGGCCCCCGCACCGGCCCCTGTTCCGGCCCCTGCGCGGAACAGCGACCCCATGCCCGCGCGGGGGACGGCGGCGCCGGCCAGGCGCAGCCCCTCCCACACGCTGACCTGGTTGGCGGTCAGCACGGTCTTGCCCAGCCGGTCCTCCAGCGCCTCCAGAATCGACGCGCTGTGCAGCGCGGTATCGGGCACCAGCACGGCCTCGGCGTCGGGATGGTCGCCGGCGGCCACCCACTCCAGCACGTCGGCCGGCTCCAGCGTGCCGACCTCGGCCGCGGTGATAATGCCGCGCCCGGCCCAGGCCGCCACGCCGATCCCGGCCGCGCCGAGGAAGCCGACGAACCGCTCGGCGACCTCGTCCGGGTAGCTGGCGGCGATCGCCACGCGTTCGATCCCCAGCGCCCGCACCGCGTTTGCGAACGCGAACGAGGTGGACGACGCCGGCGCCCCCGCCTGCTCGCCCACCGCATCGGCCTGGGCGCGCGCACCCTCCCAGCCGAACACGAAGCTGCCGCTGGTGCAGGCCCATACGGCGGAGTCGACACCGAGCGCACGCAGCTCGCGCGCGCCCTCGCCGAGCACATCGGAGCCGCCCACGTCCAGCAGCGCGTCGACGCGGTGGGCGTCCTCGCGCATCAGGGTGTGCACCAGGTGCAGCTGGACGCCGGGACCGAGTAGCTCATTGAACGCCGGGTAGTCGTCCTCGGCGCTGTAGCCGGGGTAGAGGAATCCGACACTGGTCATCTGCGCAGGCCACCCCTTCTGGGAGTCGTGGTGCGGGGAATGCGGGACACGCGGGACACACGGGAATCGCGGCCGCCGCGGCCGCCGCGGCCGCCGCGGCCGCCGCGGCCGTCGGCGCACGCGCCGGTCATGCGGCGGTGCTGCGGGCGGTGGCGTCGACCAGGTGCTGGCCGTGCGCCACGGCGGTGCGGCCCGCCGCCTGCAGGGCCGCCCACATGGTCACCTGGTTGGCGGCGATCACCGGTTTGCCGAGCATCTGCTCCAGCGGAGCGATGATGTCGTAGGTGAGCACGTTGGTGCAGCTGATGAACACGGCCTCGGCATCGGGGTGGTCGGCGTCGCGCACCGCCTGGACGACCTCGGAGTAGGTGGTCTTCCAGATGTGGCCCAGCAGGCCCAGCCCCACACTGGAGGTGGTCTCGATCCCGTGCTCGCCGAGGAAGTCGAGCAGCCGATCGGTGACGCTGTCGACGTAGGGGGTGACCACCGCGATCCGGCCCAGGTTCAGCGCCTCCAGCGCCTCGATGAGCGCCCCCGAGGTGGTGACCGCCGCTGGCGCGCCGGCGGCGAGGATGGATCGGCGCAGCCGCTCTTGGCCGTCGGCGCCGTGCACGAAGCTGCCCGACGCGCACGCGTAGCCCACCACCAGCGGTTCCGGCGCCAGCAGGTCGCGCGTGGCGCGGGCGACGTTGTCGCCGTCGCTCAGCGCCGAGGCCTGGTCGACGGTCACCGGCACGGGTACGAACGGCAGCCGCGTGACGTACAGCGAGACGTCGTCGGGCGCCCAGCGCCACAGTTCGCGGTCGAGCGCGAAGTCGTAGGGCGCGACGACGCCGACACCGGACTGCCACGGGGTCTCGGCCACGGCGGAGAGCTCCACCACTCCGGGGGCAGCCGAGGGGGAGCCCTCGGTTTCGGCCCGGCCGGCGAGGGATGCTGCTTCGGGGCGCCTGAGGAGGACCCGCTCTTCCTGGTCGCCGCCGGTCACCGGTTCGCCGGCGGTCTGATCGGTCCGCATTGGTCACTCACCTCCTTCTCTGCGTGTTTTCGGTTTCCAAGCCGCGGAGGGAACGCGGTCCTCGGTGAACGGGATGCTGTTCGGGGCGGACGGCGGTGCCGGTCAGCTTTCCAAGCGCTCGTAGACGAGGCGCTCGCCGGCGCTGCCGGAGCGCCACACGTCGTTGCACGCCTCGGCCATGGGCGCCAGACCCTCGACGATCGTGGCGTAGACGTTGCCGGGCACCCAGCCGACGTCGCCGTTGAGCAGCAGGTTGTTGCGGCCGTAGAAGATCGCGAGGTCGATGACTCCGGGGAGGTGGTCGATGCCCTTCTCCTCCTTGAAGCCGCGGTCGAGCATGCCGCCGGGGAAGGAGAAGTAGACCACGTCGCCGGGGATGGGGGTGACGGTCGGGTTTTCCTGGCCGGGTTCCTCGGGCGAGAACCGGGGGACCATGGCGTAGACCTCGTTGCGGGCGTACTTGGCGTGGTAGATGTCGCCGCCCTGGGGAAGCGCCGCCCAGACCGCATCGCAGGTGCGGGGGGCGTCCTTGTCGAGGAGCTCTGCCACGCAGGAGACGCCGCGCTTCTCCAGGCTGATGGTCATGTACCTGGGCATTATCGATCCGGGCCTTTCTAGCGTGGGCACCGCGATACACCGCCGCAGCGGCGGCGGGGCGGTGGGGCGTTGTGCGGCGGGAACGGGTGGGGCGCGGGCCGGCGCGGTGCCGGGGCGCGGATCCTCCCTGGGGGAGGTGGTACGGCAACGTCGTTGATTGTCGACAATCGTACGATTTTCAGGCCGGGTGGAGCAACGCGCGCGGTGGGCGGCGTGTTAAGGGTTTGTGACGAGTGTCCGGCGGTTACGCAAGTCCGGCTTGGCAAGTCCGGCTGTGCGATTCCGGCCCGCCGGAGCCGCTGTTTCCGCCGTTTCACACCCGCAACGGCGACCTAGCGGGATATTGTTGACAATCCTACGGTGCCTGCCTAGCGTTTCAACCGCTTCGCGGTGCCCGACCGTTGGCCGGGGGCGATCGCGGGTAGGCAGAGCACCGACACCAACGTCCACGTCCACGTCCGTGAACCGGGAGCCGCCCGCAGTGACACCGCCCACCCCGCCGACCCCGCCGCAGACCAACCTCGTCGTCCTCGGCGACGACCGGCCGCCCGGCAGCGAGCGCCTCGACGCCGACCCCCGGCTCGCCTCGGTCCGCTACGCCACGGCCGACCGCCTCGGCGAGGCCCTGCCCGGCGCGCACGCCCTGTTCGTCTGGGACTTGTTCTCCGAGGCGCTTGAGGCCGCCTGGCCCGCCGCCGACAGTCTGCGCTGGGTGCACGCCGCAACCGCCGGGGTCGACAACCTCATGTTCGACGGCCTGGTCCGCAGCGGCGCCGCCGTCACCAACTCCCGCGGTGTCTTCGACCAGCCCATCGCCGAGTACGTGCTGGGCCTGGTGACCGCCTTCGCCAAGGACCTGCCCACCACCGTCGACCTCCAGCGCCGCCGCGAATGGCGCCACCGCGAGACCGAGCGCGTCGGCGGCAGGCACGCCCTGGTCATCGGCACCGGCCCCATCGGGCGCGCCATCGCCCGCCAGCTCCGCGCCGCCGGCATGAGCGTCGAAGGCGCCGGCCGCACCGCGCGACCCGAAGACCCCGACTTCGGCACGGTGGTCGAGGCGTCGCTCGACACCGCCGCCCCCGGGCTGGCCGCGGCGCTGCCGCGCGCCGACTACGTGGTGCTGGCCGCCCCGCTCACCGCCGCCACCCGCGAACTCGCCGGCTCCGCGTTCCTCGCCCGCATGCGCGACACCGCCCGGCTGATCAACGTCGGCCGCGGCCAGCTGGTCGACGAGGACGCCCTGGTGCGCGCGCTGCAAGCGGGCGAGCTCGCCGGCGCCGCGCTCGATGTCGCCCAGACCGAACCGCTGCCCGGCTCCTCGCCGCTGTGGGACCTGCCCGGCGTCATCGTCTCCCCGCACATGTCCGGCGATGTGGTCGGCTGGCGCGACGAACTGGTCGACCTGTTCACCGACAACCTGGACCGCTTCCTCAACGACGGCCCGCTGCTCAACGTCGTCGACAAGCAGCGCGGTTACGTCTCCGGACCCTGACACCCGCCCACCGGCCGCGTTGCGCCCGCCCGCACCCGCGGACGGGCGCACGGCCGCAGATCCCCGCTCGGTCCACCACGCGCCAACGCATCAGGAAGGACGCAAGATTGAGTACCAAGTTCGAGGGGCCGGCCAACGCGGACGCTGACGCGGCGCGGGACGAGGGTATCCCGCCCCGGAGCGGGACCGGCTCCGCCGACTCCCCGGACCGGCTGTCGGCCACCGAGTTGCTGGACGCCTACGGCCGCGGTGAGCTGTCTCCGGTCGAGGCCACCGACGCCGTGCTGGAGCGCATCGAGCGCGAAAACCCGGCGCTCAACGCCTTCTGCCTGGTCAAACCGGACGAGGCACGCACCGCCGCGCGCGCGTCCGAGGACCGCTGGCGGCGCGGCGAGCCAATGGGCCGCCTCGACGGCGTGCCCGCCTCGATCAAGGACATCATGTTCACCCGCGGCTGGCCCACCCTGCGCGGCTCGGTGACCACCGACCAGAACCAGACCTGGTCCGAGGACTCCCCGGTGGTGGCGCGGCTGCGCGAGGACGGTGCGGTCTTCGTGGGCAAGACCACCACACCCGAGATCGCCTGGAAGGGTGTCACCGACAGCCCGCTCACCGGCATCACCCGCAACCCGTGGGACCTCGCGAAGACCCCCGGCGGCTCCAGCGGCGGCGCGGCGGCCGCGGTCGCCGCGGGCATGGGCCCGCTGGCCACCGGCACCGACGGCGGCGGGTCGGTGCGCATCCCCGCGAGTTTCTCCGGGATCTTCGCGATCAAGCCCACCTGGGGGCTGGTTCCGCACTACCCGGCCAGCGCATTCGGCAGCCTCGCCCACTCCGGCCCGATGACCCGCACGGTCGCCGACGCCGCGCTGATGCTCGACGTCATCTCCGGCCCCGATTACCGCGACTGGGCCCGGCTGCCCGCGCCCGCGGTCTCCTTTGCCGAGTCGCCGGCCACCCCGATGCGCGGGCTGCGCATCGCCTACAGCCCGGCCCTGGGCCACCTGTCCGTCGACCCCGAGGTGGCGCGTATCGTCGCCGGAGCGGCCGCGGTGTTCGAGGACCTGGGCGCAGTGGTCGAGCAGACCGACCCGCCGATCCCGGAGTCGCTGGAGCACTTCCAGATCCTCTGGTACACCGGCGCGGCCAAGGCGACCGACAAGCTCACCGGCACTCAGCGCGAGCTGCTCGACCCCGGGCTGCGCGAGATCATCGAGGAAGGGCTGACCTACTCGGCGCAGGACTACCTGACCGCGATGGCCACCCGCATGGCGATGGGCGAGGCGATGGGGCGTTTCCACCAGGACTACGACCTGCTGCTCACCCCGACCATGCCCATCCCCGCGTTCGACGCCGGGCTGGAGGTCCCGCCCGGTTCCGGCGAGCGGCGCTGGACGAGCTGGTCGGGCTTCTGCTACCCGTTCAACATGACCCAGCAGCCCGCCGCCAGCGTGCCGTGCGGCTTCACCGACGACGGGCTGCCGGTGGGCCTGCAGATCGTCGGCCCGCGCCACGGCGACCCGCTGGTCATGGCGGCCTCCAGCGCTTTCGAGGCCGCCCGGCCGTGGGCGCACGCGCGCCCCTGACCTGCGGCGGGCGGCGCGCGTTCCAGCGGCCCGCCGCCCGCCGCCCGCGGCATCCCGGGCGGTCTCGGGACCTTCGGCCCGCGCGATTCGTGGCTTTCGGCGATGCTTGTGCCCCCGCGGGCAGCTAACGTCGTATGCGGGCAGGTATCGCGAGCGAAACGAGGCGCCGATGTCGAAGGAAGGCGAGCCGGGTGCGGAGCCCGGGCCCGGACCCGGGTCCATCCGCGTTTTCCTGGTCGATGACCACGAGGTCGTCCGGCGCGGCGTGGCCGCGATGCTTGAGGGCGAACCCGATATGCGGGTGGTCGGCGAGGCCGGCACCGCCGAGCAGGCGCTCGCCCGCATACCGCTCGCCTCGCCCGATGTGGCGGTGCTCGACGTCCGGCTGCCCGGCGGCTCGGGCGTGAGCGTGTGCCGCGAGATCCGCTCCGACCGGCCCGATATCGCCTGTCTGATGCTGACCTCTTTTGCCGACGACGAAGCGCTCTACGACGCGGTGATGGCCGGTGCGGCGGGCTACGTGCTCAAGCAGATCCACGGAGCCGACCTGGTGGGCGCGGTACGCACCGTCGCCGCGGGCGGTTCGCTGCTCGACCCCGCAAGCGCCGGGCGGATGCTCGACCGCCTGCGCGAGGGCCCGCCCGATCCCGACCCGCTGGCCGAGCTGAGCCCGCAGGAGCGGCAGATTCTCGACCTCATCGGCGAGGGCATGACCAACCGGCAGATCGGCGAGCAGCTCTACCTGGCCGAGAAAACCGTCAAGAACTACGTGTCCAGCCTGCTGTCCAAGCTGGACATGAAGCGCCGCACGCAGGCGGCGATCCTTGTCGCCGAGATGCGCGGCAGGCGCCGCTGAAACCTGCGCGACCGGTAGGCCCGGCAGGCGGACAAGACCGGTAGGCCGGTAGGGCGGACGGCGGCCCCGGGCGGCTCAGGCGGGAACGCGCGCGCCGCCTTCGCGCCGGCTCTGCAGCGGCACGCTCCAGCGCAGCGCCGTGCCGCCGGTGGCGGCCGGCTCCACGCTGAACTCGCCGCCGAGTGACGACGCGCGTTCGGCCAGGTTGCGCAGGCCGCTGCGGCGGCCGTTCCCGGAGATGCCGCGGCCGTTGTCGTCGACGTGCAGGGTGAGGTGGTCGTCGGCCTGCACCGAGACGTGGACCTCGGTGGCGTCGGCATGCCGGGCGACGTTGGACAGCGCCTCGCCCAGCACGGCCAGCAGCTGCTCGGCGACCTCATCGGGTACCGAGGTGTCGATGGAGCCGTCCAGCCGCACACCGGGCTGGCAGCCCAGCGACCGGGCCGCGCTCTCGGCCGCGGTGAGGACGCGGTCGCGCAGCGACGCCTGCTGCGGCTGCGAGGGCAACTGCAGGGCGAAGACCGTGGAGCGGATCTCGCGGATGGTTTCGTCGAGGTCGTCGATGGTGCGCTGGACCCGGCCGCCGGCCTCGGCGTCGCCGATCAGCCGCACCGTGCTCATCAGTGTCATCGCCGAGGCGAACAGCCGCTGGATCACCACGTCGTGCAGGTCCTTGGCGATGCGGTCGCGTTCCTCCAGCACCACCAGCCGCTCGGCGTCGCGGCGGGCCTCGGCGAGCTCCAGCGCGACCGCGGCCTGCGCGGAGAACGCGTCGATCATCCGCCGTGTGGCCTGGTTGAACGGGGAGCGCGGGCTCATCTTGCCCAGCAGCAGCACTCCGCGCGTGTGCTCGGGGGTACCGATCGGCACGAGCAGACCGGGTCCGAAACCGCGGTGGGTGAGCATCGGGCAGTTGGCCTGGCGCAGGTCGGGGATGGTGGCGGGCTCGCCGTTGCGGTACACCCAGCCGCACTTGGTGTCGGACATGGTGACCGGGCTGCCCATGATCTGCTCTGCGACCGGGCCGTCGGCGATCTCGGCGATGAGGTCGCGTTCGCGCGGCTCGGGCAGCAGCACGACCGCGACGTCGGCGTCGGACATCTCGCGCGACTGCTGGGCGAGGTAGCCGAGCACCTCGCCGCTGTCGGCGCCGGAGAGCAGTCGCGTGGTGACCTCGGTGGACGCGGCCAGCCAGCGTTCGCGCAGCCGGGTCTCCTCGTACAGCCGCGCGTTCTCGATGGCCACGCCGGCGGCGGTGGCCAGCGCGGTCACGACCGCCTCGTCCTCTTCGTCGAACTCCCCGCCGCCGCGTTTCTCGGTGAGGTAGAGGTTGCCGAAGACCTCCTCGCGCACCTGGATGGGCACGCCGAGGAACGAGTGCATCTGCGGGTGGCCCTCGGGGAACCCCTGGAAGTCGGGGTGCTCGGCGAGGTCGCGCAGCCGCAGGGCCGTCCGGTCGCGGGTGGGGGCGCCGAGGATGCCGTTGCCGAAGGGGAACGACCGCATGTTCTCGGCCTGCTCGGAGCTGAGTCCGACAGGGATGAACTCGGCGAAGCGTCCCTCTTCGTCCAACACGCCCAGGCCCGCGTAACGCGCGTCGACCAGGGTCGCGGCGGCCTCGGTCAGCCGGCGCAGCACCGTGGCGAGGTCGAGGTCGCTGCCGATGGACACGACCGCTTCAAGCAGCGAGTGCACACGGTCGCGGGTGGACAGCGCGGACTCCAGGCGCACGTGGAGTTCGGAGATGAGCTCGTCAAGGCGCATCTTGGGGAGCAGCGAACGTTCCGGGAAGTCAGGCATTCGGATGCACACCTCCGAGTGCATACGTTATCGCGGAGGGCGATCGTCGTGGCCGGGTTCGCGAAACGGGGAAGGGGGTTTCCCGTCACCGCGACCGGTGGTGACCGATCGGCGCCCGCGGCCATTGCAAGGAGCGGAAGCCCGGTCCCAGAGAGGATACGGCACGCACCGTGCACCCGGCGTGATAATTCGTCTGCCATCACAAACCGGACGGGGATTGGGATTCGGGGGCAAGGCGGGGCGGGAAGCGCGCGGGGTGCCAACCGTGTGTATTGGGTATTGCGGATGGCCGCAGAGTTAATTCCGGGTTCGGCGGTTGCTTCCAGTAGTGATCATGCTACGGTCGCGTTCTAACGGATCGAGTTCGGGTTTCGGGCGAGCAGATCGGCGCGGGGCATTGTGTCCGTATTTGCGGAAGCTCCCGGTCGGCCAACCGCCCGCCCCAATATCCGGTGGTACGGCGAATCGGCTTGCCGCACCCCGCAGACCATCCGGGTGTCCGTCTGTTAGCCTCGCTGACCTGCATCCCGCTGTTGGAAGGGAACCGACATGCCGCGCACACACCGCTCGGGACGCGAACGCGTCGCCGCCGCGGGTGTGCGCAATGCACGGCGCCCCTCGGGTGTGTGGCCTTCGGCGCGCCGGTGGCTGGTTGTCGTCGGCCTGGTTTCGGGCGCCTGGTTCGCCGGAGCCGCCTGCGCGGCGGCGGACGAAGCCCAGCCCGTTGCCGGACTAGCGGAGACCGCGGCAGCCCAACAGGACGCCGCCGGAACACCCGCCGCCGACACGGCCGAAACCACCGATGCAGCCGATGTTGCCCCGGAGCCGGCGGCTGCGGCAGCCGACCTGAACGGCACGGGCGGCGCAGCCGACCTGGGCGGTGCGGGCACATCCAATACGAGCGGCACCGCCGCAAACGGCGGCGGCGCAACCGATGCCGCTGTCCAGCACGGTGCCGGCGAAGCGGCGCCCGATCCGGTCGGCTCCGCTACCGAGTCCGCGGCCGGGTCCGGCGGCGAAACGCCCACCGGCACGGTCCAGCACCGCGCGGACCGCTCCGCCACCGCACCGAACGCAACGCAGGACGGCGGCGGTTCGGCCGCCGACCCGCTCGGCGATGCGGTCGCCGCCATCGGCGAGGTCGGCCGCGAAGCGGGCCGCACGATGCCCATCCACGTCGCGGCACCTGGAGCGCCCGGCGCCGCGGGAGCCGTGTCCAACGGCATGGCAGCCGACGGCACCCGGCACCTGCCCGGGTTCGGGCCGGTCGCCATCGACGGCGTCGCCACGCTGCCCGACCTCGACGCCGCCCTGCAGGGCGGCACGGACCCCGGTGCCGACGCCGGCGCCAACGCAAATACTGCCGGTGCGGCGCGCACGGCGGGTTCCAGCATCGCGGGCGCCAAGACGGCCGCCGACCCCGGCGGGCGCTCGTCCGCACAGACCGGCTCGGCAGCAACCGCCGACTACACCGGTTTCTCCGGCACTGACGGTTCCGCGGCCTCCGGTGACCAGCACGCCGCGGAACCGCAGCCCGACGGCATCGACCGCCCCGATGCGGCCTCCGTCGGCTCGGCCGTGAACACGTCCGGATCCGGCTCCGGCATGTGTGCCGGATACCTCCCCGCGGCGGCTTCGGCCGCCCCGGCCGCGGGCAGCCTGCAGAGCGCCCGCAAGGCCCTCGCCGAGGTCCCCAAGGACCTGAGCGAGCAGCCGACCGTCTGCCCCGACTAGGGCCGCCCACCCGGGACGCGACCGCCTGCCCGACCGCACTCTGCGGCGCGGCGTCGCGCACACCCCATCCGGCCTGGCGCCCGACCCCAGCGGTCAGCGGCATCCGCCCTCTGGGGGCTGACGTGAGCCCCGTGCCCGTGCACGGATAAGCGACCCCGCTCGCTCCGGCACGAGGTTCACGTCAGCCCGAGGTCCGCCAGATCCTCAGGTTGGTCCCGGCATCCACCGTCCGAACCCGCCACGCACGGACGCGGAAGGCCGGGGAGAAGTCCCCGAAGTCATCTTGAATCCCGCGGTCGGCGCCCCCGGCCAGGGCGTGACCGCGGATAACGGACCGCATTCGAGTCCATCCCTGAACAACCGATACTCCGAAGCATTCGAAGATCCGGAAGGACGCTCCATGTTCCAGTTCGCTCGCCAGTCCGCCAAGGCCGTTTTCGTGGCGGCCAGTGCCGCAGGCATCGCCGCCCTCAGCGCGGGTGCGGCCGGAGCCGACGACCTCGGCGCGCTGAACGCGACCGACTCCCTGCCGCAGTCGACCCCCGTGACGGCCGGCCTGCCGGCCGGGCTGGGCGGCGGCGCGACGTCGCTGGTCGGCAAGCTGACCGAGGCCGACCTGAGCCAGATCCAGCCTGCGCCGAGCACCGTCAACATGGTCACCCCGGGCGGCGACATGTCGCACCTGGGGCCGCAGACCCAGGGGCAGCTCAACGGGCTCCAGGGCACGCTGAACGGGGTCCGGAACACGGTCGGCCTGCGCCACGGCGCGGTTCCGCAGGCGGCGCCGAACGGCGTCGTGCCCAACCAGGGCCTGCCCACCGGAGGGCTGCCCACGGGCGCGGTGACCGACCTGCTCGGCGGCGCGACCTCCGCGGTTCCCGGCGGTATCACCGAGACCCTGCCGCTGAACAGCGGTGTGGTTCCGCAGGCGGCGCCCGACGATGTCGCATCGACCCTGCCGGCCGACGCCGGCGGCGCCGCTTCGACCCTGCCGGCGAACGACGTGCTGCCCGGCCAGGGCCTGCCCACCGGGGGGCTGCCCACGGGCGCGGTGACCGACCTGCTCGGCGGCGCGACCTCCGTGGTGCCCATCCCCAGCGGCGGCACCGGTTCGCTGCCGCTGAGCAACGAGCTGCCCGCGCCGGCCCCCGCCGACATTGTCGAGGGCCCGTCGGCTGATGCCTCCGCCAACACCGACGGCTCCGTCGACGGCCCGTCGGCAGAGGTCTCCGGCGACGCCGACGGTTCGGCGGCGACCTCCGCCGAGGCCGACGGCGCGGACGCGGCCGCTCTCGCCAACGAGCAGCTGTCCAAGCCCGCCGCCCAGGTGCCCGAGGCCAAGGCCTCCCTCGACGGCGTCGACGCTGACGCGGTCGAGTCCGCCGTTCCCGGCGCCGAGCAGGCGACCGACGCGGTCGGCGCCCCCTCGGTGAACGAGACCGCCGGCCAGGTGGACACCGGCTCCGTGGTGGGCGACGTCACCGACGCCGCTGCCAGCGGTGCCGGTGCGACCGGTGTCCTGGACGTCGTCGACGGCATCGGCACCCCCGCGCTCTGATCGTTGATCGGAGCCGCTTGACCGTGTACCCCGGCCCTTCCGTCCGGGCCGGGGTACACGCCGGCTCCGGGCGGCCGGGGCCCGGGCACAGGCGGCGCCCTGGGAACTGTGGGGGTTCCCAGGACGCACCGCCGTCCCGGTCGCCGCCCGGAGCCACCTTTGCGTCCGCGCTGCGTACCACCGCAGCGCGGGGGCGCTGCGGAGCCGCCCGGCTCCGCAGCGTTGTGCGCGGGGCCGTTCCGCAGTGGTAACGCGGACGATCCGGTGGTTCCCGCTGCCGCGGTGTCCCCGTGATGGCGGGGGCCTTGGGGACGCCCGCGGGGGAACGCCGGATCGTCCGCCGACTGCTGCGGGCGGCCGCCGGCGGCGCAGAAGGCACGCAGCGGTGCCCGGATGCGCAGCGGCAGGGTAGCGGCGGACCGGGCGGCCCGTTTCGGGCGGCTCCCCGAGTCGGAGGGGGCTCGGGGAAACGCCGGGGAAGCAACCGGGCCGCCGGCCGCCGCGACCCGGCTGCGCCGCACCGCCCCGCTGCGCCACCGCCGTTGGCACCCGCGAAGAAGGGCCCGTTCCCGCCGATTCCGATCGGTGGGAACGGGCCCTTCTTCTTGCGCTGCCGTTTCCTGCTCCCCCGATGCGGGGGCGGTTATCTGCGGTTATGCCTCGTGGAGCGGCGATCCCGGCGTGCCGGCCTCGCTGGTGTCGTCGGCTTCGCCGGTCGCGCTCTTGTCGATCCACTCATCGGCGTCGCGCTGCCAGTAGCCGTAGCCGTTGTCGACCTCCAGCGGGCGGTCGGTGCCGGTGATGTCGACAGGGTCGCCGCGCAGGCTGTTCTCGTAGAACCAGCGGGAGTCGCCGGTGCTCATGTTGATGCAGCCGTGGCTGGTGTTGGCCTCGCCGAGCTGGTAGTTCCAGTCGGCGGTGTGCAGGAACTCGCCGGAGTTGGAGATGCGGACCGCGTAGGCCACGAACTCCTCGTAGTAGCTGGGGTCGTCCTTGGAGACGCCCATCGTGTCGTTGCTCATCCGGTAGTCCTGGTGGAAGGCCATGGTCAGGTGGGTGCCCGACGTCGTGGTGTACTTCCGCTGGCTGGCGTTGCCCAAGCTGACCGGGAACTCCTTGACCTGTTCGCCGTCGCGTTCGACGACCATCTGGTGGGAGTCCTCGTCGATCGTGGTGATCTGGGAGCGGCCGATCTCGAAGTCGATGCTGCGGTTCTCGATGCCCCAGACACCGTCGGAGGCCGCGACGCCGGCCAGGTTCAGGTCGACCGTGACCTGCTGGTTGGGCTCCCAGTACTCCATGGTGCGGAACACGGCCTGCTTGTCGGTCATCCAGTTCCAAGCGCCCTTGGCGGGTTTCTCGGAGGTGACCTCCATGGCGGCTTCGACCTGGGCCTTGTTCTTCACGGGCATGTCGAAGTCGACGACCACCGGCATCCCGACGCCCACGGTGCTGTCGGGCTCGATGTTGACGCTCTCGATCTCCAGCCGCTTGCCCTCGACCGGCGGGGCTGTGGAGAACTCGCTGATGACCTCGGTGCTCTTGCCCTCGCTGTTCTCGGCCACGGCGGTGACGGTGACGTCGCTACCGGGGTGCATGGTCGAGTCGCTGGACCACTCGGTCTTGTCGTCGTTGTAGGTGCCGGTCAGGCCGTCGTCGGTCTTGTCCTCGGGGAGCGACTGCTTGACCTGCACGTCGGTGATCTTGCCCTTGTCCGCGCTCACGACGATGGGGGAGTCGGGGCGGACCTTGGAGCCGCCGTCCTCAGGGGTGATGGTCACCTCGGCCTGGGCGACGGTGGGTTCCTCGTTGGCGAGATCTCCTTCGCTGGTGCTGCAGGCCGACGCCGCCATCAAGAGGGAGGCGGCTGCGGCACCCAGCGTGGCCTTGAGCCGGAGCGGAGAGCGGGATGTCACTTCGGGGGTCCTCCAGGTCGTCGGTTTGCGGGCACGATCCCGGGTGTGGCTGGGAGGAGTGCCACCGGGACTGGGCGGCGGGGCGTGTCGGCCACTGTGCGGTGCGGGAACGGTGGTACCCGATAAATCTGACGCGCGAACCAGGGGGGTTGGTTCGCATAAACGCCAAGATTTCCTGGCAAAGCCGCCGGTGGGGGGCTCGGCCGACCGCTCCGCCGCGGCACGGGGCTGCGGCGGAGCGGTGGAAAGCGCCGGATTTGGCGGGGTTGTCGCGTTCGGGTGTTGCGCCGGAGCGGCTGGGTCACAATTCGGGAACGGAACCCTCCCCGTCCTCCTGCGTGCCCTTGCCCAAGCCGTTGGCACAGGGATTGGAGGTCGCATCGCGGCCCTCGATGGGTGCCGTGCCGGACTGCGCGGTGCTTTCGCCGTCGGCGGCCGGTTCCCCGCTCTGCTCGGGATCGGCCGGTGCCGAGGACGGGTCCGGGGCGCCGCTACCGCTGTCGCCGGTGCCCGTGTCTGCGCCGTCTTCACCACCGTCGTCCTCAGCACCGGTGACCAGGTTCCGTTCGTCCACCGGCCGGTCGTGGCGGATGGCGGAGAACAGGCGCGCCGCCGCGTCCTCGTCCCAGACCACCCGGTTGGGGTCCAACGGGGCCTGCTGCCAGGGGACGGTGTAAAAGGCGATGTCGGAGAGGTCGGTCCCGGAGAGGGTTGAGCCGATCGAGACCATCGTCGGCAGGTCGAAGGCTTCGTCGGTACCCGCGTGCTCGGTCACGGCCCGGAGCATGCCGGTGGCCTCGCTCGGCTTGGTGAGCAGTTCGGTGCCGACGACCTCGTCGGCGAGCGCGCCCAGGAACATCTGCTGGCGGGAGATACGCCCGATGTCGCTGCCGTTGCCGATCTCGTAGCGGGCCCGGACAAAGGACAGCGCCTCCTCACCGTCCAACCGCTGGCGCCCGGCCTCCAGATCCAGCTGGGCGCGCTCGTCCTGCATGGGTTCCGGGATGCACATCTGCACCCCGCCGATGGAGTCGATCATCTCCCGGAACCCGACGAAGCTCAGGTGCGCGAAGTGGTCGATGCGGACATTGGTGAGCGACTCGATGGTTTTGACGACGCACGGAGGGCCGCCGTGGAACAGCGCGGCATTGATCATGCCGTGGTAGGCGGGCGTCCCATCCGTCTCGCCGTAGGGCTCGCATTCGGGGATCTGCACCAGGGAGTCGCGCGGGAAGTTGACCACAGTGGCGCGGCCGTCCGGGGAGATGTGGGCGAGCATGAGCGCGTCGGAGCGCTCGCCGACGAAGTGGCGCCCGCCGTAGGCCGCGTTGCCGCCCTCGCGTCCGTCCGAGCCGATGAACAGGATGTTGACGTCGTCGCCGATCTTCTCCGGCCGGTCCTCTTCGTTGAGGGCGGTGCTGAGGTCGTGGCGGACGATGTTGCTCTGCAGCGACCGGTAGTAGCCGTAGGCGGTTCCGGCGGCCGCGACCAGGACGACCACGACGGCGGCCGCGGTCCAGCCGGCCAGGCGGGCCAGCTTGCGGCGACGGCTGGTGGCGCGGCGCTTCGCCTGGGAGGTTGCGGCGGTCTCGCTCTGTTCGCCGGGGGGACCGGAACCATCGGCCGACGTGGTGGGCTGGGCGGGTTCGGCCGGTTCGGCTCGCTCGGGAGTCTCGGCCGGCCCTGGCGGTTCGGCCGCGCCGGCTTCAGCGGCCCCGCCGGTTCTTCCGCTCCCGTCCGCGTGCTGGGATTCGGTGCCGGTGTCTGCGGCAGCCGGTTCAGGGGAGCCGGAGTCCTCCGGCCGGTCGGAGTCGGCGGCACCGGAGCCGGCGCCGCGGGCGTCGTCGGGCATGCGGAATCTCTTCATGAAGAGGGCAGGCGCACCCCGGAACCGGGCACGCTGAACAGGACCCGCTGGAACCGAAAGCCGGGGGAATGCGAGGGGAGCGGAAGCGGGTCCGACTGCGGCGGACCGAGAGGGGCGGCCGCAGCAATGTAGGACGAATCTTACGAGATCGACCGCAGGTACGCAGGGGAGGTTTGCGAACTTTTGTCGCTCAATGTCGGAATCGAGATAAGGATTTATGCCAGATCCTCGCCCGACTTAAACCTGACCGAAACATAGGCCGACGCTGCCGCGGTCGAGAGCGGTGGATTCTTTGCGCCCCCGGTCCCGGCCGCTCATTGCGGCCGTTCGGTGCCGGCAAGTGGCAGAAGGGCTACCGTTGATCCGGCATCAGTGGTCGGCGAAAGGCAATGCTGCAGTGCAAGCGGGGCAAGAGAGCAATATGCCCGCTGCGGCGGCACCAGGAGGCGTGCAGGAAGGACCGGATGCGAAAGTGCAGCACCGGAATACCGAAAAACCGGTAGGCCTTCGCTCGGCCGCAAAGCAGGGTGCAGGGCCGGAACCGACCGGTGGCCGCGCGCGGGCAGGTTATGCGCGGCTTTCGGCCGGGACGCTCGCCCGGTCCGCGCCTCCGTCGCCCGGCCGGTTCCGGAGCCGCCGCGGGATCGAGCGGCGGGGGCGGGCAGGCGGCGGCCCTGTCCGCCGGGTGGCGCCCCATCGCCGATACTGTCGCGTCATGGCCGGCGTCACCCGGGCCGATCGGCTCCGCCTCCCGGCCACCCGGCCCCGACCCCCCGAACAGGAGACGTCCCCCATGAGCCTGACCGTGGCTGAGCACGCCGCCCGCGTCATGCAGCGCGAAGCGGACCGGCGCGGCATCGCCCTGGAGATCGCCCCCGAACAGCCGCCCGAACTGCCGGAAGAGCTTGCGCCGTGGGCGTGCAGCGTTGTGGGCAAGGGGTGGTGCGTGTTCGCGGCGCTGGACACGGCCGAGGAGATCACCACCCCGGCCGAGCGGGAGTTCGCACCGCTGGCGCAGGTGCTGGCGGGGTCGTGGCAGGTGATGGAGGGCACCGGCTCCGTGCAGGTGACCACGGCCGCGAGGTGAGTCCGGGCGGTACCCGGCCGGCGGGACGCGCCTGACCTAAACTGACAGCTATCCGGTTGCCGCCTCCACCGCACCGGACGACCGGGCGATCCGGTTGCGGTGTGGGGAAAGGGAGGGAGTGCCGTGGCAAGTCGTGAACTCCGCTCGGACGCAGCCGCCAACCGGGAGCGAATCGTCGAGGCCGCGCGGGCCGAGCTGAGCAAGTCCAACGGCACCTCCGCCGACCTGAAGCTGCACGGAGTCGCCAAGTCGGCGGGTGTGGGCCAAGGCACCCTCTACCGGCACTTCCCGACCCGCGAGCACTTGATGGCCGAGGTGTACCGGTACGAGCTGGGCCTGCTTGTCGACGCCGTGCCACCGCTGCTGGCGGAGCACCCCCCGCTGCAGGCGCTGACCTGCTGGCTGCAGCGGCTGGTGGAGTACGCGCGGGTGAAGCGCGGTGTCATGGCGGCGATCGAGGCGGCCGCGTGGCATGACGTCTACACGGACCAGCACCACCGCCTCGACGAAGCGGTCGGGACGTTGCTCGATCGGGGCAAGGAGGCCGGCCAGGTGCGTCAAGAGGTCGATGCCTCCGACGTCATCCGGCTCTTGGGCGCGTTGTCGCGCATACCCGAAACGGAGTGGGACACGCGGGCGCACACGGTCGTGGCGGTCATTGTCGACGGGATCCGCCTTCGTTGAGAGCCGGGCATGCGGGCTGCGAGCCGGAACGGCAGAGGAGGCGGGCACGGCAGAACGTGCGATCCGGCGGCCCGCAACGGCCCCTCCCGGGCATGCCCAAACGCCGCCCCTTCAGCAGCGGGGAATGCATGCCGGGTGCCGCGCTGTGCCGGCTCACCCGCGGCGGCTGACCGCCACGCACCCCCGCCCGCCGAGTCGAATTCCGTTCGCTTCGGATGCGACAGCGCGTCCCGTTCTTCCGAGGGGCATGCCGGCAGAGCGCGGCGGCACCGCGTCGCCGCCGCTGTCGGTACCGGCCACCGCTGCTCCGCCGACCCCCGCCACCGGTCGGCTCGCCGGTTGCGGGCCTGCGGTCAGGAGTGGTCGCGCGTACGCAGCGCCGAAACCAGGCCGACACCGACGACCGCCAGTACCACCTGGGTGATCAGCTCCCACCAGTCGACACCGGGAGTGTCGGCGTAGCCGCCGAAGCCGGCGATGGCCGTGCCGATCAGCGCCGCCGCGATACCGACGACCAGGGTCAGCCATACGGGGATGTTCTGCTTACCGGGCAGGATGACGCGCGCCAGTACGCCGATGATCAGGCCGATGATGATGGCGGTGAAGATTCCCGTGATCTCCATGACGGTCCCCCTCAGGATCGGTAGTCCGTCACAGGTACTCCTTTCCCGGATGGGCGCACGGATGCATACGGATGGGTAACCGCGCGGCCGCTCCCGCCTGCGCGAGCCCGGTGGCCAGCAGGTGACCAGGTGAACGAACGGCCGCGCCGGTCAATACACGACGTTCGGGCCGCGGGTGCCCGCCGCGTGGCCGAAGGGTCGCTGCTGTCAGCAACGATGGGCCATTAGGTGCCCGATCGTCTCGCGTATCAGACTCATGGCGCGCTTCTGTCTGATCAAGGTTCAGAAAAATGGCCGGATCCGGCCAACGTCAGCGCTTGGGAAGGCGTTCACGAGCGAGCCGGTAGGTGATTCGCGTCGGTGAAATCCGATGTCACAGCGCCCGGTTCGCCCGGGTGGGCTATCGCGCGGCCGGTCCCGGGGCTGGATCCCGCGCCAGGTTCCGCTGGGTACCGGGTCTGTTGCTTGCCGTGAAGTTCACTTATGGTTGCATCTCGTTCACCGAAAGCGCCGGTGAATGCGGTGGGAGGGCCCACAAGGCCCGTACCGCCGGGGATTGGTGCCCGGTCCGGCACCGGGCATAGCTGTCCTTTTCCACCCCCGCTCAAGGAGTAAGGCACGTGCGAAAATCCCCCCGATTCATGGCACTCGGCGGAGTCGTCCTGTCCGCAGGACTGATCGCCGCCGCAACCACCGCCGCGGCGGCAGAACCCGCTCCGACGGCGGCGCCCGGACAGATGACGGCAATGCAGCGCGACCTCGGGGTGTCCTCCGCCGAGGCCGGTCAGCTGCTCAAGCAGGAAAGACAGGCTCGTTCCCTGGAGGACCAGCTCCGTTCCGAACTCGGCTCGGATTTCGGCGGTGCCGTCTTCGACACCGAAGCCGGCGATCTCACCGTCTCGGTCACCGACCGGGCCGCGGTCAAGACCGTCAAGGCCGCCGGAGCGGAGGCCGAGGTGGTCACCTACGGCCAGCCGGCCCTCAACGACGTGGTCGCCGACCTCAACGACAGCGAGTCCGCGGCCGGCTCCGACGTGACCGGCTGGTACGCCGACATCGAAGCCGACACCGTGGTCATGACCGTCGCCAAGGGCGCGACCGCGGCAGGCAAGGAACTGGTCGCCGAGGCCGGAGTCCCCAAGGGCGCGGTGAAGGTCAAGGAAAGTGCCGAGCAGCCGAAGACCTTCGCCAACATCGTCGGCGGCAACGCCTACTACATCAACAACTCCGCGCGGTGCTCGGTCGGCTTCGCGGTCACCAGCGGATTCGTCAGCGCCGGCCACTGCGGCAACCGCGGTGCTTCGGCGTCCGGGGCCAACGGCGGCAGCGGGACCTTCGCGGGCTCGCAGTTCCCCGGCAGCGACATGAGCTATGTGCGGGCCACCAGCAACTGGACCCCGACCGCGCGGGTGAACGACTACTCCGGCGGCACGGTCTCGGTCAGCGGATCGAGCCAGGCCTCCATCGGCTCGTCGGTCTGCCGCTCCGGGTCGACCACCGGCTGGCACTGCGGCACCATCGAGGCCCGCAACCAGACCGTGCGCTACGCCGAGGGCACCGTCTACGGCCTCACCCGCACCAGCGTGTGCGCCGAGCCCGGCGACTCCGGCGGCTCGTTCATCAGCGGCAGCCAGGCCCAGGGCGTCACCTCCGGCGGGTCCGGCAACTGCTCGTGGGGCGGCACCACCTACTACCAGGAAGTCAACCCGATCCTGCAGCAGTGGAACCTGACGCTGGCCTGACCGGCCCGCACCCGTACCCCCGCACGAACGGGATGGGTTCTTACCGAAACCCGAATATGTAACCTGCCAGATTCCGACCCCGAGTTGGGCGGCCCCGGCGCACCTGCCTGCGCCGGGACCGCCCTCTACGCCGTTCGCGGGCTGCAGACCGTGCTCGCCGCCCATGGCGGTGACCGTGCGGAAATCCGGGTCCCGGCTCTGGAAACCGGGCGTTTCCGCTCGGTCGGTGCGGCGGGCCGGGTGGCCCGCCGGCCATCAGGACACTAAGCCGGGTTAGGCGGTTGCGGGGGGCTGCGGGAGTTCGGCCTCGACCAGGTCGGCGGCGTAAGGGGTACCGCTTGCCTGGAGGCGGGTGCTGATTTCCGTGAGGCGGTGGGCGGTTTCGGGGGCGGTGGTCAGTTCGAGCAGGGCCGACCGCAGGGTTTGGGCGGTGGCGTCGGCGGTGTCGATGCGGCGGGCCACGCCCAGTGCCTGCAGGCGGTCCGCGTTGTCGAACTGGTCGACGGCCTGGGGCACCGCGATCATCGGTGTGCCGGTGTACAGGCCTTCGGCGGCGCCGCCCATCCCGGCGTGGGTGAGGAACGCGTCGGCCTGGTGCAGGATGTTCAGTTGCGGCACCCAGGAGTGGACTTCGACGTTGTCCGGGATGCTCCCCAGGTCGGCGGGGTCGGTGTATTTGCCGATCTGCAGGACCACATGCCAGCCCGCCAGGCCGCCGAAGGCCTCCAGGCACCGGCGGTAGAAGTCGGGCTGGTTGGTATAGGCCGAGCCCAGCGAGATCAGCAGCACGTTCTCGGCATCGGCGGGCCGGGTCCAGGAGCCCTGGTCGGCGCGCTCGCCCAGGCAGGGGCCGACGAACGTGACCGTGTCGGCGACGGTGTCGGGTTCGGGCTGCATCTCGCGCGGGATCAGCGCCAGGCACCGGCTGGGCTGTCCGGAGAAGGCGAGGTTGTCGAGCTCGTGCACCCCGTTCTCGGCCAGCCAGGCGTCGAACTTTTCGAAGTGCCGGTCGGCGCCCGGCAGCGAGCGCAGCCACGGCATGATGCTGTCGCGGTAGCCGGCCCAGGCCACCATCGAGGGTGAGAGCTGCACGGCCGGGATGTCCCAGTTGATGCCCAGGACGCGGGCCGCGTAGCCGCCGATGTCGTACAGGAACAGGTCGGGGCGGTCGTTCTCGTAGGCGGCGCGGATGGCGGGCAGGTTGTTGACGGCCTCGTCGAGGAACATCTCCATGCCCTCGATCGGGTCGTCGGTCCACTCTTGGCCGCCGGTGGGGAAGGTGGTGGTGTAGGGGACCGGTTCGGCGCCGGTGTCGGCGATGATGTGGCCCAGCGAGGGGTCGTTGGCGTAGGTGACGCGGTGTCCGCGCCGCACGAGCTCGCGGATGAGTTCGAGGCTGGGCAGGGTGTGGCTGATGGCGGCGCTGCCGACCATGGCGATATGGGCACGACGGTGCACGGGTACTTCTCCGGATTCATGAGCTGCGGAAAGGGGCTGCGGGCAGAACCCAGCGGCACCGCGCCCCTGCCGGGGCGGGTGCTTCGCGCCGGGCGCGCCGGCAGCTAGCCGTAGATCTGGTGGAAGTACATGCCCGGAGGGTATCGGCCGCCTCCCGGAAAGCGCATGCGGTTTTCCGGCCCGCCGGGCCGACGGTGCCCCGGCGCTCCGCGGCGACACGAACCAGGGCCGGTGTTCTCATCGGGTGCTTCCATGACGCAGAGGACGCATGGACCGTCCAATGATCGGAGCGCCAAGTTCCTCGCGGCGCTGTGGAGGTGCAGGCCCGGCGGGGGCAGGCGAACACTAAGCCTCGTCGTTCCAGAACGCGCTGTGCGGCTCGTCGGGCTCGGAATCCTTTCCGCCGCCCTTGCCGGTCTTGGAACGGCGCGCCGCCGGTTTGGCGGACTCCTCGTCGGATGCCTGCTTGCGGCGGATGCGCCCGCGGGGAGCCGGGGCGTCCTCGCCGCCGGTCTTGGTTGATGCCGGCGCCTGCTTGGCCGCGGCGCCCGAGCCCGAGGCCGCGGGAGCCGCCCCCGCCGCAGAGCCGGAACCCTTTGCCGTGTCCGCGGCTCCTCCGGTGGCCGGTGTGGTCTTGATCGCGGAGGCGACGTTGCGCGGGGAGCCTCCGGCGTGGATGCTCAGCGCCTCGTCCTCGACGTCGAGCATCTTCTGCACGCTCTGCGGCACTGCGGGCAGGCGCTCGTTGCGGAAGTGTGCGCCCAGTACCTCCAGGGCGTGGTCGCACAGCAGGGGACGCACTACCGCGGGCCTGGCGCCGCTGAGTTCCTGCAGTTCTTGCAGCGGGAGTTCGCGCAGCAGCCGGATGATCGCGCGCATGCGCTCGCGCGTGCGGCGGTCGGCGATGGCCACCGACATCATCTCGGCCTCGGCAAGAGCGGGGGTGGGCTCGGTGCCGCCGGTCTCGGCCGCGCCTTCGCGTTCGGCGATGAACAGGCCGGTCAACTGGCGCGTCGAATCGCGTGCGGCGATGCGCAGCTCGGTCCTGCGGGCGTTGCGCGACTGCACCCAGGTGACAACAACGCTGGTCACCAGGCTGATGGCTGCGCCCGTTAGGACGAACAGCATGTCGTACACGGGGAGACCTCCGAGGGGGAAACGGGAAGCGGGCCGTTCCGCGGCCTCGCGTGACCCGTGAGCATTCGCGAACTGAGGGCGCATTGTCAAGTTCGTCCGGTCTCGTCCGGACTCGCGGGAAGTTTCCCCAGGCGGGGCCGCTGGAGTATCCGCGGGTGCTTTCCCTACCTGTCGGACGCGGTCGGCCGCGCCCGCCGGGCCGAGCGCGGTGATGCGCGGCCGTGGCCGGAACGAAAGCAGTGGGGGCTTGACACATCAGCCCATATGAATATGAACTGGCTGCCGCAACGCCATACCGCCACCTTGCCCAATGCTGCGGTCCCGCACCGGCCGGAGACAACGGCAGCAAGGCACTTGGACGGGCCGGCGCCGGCCGCCGATGAGGGGAGGGCGTGCCGCGCTCCGGTCTCGTGGCCGGCCCCGGACCCCCTCGGTCCGGGGCCGGCCATTACCGCGGTATTGCGGCTCGCCTACCGCTGCGGTTGTGCAGCCGTCCGCGGCGGATCGCGCCGAATCGCGGCTGGTAGTGCCGATGCAGCTCATGCGGCTCATGCGCCTGAGTTGCTGGTTGCTGCTGAGTTCGGTCGATTGCGGTCGGCCGCAGCGGACTGCAGTGGATTGCGGCCGTTCAGTGTTGCCTGTGGCGCCGGATGTGTGGCTCCGGGGCTTGCGGCGTCGGTGTCCGCCCGCTCCGGCCGCACAGCGTGTCTCCGCCCGGTCAGTGGTCGGCAGACGGCGGTGGCGGGCCCGCCGGCCGGGTCCGGGCTGCGCCGCCATGGACCGGCGTGTGCGGCGGGCCGCAGGGCGGCGCGTGCACCGCTCCTGGTGTTTCCCGGCGGTCGGAGTCCCCGGTCGCCGGCTGGTGCTTGCTGCCTGCTGGTTGCGCGTCCGGGGCGCGCGCGGCGAAATTCGCGGTGGAAAATACTTGCAAATATGGAAAGTGCTTGCCACCATGGATTCAAGGCCGCTCAATCCGATGTGGAGGTCCCATGGATTCCATACAGCGCGAAGAAGCCCTCGAAGCACTGGTAACCGCACAGGACATCACCTCGCGCGTGCGCAGCCGCAGCGGGTGGTACCACCGCTACGCGTTCGCCTTCGCGGGGATCGCCCTCTCCTTTCCTCTTGCGCTCGGGTTTGCGCCCTCCATCGTCACCGTGGCGATCGGCATGCCGATCATCCTCGCGGCCGTTTGCGCGCTGTCCGTCTATGCTTACCGCCAGCCCGTATCGCCGCATCGCTATGGCAGGTTGCACGTGGCGATGATCATCTCGTGGGGTGCGCTGCACACCGTCACGATGCTCGTGGGTACAACGCTCTTCCCCAACATGCTGTGGTGGTGGGTTGCCGGTGCGCTGCTGTGTGCCCTGCCGCCGCTGATCGCCGCGCTCTACGCCCGCGCCGCATTCCAGGAGCCCCGCGCATGAACCATCCCCGCTCCCAGCTCGACGACACGATCCACGCTCCGGTGCGTTTCTCGATCGCCGCGGCGCTGGCGGCGGCGGACCAGGCCGATTTCAAGTTCGTCCGCGACACGGTAGAAGTCAGCGACTCCGCTCTTTCCAAGCAGATATCCACCCTGGAGAACGCCGGGTACGTCCAGGTCCGCAAGGTGTTTGTCGGGCGGCGGCCGCGCACCTACCTGTCGTTGACCCCTGCGGGGCGCGAGGCGTTTGAACGCCATGTCCAAGCCCTGCGCGACATCGCCGCCGGTGCGGGGGTGCCCCGCTCCGGCGCCGAACTCCCCTGACCCCCGCACTCCTGCGCGGCGCGAACACCGGGCACCGCCACCACCCCGACCACCTGGACCGTTACCAACCCCCGAGACCGCCCCGGTCAGGGCCGCACCGCGCACTGCGGCACGGACTCTTCCCGGCCCTGGAAGCGACTCCGCGGCCGACTCTGCCACCGATTCCGCCAGCGGGTTCCGCCACCGGCTCCAGCGGCCGGAAATCGGATTGACCTCAACCATGCTTTACCTGGCAGAGTCGGTGCATGACCTTGATTCCCGAATCTGTTTTCGATACCGCTTATGCGAACAATGCCGCACCCTGGGTGATCGGTGAGCCCCAACCCGAGATCATGGCGCTGGAGCGCGACGGGTGGATCAGCGGCGCTGTACTCGACCCCGGCTGCGGAACGGGCGAGCACGCCATCTTCCTCGCGCGGCTCGGCTACAACGTACGAGGCATCGACTTCTCCGAGCGTGCCGTCAACCTGGCCCGCGCCAACGCCGCCGACAACGGGGTAGAGGTCGAGTTCGAGGTGGCTGATGCCCTCTCCCTGGCCGACCAGGGCCGCAGCTACGACACCGTGATCGACAGCGCCCTCTTCCACGTCTTCGAGGGCACCAATCGCACCGACTACGTCGCCTCCCTGCACGCGGCCTGCCGCCCCGGCGGCCTGGTGCACGTGCTCGCCCTCTCCGATGCCGAACCCGGAATCGGTCCGCGTATCAGCGACACCGCCATCCGCGAAGCGTTCGGCGCCGGCTGGGAACTGGAGGAACTGCGGGCGAGCCGTTACCGCTGCGTCGTCACCGGCGAAAGCGAGGCCGCGTACTTCAACCGCAAACCGGGCGAATCCGTCGACCAGGTCGCATGGTCGGCCCGTATCCGCCGCCTCTAGCAGCTGAGCCGGAGCCACCATCGGCCGGACCATCGCGACCTTATTAACCATTGCCTTGGGGTGGGGGTGGGGGTGGGGGTGGGGGTGGGGCCCCGGGGGGCGGCGGGTCATCTGTGGTGAATGGCGGCCTGTGTGCGAGTCGTGGCCCGCCGGCAGAGCGGTGACGGCGGCAGGGCGGCATCGGCGGTCAGGGCCGTCTTCGTTGGCAGGGTTTGGCAGGGCCCGACAGGCCGCCCGCCCCTGACTGAACTGCGCGCTCAGCCGCACGGTGGCCGCTCGCGACACGGCCGCTGGGCAGCAGCAGCGCCGCACCGGGCAGGCTCGCGACCAGTGCCAACACGCCGTAGACCACCGCCGCGCGCAGCCCCAACTCCGCGCCCAGACCCGCGGCGGCGAACCCGACCGCAGCCGCCGACTCGCGCGGACCCCAACCGCCCACGCCCAGCGGCAGCCCCATCGCCAGCAGCGCGAGCAGCAGAGGGGGAATCAGTTCGAGCGTCGGCGCTGCGGCGCCCGCCACCCGAGCGGCGACGACGAACAGCGTCAGGTGCCCGGCCAACGCCGCCACCGACAGCCCCGCCACGGCCGGCCACCGGTCGCGTCCCAGCAGCGCCGTCCGGGCTTCGCCCGCCCAGGCCGCCATCCGTTGGCGCCAGTGGCGGGTACGCCGGGACCGCAGCAGCCAGGCGGCCACCGCGCCACCCGCCGCCACGACCACGGCTCCTGCAACGGCCGCCGCCGCGCCCGACGGCAGCACCCGGTCCGCGGCGCCCACCAGCCCCGGCCGCGTGGCCAGCACCGCGGTGGCGACCACGATCAGCACAACCTGTCCGGCGGCGCGCTCCAGCACCACCGCGCGCACGGCGCGTCCCGCCGCGCCGCCGGGCTCGCAGGCGGCGCGGCGGCCGTGTACGAACGCGCGGTGCACGTCACCGAGCACACCCGCAGGCAGGACCGCGTTCAACAGCAGCGCGCGGTAATAGTCGGCGACCGCGCGCACCGGCCCCAACCGCAACCCGAGCCCCCGCGCAACCACCACCCAGCGCAGCGACGTGGCGACCGTGGTCGCCGCGCCGATACCCAGCGCGGCAAGCAGCGCGGGCGCGTCGATCATCGCAATCCCGCGCAGGAAGGGTTCGGCGCCCAGCGTCCGCGCCAGCAGCACCAGCACGGCCACGCCCAGCAGTACGCGCAGCCAGGGCCATAACGCACGCATCAGCTTTCCTTCCCCCAGCGAGGAGACCGGCGCCGCGATCGGCGACCCGCCCGGACCGCGGGCGGCGGTCCCAGGGGTGGTATCCGTATCCGCGCCTTGTCCCCTGTCCTACCCCGCCGGGATCGCCGGTCCTAGGGCGCGTTTGGTGGGTCCGTCCGTAGCGAGCGGCGCACTCGCGTGTGCCCCGCGCCCGATGCGCGAAGCGCCGTTGCGGCGCGGGGCACTGAGCTAGGAACGCCCCTACTCGGCGGGCTTCGCCATTTTCGCCGAGCGGGGGACCGTGCCGCTCTCGCACGGCCGAGGAGGGAGTATCCCCTACTGTGCGGGCTCCGCAAGCTCCGCAGAATCGCACAGCGGGGGCCCAGCGGGGGCCCAGCGGGGGCCCAGCGGGGGCCCGGTGGGGCCCAGGTGGGCCCCTTTCGACCGTCCCTAACGGGCGGCTTCGCCATTGTGCCCGTCAAGGGGAGCGGTGCTGGGGCGCCGCGCAGTAGGGCAGCGACCCACCAAACACGCCCTAGCACTGTGCACTGTGCCCGCGCCGGGTACCGGTCAGGGCGCGAGCCGGTGGATGGTGCCGGTGACGTACTCCGCATACGGGCGCAGGCGCGGCAGCAGATCGTCCCAGTACTCCGCCCGGTCACCGAGGTAGACGGCTCGGGCGCGTTCCAGCACCGGCCGGTGCTCCTCGGGGAGGCGGGCCAGGGCCCATTGCGCCGAGGTGTCCTTCGACCCGATGCTGCCGGTGGCCAGCGTTGCCCAGATTCGGGCCAGGGTCAGCACCACATTCCGCGTGTCCGATTCGAGCTCGCCCAGCAGTTCCGGGATACCGGCGGTCAGAGCGCTAACGAGGTCGTCTTGTGGCACCGGGTCGAACACCTCGGTCGGCGGCGGGCCTGCAAGGGCGGTGTTGCCCTCCCGCGCCATCGTGACCAGCACCGCGAGGTCGGGGTCGGGGCCGGGCTCGGGAATCCGGCCCTGCTCGAACTCTGCCCGCAACCATTCGCCGTACTGGTACTCGCAGCGCGGCGGATAGCGCCAGGGCCGCACATCGGACTCGACCGCGATGGTCAGCTCGACCGCGCGCAGCGCCGCGCCGGGCTCGGGCGGGGCGGAGATGGCGAGCAGCTTCCCGGTGAGGTCGCGCCGTTGGTCGGAGGTCAGGCGCCTGCGGGCAAGTACGAGCACATCGATGTCGCTATAGGGGTGCAGCCCGGCAAACACGGCCGATCCGTGCAGATAGGCGCCGAGCAGGTCCGCGCCGAGGACCTCGCTCACCCTCCGTACGACCTCGTGCTCCTGCTGCATCAGCGGCTCTCGGCTCCCTGCATGTCGGGGCGGGACGGGGGTCGGCAAGTTCCGGATTCTGCCACAGGCACCCCCGGCGAGCCGAAGAAATTACCGGCGGGGTCGGCAATACCGCGCCGGACAGCAGTGGCCCACCGACAGCGGTCCGGACGCGCAGCTCGCCGCCCGGCCCGCTTCCGGCCGTCTGCTAACGCGCGCCCCGCATCGGCACCGCCAGCAGATCGCGGTGGTCCACCCGCACCCGCAGCCGCCCCGCTGAGCACTGCGCCAAGCGTTCCTGCAGGTAGCCGGCAGCGCCTACCGCCAGGCCGGGGCGCTGTTCGACCGCAGCGGCGACCCATCCGCGCAGCCACTCGGCCGCCAGCGGTGCCCCGCCCGGGCCCAGCCGCCACGGGCTCGGACGCTCGTGCACATGTGCGCCGCCCCGGTTGAACACCGCGGCGGTGGCGGCGGTCGCGTCCGGCCCCAGCAGGCGCTGGGCGGCGGGGCCGCGGCGCTGGTGCGCGTTGAACGCGGCGGCGATCGCGTCGTCGAGCGGGTGGGCCGGCTCCAGCTGCACACGGCCCGCCACCGTGAGCGCCAGCAGTGCCGGGCACCCGGCCGCCGTGCAGGCCCGGGCCAGCGCCGCCGCCTGCTCGGCGGTCAGCAGGTCCAGCAGCGCCGAGGCGGTAACCAGCGAAGCACCAGCGAGGCCGGTGCCGCCGACCCGGGTGAGGTCGCCCGGGCGCAACTGGGCGGTGACGGGTGCGCCGTCGGCGGAGCGGGCGGGCAGGCCTGCATGGGCGCGGGCGAGCAGCGCGGGGTCGCGGTCGTGCAGAACCCAGTGCTGGCGCCCATTGAGCCGCGGCGCGAGCCAGCGCCCCATCGCACCGGTTCCGCAGCCGAGGTCGTGCACGATCAGCGTGCCGGCGGCGGGGCGGGTCTCCAGCGCGGCCCGCAGCGGTTCGAGCAGCTGCGTGGCGCGGGCGGCCGCGTCGGCGGGTTCGCGCAGCGCCAGCCACTCCGGTGCGAACGCGGCGGGCTCGGTGCCGCTCACCGCAGGTCCCGATCCGGGTGGTCCGGCTCCACCGGTGCGGGCTGCGGGGCCGTCCCTGCGCTGCGGATGGGTACCGGCCCCTGCGGCTGCCGTGCCCCCGGGCCTTGTTCCTGCTGCAAGCGCTGCAGCACGGCGTCCATGTCCGCCGCGGCAGCCGGCCACGGCCGCAGTTCCGATCTGCGGCGCCGCGCCGCGGTGCGCAGGTGTTCGCGTTGCGCGGGCGTTGTCAGCCAGCCGCGCAGCGCCGCCGCGAGTGCCTGCGGGTCATCGGCGGGCACCACGATCCCCGGAGCGCTGCCGTCCGGCAGCGTGCCCACGGTTTCCGGCAGCGCGCCCGCGTCCGACACCAGGACCGGAATGCCGCGCGCCAGCGCCTCTGCGGCCACCATGCCGTAGGTCTCGGCGCGGGAAGGCAGCACCAGCAGGTCGGCGCGGGAGTACGCAGCCGCGAGTTCCGCGCCGGCGAGCGGCCCCGCCAGGCGCACCCGGTCGGCGATGCCGCACCGGTCCAGGGCGCGCCGCAGCTCGGCGACGTATGCGGGGGCGCGGTGCAGCGGGCCGGCGCACTCGCACGTCCAGGCCAGGTCGGCGACCCCGGCCAGCGCCCCCGCCAGCAGGTCGTGGCCCTTGCGCGGTGTCACGGCGGCGACGCACAGCAGGCGGGTGCCGCCGCCGGCGCGCGCGCTCGGCAGCGCCGGATCGGTCCCCGGCTCCACGGTGTACATCCGTTCGCGGTCCAGACCGTGGTGGTCGGCGAGCCGCCGCGCCGCCCACCGGCTCGTGGTGATGACCGCTGCGGCGGCGCGCAGGGTCGCCCGTTCGCGTGCGTCGAGTCCGGCCGCCGCCTGCGGGGCGAGCCCGGTCTCGTCGGCGAGTGGCAGGTGGACGAGTACGGCGAGGCGCAGGCGGCGGGCGTGCGGCACGGCGATCTCGGGGGCGCCGCAGACCACCAGCCCGTCGGCGAGCACGAGGGCGCCGTCCGGCAGCGCCGCCAGCGACTCCGCCAAGCTGGTGCGGGCGGCGGTGTCCGGGTACGGCCACGTGCCGGGCGCGGTGATCTCTGCGACGGGCCGGCCCGCCGCGGCGAGGCCGTCGCACAGCCGGCGGTCGTAGGTGTTGCCTCCGCTGGGTGCGGCGGTGTCGTCGACCCCGCCGGGCAGCACCGCGTGCACGGCCTCCGGGGCGGTGCCTCCTGCCCCGCCGGTCACAGCGGGCGCTCGAAGGCGGCCCAGGCGGCGTGGGACTCGTGCAGTGTGACCGCGATCCGTTCCAAGCCGCGGGCGTCCGCGCCGAGCCCGCCCGCGGCGATGCGGTCGGCGAGCCGGTCGGCGACCACCTTGGCCAGAAACTCGGTGGTGGTGTTGGTGCCGCTGAAGGCGGGTTCGTCGTCGAGGTTGCGGTAGTTCAGCCCGCTGAGCACCGTGCCCAGTTCGCGGGAGGCCAGGCCGATATCGACGACGGTGTTGTCGGGCCCGAGCGCGGAGCGGAAGAAGGCCGCGTCGACGGTGAACGTCGCCCCGTGCAGGTTCTGCGCCGGCCCGAATGCTTCGCCGCGGAAACTGTGGGCGATCATGATGTGGTCGCGGACGGTGACACTGAACATCGCAGGCCCCCAGTGTGCTGATCGTGCCGATCGATGGTGCCGGGCCACCCGGCGTACCGATGTGCCGTGCGGTAACCCCCGGATTTTAAAGCTGGGCCGGGCGTTGCTCCATGGCCATCGGCGCCCCGTTCCGGCGGTGTGCGCCTCATCCGCGGCCGTCCGCGGTGTGCCCGCCGGTGTGCCCTGCAGCGGGGTAGACGATGCGGTGGCACAGCGCGGGAAGTTCGCCGGACACCAGCCGCGGCAGCACGTCGGGGAGTTCGCCGAACGTGCTCTCCCCGGTGATCAGCGCGTCGAATCTGTTGTCAGCGAGCAGGCGCAGTGCCAGCTCCATCCGTTCGGCGCGGCCGCGCCTGCCCTGCACCGCGGGCGAGACGGTCCCCACCTGGCTGGCGCGCACGGTCAGCCGGTGCGAGTGGAACCGTTCGCCCAGCGGCAGGCTGACGGGACGGTCCCCGTACCAGCTCAGCTCGACGACGGTGCCCTCGGGCGCCAGCAGTTCCAGCGACCGGGCGAGTCCGGCCTCGCTCGCGCTCGCGTGCACCACGATGTCGCAGTCCGCTGCGGCCTGCCCGGGGGCGGCAAAACCGGCGCCGAGCGCCGCGGCGGTCGCGGCGCGGCCGGGCACCGTGTCGACGAGTTGCACGCGCGTGCCGGGCAGCCCGGCGAGCACTGCGGCGACCGCGCAGCCCACCATCCCGCCGCCCACGACCGCGATCCGGTCGCCGACCAGCGGCGCGGCGTCCCAGGCCGCGTTGACGGCGGTCTCCAACACACCCGCCAGCACAGCGCGCTGGGCGGGTACGTCGGCGGGTACCGGGGTGACCGCCTCGGCGGGGACCACGTAGCGGGTCTGGTGCGGGTAGAGGCAGAACACGGTGCGGCCGAGCAGGTGCGGCGGCCCTTCTTCGACGCGGCCGACATTGAGGTAGCCGTACTTCACCGGCCCGGGAAAACCGCCTTCTTGGAACGGGGCCCGCATCGCGGCGTACTGGCTCTGGGGTACGCGGCCGCGGAAGACCAGGGCTTCGGTGCCGCGGCTGACGGCCGAGTAGCGGGTGCGCACGACCACCTCGCCCGGTCCGGGGCGAGCGGGCTTCACCGGCCGGATCTCGCCGGTTCCGGGTTCGCGGATCCAGAAAGCAAATGCGTCGGGCAAACTCCCTCCCGTCCTGCGGGCCGGCTGCGGACGATGCTCGGTACGATACCCGGTACGTGGCGGGCCGGCTTGGCGCGCCGGCGGCGGTGGGAGCCGGGGCCGGAGCGGGGAAAGGCCGGAGCGGGGGTAGGCCGGGCATATGGCGCGGGCCGCGGGGCGGGTTCCGCGCATGGGGGGTGCGGTGCGACCTGGAATCGGTACCGGAGGGCAGTGCGGGATCGCCGGTCCCGCGGGCGCCGACCGGGCGGGCGCCGCTGCAGGCGCGGCCGGGCAAGAGCGCGGCCCGATCGGTCGGCCGCCGGCGGGAGCCGCGCCCGGGCGGCCGTGGCTCGCCCAGACGCTTGCGGCGTTGGCGGCGGTTGCGCTGCTGGCGGTCCTCAGTGCGGCCGCCGGTCTGGGTGCGGCGGGGTGGCCGGCCGGGGTCGCCTGTATCGCGGGCACCTGGATCGCGTATACCGCGGCGCAGCGGCGCAGGCGTGCGCCGCCGGCGGGCCCGGCCGACGCGGTGACACTGGTGCGCGCCGGACTGACCGCGGGTGTTGCGGCGCTGGTGGGTCAAGGTCTCGCCGGGCCGGGGCCTGCGCCGAGCGCGCTCCTCGCCGCTCTCGCCGCGGTCGCGCTGGCCCTCGATGCGGTGGACGGCGCAGTGGCCCGGCGCACGGGCACGGAATCGGCGCTGGGTGCGCGGTTCGACATGGAAGTGGACGCGCTGCTTATTCTGGTGCTCAGCGTGCACGTGGCCGTTTCCGTGCTGGGCTGGTGGGTGCTGGCGATCGGTGCCATGCGCTACGTATTCGCCGCCGCGGGCAGGGCGGTTCCGCGGTTGCGCGGCGAGCTGCCGCCGTCTCGCGCGCGCAAGGCGGTGGCCGCGCTGCAGGGGGCGGTCTTGGCCGCCGCAGCCTCGGGGCTGCTGCCGCCGAGCGCGGCGGCGGCCGCGACCGGGTTCGCGCTGGCGCTGCTGGTGTGGTCGTTCGGCCGCGACACCGCCGGACTGCTGCGCCGGCGGGGGAGCCCGGCGGCCCGGACCGGGTGAGCCCTGGTCCGCGGCGGTCGCGGGCTGGCGCGGGTCCTGGTCAGCGCCGCTGCCCGGCGGGCCCGGCGCCGCCGTTGCGGCCGCGGTCGCCGTGTGTGCCGGTGCGGTCTTCGCCGGTTCCCGCGGTGGGGTCCTCCAGCTCGGAGCGGGCCTCATTGGCGCCGCTGCGCCCACCCCCACCGCCCCGCCCGTTCCGGTCGCCGCGGTCGGCCGGTACCGATGTCGTGACGCCGGTGCCGGTGGCTTTGCGGCCTTGAGCGCGGGCCTGCTTGGGGCTCAGTGCCTCGTCGTCCTCGCGTAGCACGGGTGCGAACTCGCGGTCGCGGGGCTTCTCGGGTTCGTGGCCGAGTTGCTCCGACACGGTTCTCACCTTCCTCCACCTGCCTGTGGACGAATCCGCTGCTTATCCGCTGCGGATTCGCGCGGCCACTACCCGGGATCCGGCGCGCAATGCGCCGCCCGGTTCATCGGGCGCCGGGCGCCGGTGCCGTGTCCGGGACCGGATCCCCGCCCGGGTCCCCGCCGTTCGGCTGGTCCTGCTCGCGGCCCGGCCGTCCGGACCGTTCCGGCGGGCGGTTGCGGCGGCGCGGGGCGAGCGCAGCGCCGGCCACAGCCACCGCAGCGGCGGCGGCGAACGAGGCCGCCGTACCGAAGGCGTCGCTGAGCAGGCCGATCAGCGGCGAGCCGGCGGCCTGCCCGGCGGCCAGCAGCAGGAACGCGGCACCGACCCCGGACGCGGGAGCCGCGGCGTAGGTGGCGGCGCCCCACAGCAGCAGCATCCCTGTCAGCGCGATGTAGACGGCACCGAAGAGTCCGCCTGCGATGTAGATGCCGGGCGCGTTCCCCGCGGCGAGCACCAGCCCGCCGGTCGCCGCGGCGAGCACGAACATGCCGCCGATCCACGCCCTGCCCAGCCCTGCGCGGGCGGAGATGTCGCCGGTGAGCACGCCCAGCAGGCCGGCGGCGCCGAGGATGATCCACATGACCGTGGAGGCGAACGAGCCGGCGCCTTGGGCGACGACCACATCGCGGCCGAACGTCCATACGGCGGAGCTGGCCACCCCCATGACAACGGCGGCGCAGAGCAGCCGGACCGCGCCGGGCGGCAGCCACGGCGATCGGGCAGCGGTGCCGGTGGCGCTCGCCGCCGGCGCCCCGGAGCGGTCGGCGCCGCTGCCGCCCTCCCGACGGTGCGCAGGAATCACCAGGGCGGTCCACACTGCCGCGGCCGCCGAGGCGCAGGAGAACGCCGCCCACGCCAGCCGCCAGTCGTCGGCGAAGAGCAGGGCGACGGGGCCGGAGACCATGACCCCGAGCCCCGTGCCGGCGTTGACGACGGACTGCACGCGGTCGGCGTGCGAGGCCGCGACCCAGCGCGCCACAGCGGCGGCCAGCGGCGGCGACACCGCGCCGCTGCTGACGCCCGCAAGCAGCACACCGGTGGTGAGGACCGCGGGATGGCCGGCGGCGGCTACCAGCGCCGTGCCCGCGGTGGCCGCCGCTCCCGCCGACACGGCGACCGCGCGCGGTCCGAAGAGCGGTGTTGCGGCGGATGCTGCGACCACCGCCGCGCAGTAGGCCGCGTACCCGGCGGAGGCGATGGCGCCCGCCGCGGCGGCACTGAGCCCGAATTCGGCGCTGAACACCGGTACGAACAGCCCGTAGGCGAACCGCGCGAGCCCGTAGCAGACCGCGATGAGCGAGATCCCGGCTGCGGCCAGTCTGGCCGCGGGCACGGCGCTTCCCGCCCGCGCTGCCCCCTGCGCGACCGCGGCGCGATCGCCGCCGCTTCTGCAGTGCCCGGCCATGATGACCCCCCTAGGTATACCGATCGGTTTACACGCAGCATGGGAGATGAACGGGCATGAGTCAACCCACCGGTGGGTATAGTCGGGGCATGCTGGAACGAGCGGAGATGGCACCGGCCGGACAGCGGATCCTCGATGCAGCAGGTGGACTCTTCTACCGCCAAGGCATCAACGCGGTCGGCGTGGCCCTGATCGCCGATACCGCTGGTGTGACCAAGAAGACCCTCTACGACCGCTTCGGCTCAAAGGACGAGCTGGTGGCGCAGTACCTGCGGCAGCGCCACGCGACCTGGTGGGCCCACCTCGAAGAACGCCTGGCCGCGGCACCGCCGCCCCGCGCACTTGCGTTGATCGACGCCTACCTCTCCCACCCCGCGCTGGAGGTCACCCGCGGCTGCGCGTTCATCAACGCCGCCGCCGAGCTTCCGCCCGACCACGCCGGCTGGCTGGTCATCCGCGAACACAAGAGAGCCGTCCGCGCACGCCTCGCCGAACTGATCGGCGCCGACACCCCGAACGCCGATGCCGACGAGCTGGCCGAACACGTCTTCCTGCTGCTTGAGGGCGCCATCTCGCACATCGGCATCGACGAGGGCGACACCCGGGTCCAACGCGCCCGCGCTTTAGCCGCCGGCCTGCTGAGCGAGAGCGCGGAGGAGGGCACCGCGTAGCCGCTGTCCGGGTGCGTCGGCCGGTCCTGCCTTTGGCGCCTACTGCGTATGCGAGTTGGAGGGGCGATGATTTCCGTATCCGCGCCTGCCTGGCCAGTAGTGGGATATATGGTCGATTCCAGGGCGAAGGACCTCAAAGTTCGCCCCGCGCTGCCGAAGATTAGCCTCGGGCTTTCACGGCGGGCGTGACCGCAGACCCCTCTGGACATGCGAAAGGTGCTTC
>NZ_BAAGYZ010000030.1:0-57656 GCF_054778995.1 Streptomonospora sediminis
CCGGCGGATTTCCGTTCGCCTTCCGTTTGGAAGGCGGCGGGCATCCGCTCTTTGTTATGTCTCCACTTTATCAGGCTCCCCGCACCCCGCCAAATCGGCGAATTTGCGGTTCAATCTGAAAAACTGCGTTGCCGCCACACTACACGCACTTTCCGCGTTCCGTGACGCCCTTGCCGAATACGGCGAGCACATCCGGACCGGGTCCGGCTCACTGCCGCCGACATGGCCGACTGCATCGGATCGGACCGCTGACAAGTACTGGGAGCACGCCCCTGCGGGCCGTGTTGTCCGTGTGTCGGACCTGCCGATACGCCCATCCGGAAGGATGTTCGGGTCTCGGCTGCGTTGCTCTGCCCAGCCTACCCGCTCGCAGCGATGACCGCGAACGGAGTTCCAAGGGAGTGCGGACCCTCGCACGGTGGTGGGCTCTGGCTTGCGCCAGGAGCACCGCCGTTTGGTGTTGTCCGCTTCAGCCCTTTACTTTAACCCCGCGCGCGAGGCGTATGCAAACCGGAGCCGGCCGCCCCTACTCGAACGCACCGCGGCGCTCGCCCATTCCCGCCGACCCCGGTGCGCAAGCCCGGCGGCACCCGTGCAGGCCGCAGCGGCCTCGACCGCTCGCGGTCGCCGGGTGCCGCCGGCGGCGCGGTTCAGAAAAGTTCGCCCAGCCGCTGCGCGATCCTGCGGAAGGCGATGCCGCGATGGCTGATGGCGTTCTTCTCCGCCGCGCTCATCTCGGCTGTGGTGCGGGTCTCGCCGTCCGGCACGAAGACCGGGTCGTACCCGAAACCGTTGCCGCCGCGGCGCTCGCTGATGAGCCTGCCACGCAGCACGCCTTCGGCGACCTCCTCGATCTCCTCGCCGGCGGCGGGTGCCGCATCGCGGGGGACGACCAGGGCCGCCGCCGCAGCGAACTCGGCGCCCCGGCGCTCCTCGGGCGTATCGGCCAGCTGGTCGAGGACGAGGTCGAGGTTGGCCGCGTCCTTGTCGCCGGTCTGCGTCCCGAAACGACCCGACCAGCGGGCCGAGAGCACCCCCGGCATCCCGTTGAGGGCGTCCACGCGCAGCCCGGAGTCGTCGGCGACGGCCGCCAGCCCCGTGTGGCGGGCTATCGCGCGGGCCTTCAGCAGTGCGTTGCCGGTGAAGGACGCCTCGGTTTCGGCCACCTCAGGGGCGTCGGGATAGCCGTCGAGCCCGACCACGTCCGCGCGCAGCCCGGCCGCGCTGAGGATAGCCTGCATCTCGGGCAGCTTCTTGGCGTTGCGGGTGGCCAGCACAACGGTGATGCGGTCGCTCATCCGGCCAGGGCCTTCTTCTGCATTTCGGTCAGTTCGGCGCAGCCTGTGACGGCGAGGTCGAGCAGGCTGTCGAGTTTGGCGCGGTCGAACGGAGCGCCTTCGGCGGTGCCCTGCACCTCGACAAAGGTGCCGTCGCCGGTGACCACCACGTTCATGTCGGTCTGGGCGACCGAGTCCTCCAGGTAGTTGAGGTCCAGCCGCGGCTGGTCCTGGATGACCCCGACACTGATCGCCGAAACCGAACCCTTCAGCGGGTTGTTCTTCAGATTGCGCTTCTTGCGCAGGAACTTGAAGGCGTCGGCCAGGGCGACGTAAGCACCGGTGATGGCCGCGGTGCGGGTGCCGCCGTCGGCCTGGAGCACGTCGCAGTCCAGGGTCACGGTGTGCTCGCCCATCGCCTTGAAGTCGATCACGGCGCGCAGTGAACGCCCCACGAGGCGGGAGATCTCATGTGTGCGGCCGCCGATCTTGCCCTTGACCGACTCCCGCGCGCCGCGGGTGTCGGTGGCTCGGGGCAGCATCGCGTACTCCGCGGTGACCCAGCCCTCGCCGGTGCCGCGCCGCCAGCGGGGTACGCCGTCCTCAACGGACGCCGCGCACAGCACGCGGGTGTCGCCGAATTCGATGAGGGCGGAACCTTCGGCGTGCCGCAGCCAGTTCCGGGTGATGGTCACTGGTCGTAGTTGGTTCGGAGCGCGTCCGTCGGGTCGTGCCATGCGCGAAAGCCTATCCGGGCGCGCCACTCACCGCGCCCGGCGGCGTACATGGAGCGCCGGCGCGCCCGAAGTATCCCTTGGCTTACGGTCCTGCCGCCGTGCGCCGGTAGGCGTCCGGAAGGTGACACCATGGGAGGCGCCGACGCGGTCCCCGATCGCGGGCGTCCTGAGTACCGACGGCAGGTAGAGGGTCACCACGCGATGAAATTCGTTCCGAGATACGTGTCCCGGACACGGTGGGCGGTCGCCACCGCCGCCGTCGCGCTGGCGGCCTCCGGCTGTACTTCGGCACCCGGCGCGTCCCCGGACGAGTCGCCCTCGGCCAGCCGCTCCGCGCCCGCACCCGGCTGGGCCGACGTCGGCGGCAAGCCGGTCGCCAGCCCCTCGGCCGAGACCGGCGCGGCGAACGCCGAGGGCGCTCCCTCCCCCGATACCGAGCCGGCGCCGCTGCCTGCGTCGTGCGGCGCAACGGGCATCGAAGACCACATGTCCGGCGTCCTCGCCCAACTCGACGATCCGGAGTTCACCGAGGTCCGCACGGAAAAGCGGCTGGAGTGCTCCTGGGCGGGGTTCGACGCCGAAGAGGGCAGCGAGGTCGTGATGGTGACGTTCGCCCCCGAGAAGAGCCTTGTTTCCTACCCCGGCCACATACCGGTTCAGGCGCAGCGCGACCCGTCCTTCTTCACCACCGAGGCGGTGGCCGAGATGGGCGGCGTCGCCAAGTGGGACACCGGCGAGATGTTCTCCGGGGTGAACCTGCACCTGCCGGGGCTGCTGGTGTCCACGACCGGCAATACGCCCCGGGTCGAGACCGGCGACCTGCTCGAAGCTGCCACGGCGGCCGCGCAGGAGCTGACCGAGGGCGGCACCGGCGGCTCCACCGGGTCACCGGCGCCAGCGGACGCCGCCGATCCGTCGCCGACGCTCCAGGCCGACAAGGGCTGACGCACTTGCCGGACGCTTGCGCAGCGGCGCCGGACCGGCCGCCGCCGCGCAAGCGTCCGGCGCCCTCGTGAAGCAGTCGGCCCACCTCGTTGCACGGGTCGGCTACACCGGGTTGAGCGCCGCCGCGCTGCCGACCTCGTAGACCCCGCCGGAACGGGCCAGGTCGATCGGGCCCGTGTAGGTGCTGCGTGCCTCGCCGAGCGTGCGGTCGTCGTCGTTCCAGGGCACCAGGTGGGTGAGCAGCAGGTGCTGCGCGCCGGCGCGTTGGGCGTGCTCGCCGGCTTCGCTGCCCGTGAGGTGCATGTCCTTGGGGTTGTCGCGGTGGTCGTGGAAAGAGGCCTCGCACAGGAAGAGGTCGGTTCCGGCGGCGAGTTCGACCAGCTCGTCGCAGGCACCGGTGTCGCCGCTGTAGGCGAGACTGCTGCCCTGGTGCTCCAGGCGGATGCCGAATGCGTCAACGGGGTGGTTGACCCGGCCCAGGCGCGCGGTCATCGGGCCGATGGCGGTCTCGCCGGGCGCGAGCTCGCGGAAGTCGAAGGTCTCGCGCATGCCCGGGTCGGGCTCCAGGCCGTAGGCCGCGGCCATGCGGTCGGCCACCCCCGGCGGCCCGTAAACGGGTATGGGGGGTTTCGGACCGCCTTCGGGATAGGTGCGGGCGACCCAGTATGAGCAGAGGTCGAAGCAGTGGTCGGCGTGCAGGTGGCTGAGGTAGACGGCGTCGATGCCGTAGATGTCGACGTGCTGCTGCAACACGCCGAGTGCCCCGTTGCCCATATCCAGCAGGAGCCGGAACCCGTCGGCCTCGACCAGGTAACAGGATGCGGGGCTGGCCGGGCCGGGAAAACTGCCCGAAGAGCCGATGATGGTGAGTCGCACGGTGCATTGCCTTTTCGCTGGGGTGCCTCCGCGGAGACGCACACGTGAAGCCGGTGTATCGCGAGGTGGGCCGCTGCGTGTTCTCCGTGTTACGGGTCTACCCCAATGACTCCACCGGCGGTACCAAATGTGGCCCGAGTCTCACGCGTGTTGAGTCACATGTGAACGCTTCACATCTGGCAACCGCTTCCGTTTTGCCAGGTCAGGACAGTGGAGTCGGATTTCGCGCCGCGTGTCAGCGCCCGCCCCGCGCCAGCTGGCGGCTCTGCGCCACGAGCGTTCCCTTCACATCCCACATATCCACGGTCTCGTCGAACCAGCCGTCGTTGACGGCGTCGGCGCGCACCCGGAAGGTCAGCGGGCCCGGTTGGGGGACGGCGCGCATGTGCCAGGTCAGCTCGACCGTGGGCGCCCAGCGCCAGGTGCCGAAGACGGTGACCACGGGCGGCATGGCGTCGACGGCCAGCGGCAGGAACAGGGCCGGGTCCTCGGCGGCGGGACCGCCGTCCTGCTCGCTGATCTGCACGTGGCCGGTGAGTTCGGGGACGGGGTCGGCGATGCGGCCGAGGAGCCGCTGCCAGGACTCGTCGGTGTAGAACTGGGAGACGCGGCGGGTGAACTCGGGGGCGTTTTCGACATCGGCGCGGGGATCGTAGGTGCGGCATTCGGCGATCGGGGGCACCGAGGGGGCGGCGGCCGCGTATTCGGGTACGGCACCGGTGTCGAGGGCGGCGGTGGCGATGGTTCCGCTGACGCACTCTTTGCCGTCCTGGCGCAGTGCGATGCGCACGGTGGCGACGGTGCGGCCGGCTTTGAGCACGGTGGCCTCGACGTCGGCGGGCCCGGCCGCGGCGGGGCGCATGAAGTGGAACGACGATGACACTGCGTGCGGGTGCGGGGAGGCCTCCAGCGCGGCCCGCTGCATGACGGCCATGAGGTATCCGCCGTTCATCGCCTTGCCGATGAGGTATCCGGGGTCGAGATCGGCGGTGTAGTGTCCTTCGCCTGCAGCGGCGACCGCGGTGGCGGTGTCGAATCTCGTCATGGCACCCATTGAACCGAATGCCGTTCCAGTACCGGACACCCGCCCCTGCCGGCCCGCACCCATGCCGGCTCCGCCAAGTGGGTGAACGCCTGCGGGCGGGCGCCCGGTGGGGTCACCGGATGCCCGCCCGCGTGCTGCCGGCCGCGGGTGGTGCGGCCGCGGGCCTCAGGCCCAGAGTTGGCCGTCGAGCCGTTCCTCGGCCTCTTCCAGGGTGCCCTCGTAGGCACCGGTGGACAGGTACTTCCATCCGGCATCGGCGATGACGAAGGCGATGTCGGCTTCGTCGCCCGCCTTGGCCGCCTTGGCCGCCATGCCCATGGCCGCGTGCAGCGCCCCGCCGGTGGATACCCCCGCGAAGATCCCCTCGTTCTCCAGCAGCTGCCGGGTGCGTTTCAGCGCGGCATCGGAGGGCACCGAGAACCGCGTGGTGAGCACCGACTCGTCGTAAAGCTCGGGCACGAACCCTTCGTCGAGGTTGCGCAGTCCGTAGACGAGTTCGCCGTAGCGGGGTTCGGCCGCGACGATGCTGATGCCGGGCCGCTGTTCGCGCAGGTAGCGGCCCGCACCCATGAGCGTGCCCGTGGTGCCCAGCCCGGCCACGAAATGCGTGATCTCGGGCAGGTCCTCCAGCAGCTCGGGACCGGTGGTCTCGTAGTGGGCACGGGCATTGGCCGGATTGCCGTACTGGTAGAGCATCACCCAGTCGGGGTGCTCGGCGGCCATGCCCTTGGCGACCCGCACCGCCTCGTTGGACCCGCCCTCGGCCGGGGAGAAGTGGATCCGGGCACCCCACATCTCCAGGAGCTGGCGCCGCTCGGCCGAGGTGTTCTCGGGCATCACGCAGACCATGCTGTAGCCGCGCAGCTTGGCGACCATGGCCAGGGAGATACCCGTGTTGCCGGAGGTGGGTTCGAGAATGGTGCAGCCCGGCGAAAGCCGCCCCTCTTTCTCGGCCTGCTCGATCATGTAGAACGCGGTGCGGTCCTTGATCGAACCGGTGGGGTTGCGGTCCTCCAGCTTCGCCCACAGCCGCACACCGGGCGAAGGCGACAGCCGGGGCAGGCCCACCAGCGGGGTGCGGCCCAGGGAGTCCAGCAGGGAGTCGAATCGCATGGCGGTCAGCGCATACCGCCCGCGACCGCGGGCAGGATCGTCACGGTGTCGCCGTCGGCCACGGGCGACTCCAGCCCGCCGAGGAAACGGACGTCCTCGTCGTTGAGGTAGATGTTGATGAACCGGCGCAGCTTGCCGTTTTCGACCAGGCGCTCCTGCAGGCCCGGGTGGCGCTTGTCGAGATCGGTGATGAGCTCGCCGAGCGAGGCGCCTTCGCCCTCGACGGCCTTTGCGTCGCCGGTCAGGTTGCGCAGGATGGTGGGGATGCGGACCTCGATGGCCATGAGCGTTTCTCCGTAGCGTGTGGACGTCTGCGTCTGTGTGGTGCGCCGCGCGGGTGCGGTCGCCGGCCGCATGGCCGCGGGTGGAGCCACGCGCGCACGCGCGCTCCTGCTCGCCTTTGGTTTCCAACAGGCGGCGCCGACCGGTGATTCCGCGCCCGCCTGCGGCCTGGTGGCCCGGTGGCGCCGCGCCGTGCCGGCCGCCGGTTCTACGCGGTGGGCTCGCCCTCGTCGGCGGTGATCTCGACCGGCTCCTCGGTCACCACTCCGTCCACGATGCGGTAGGAGCGGAACTCCTCGGTGTCGGAGTCGCGCGTGGAAACCAGCACGTAGTGGGCGTTGGGTTCGGAGGCGTAGGAGATGTCGGTGCGCGACGGGTATGCCTCGGTGGCGGTGTGGGAGTGGTAGATGACCACGGGCTCTTCGTCGCGGTCGTCCATCCCCCGCCAGACCTTGAGCTGCTCTTTGGAATCGAAGCGGTAGAAGGTCGGGGAGCGTTCGGCGTTGGCCATTTCAATGAACCGCTCGGGCCGGTCGCTGCCTTCGGGGCCGGCGACGACGCCGCACGCCTCGTCGGGGTGGTCGCGGCGCGCATGGGCGACGATCCGGTCGTAGATCGCCCGGTTGATCCTCAGCATGGGGCTCAGCCTAGCCGAGGAAATTTCCATACCCACTCACTGGGTATGACTTATCCGGCCCGCCCGCGACCGGTGTTCACGCCCCCGGCCGGTGCCCCTCGAACAGCGCTTGCACCAGGCTCTCCTGCAGCACCCCGAGCCAGTCGTAGAGGTGCATCGCGGTGGCGTCGGCCTCGGGCACCGCGGCCTCGCCGCGCAGGTAGGCGTCGTGGGCCTCCTGATCGATGCCCATCCGGGTGCCCAGGGCCAAGCGGACGTCGTTCAGCGATTTCAGCCACGCGTGCGCCCCGGCGCGGTCGAGTTCGATCCGCCCGCCGCCGGAGGCGGGCAGGGCGTCCATCAGCGACCGGGCGTTCTCGCGTTTGTGTTCCCGCAGGGTGTCCTCGGTAAAACGCCGGAAGTCGCCGGAGGCGTCGGCGTGGTCGCCGCTGTATGCGTCGGGGAACAGCCGCGCCAGCACCGGATCGTCGGGTTTCTCGGTGCTGTCGCCGATACCGAGGATGCGCTCGAACTCGTCCTTTTCCGGGGGCGGCTCGACGAGCTCCAGTACGAGCCCGGCCATGGCCCGCAGGATCTCGGCGTCGTCGGAGGAGAGGTCGATCGCCACTCCGCCGCCGACGGCTCGGAAACCTCGTGTCATCTGGAAAATCCGCCGTTCCGCCTGCCGTTGTGTTCTCGGTCTCCCGGGCGCCCGCCCGCAGCGACAGGCGCCCCGCGGCGGCACCGCGGGGGCGGGCGCGCCGGGTAAGGGCTATTTGTCCTGCTGCAACGTGGCCCACAGGCCGTACTCGTGCAGGATGGAGACGTCGCGCTCCATTTCCTCCCTGCTGCCGCTGGACACTACCGCGCGGCCCTTGTGGTGCACGTCGAGCATGAGCGAATGCGCCTTGCTTTTCGGGTAGCCGAAGACGGTCTGGAAGACATAGGTCACATACGACATCAGGTTGACCGGATCGTTCCAGACGATGGTCACCCATGGGAGGTCGGGCCGCACGTGCTCCTCGGTCTCCGGCCGCTCCAACTCGACCGGTGCCGTGCTCAAGGGTGGTTCACCTACCTTGCGTCCGCCGTTTCCGGCCTGCGTGCGATGCATTCGGCCGCCGCGGAGGGCGCCCGCTGAGGGCGGTGCGCCGCCGCGGCGCCTCTGCGGGGACAACGTGCGGCCGCCGCCGCGGGTTTCCGCCCGCTCACTCCATGGTGCCACTGTTGCGGAGCGGCTCTCGTGGGCAGTGTCATAGCAGGCGACCCATTTTGGTACCGGAAGACACAAACTAGGGTTGTGCGCTATGACCGATGATCCCAGCAGCGCGCTCCTCACCGACAGGTACGAGTTGACGATGCTGCAAGGCGCCCTGCAGAGCGGGGCGGCCGACCGGCGGGCCGTGTTCGAGATGTTCGCCCGCCGCCTGCCCGAAAACCGCGGCTACGGCGTCGTCGCCGGCACCGGGCGCTTCCTGGACGCCCTGGAACGTTTCCGTTTCGATACCGCGGCGCTGGACTACCTCGCCGACGCCGGCGGCATGGACGACACCACGCTGAAATGGCTCGCCGACTACCGTTTCTCCGGCGACATCTGGGGCTACGGCGAAGGCGACTGCTACTTCCCCGGCTCACCGATCCTCGTCGTCGAGGGCACCTTTGCCGAAGCGGTGCTGCTGGAGACCATTGCGCTGTCGGTCTACAACCACGACTGCGCCATCGCCTCGGCGGCCTCGCGCATGTCCCTGGCGGCCGGCTCCCGGCCCCTCATCGAGATGGGCTCGCGCCGCACCCACGAGATGTCGGCTGTGGCGGCGGCCCGGGCCGCCTACCTGACCGGCTTCGCCTCCACCTCCAACCTGGAGGCGGGGCGGCGCTACGGCATCCCCACAGCGGGCACCAGCGCGCACTCGTTCGTACTGGTGCACGGCACCGAGCGCGAGGCGTTCGAGGCGCAGCTGCGCGCCCTGGGCGCCGGCACCACCCTGCTGGTCGACACCTTCGACGTCGACGCTGCCGTGCGGACCGGCGTCGAACTGGGCGGGCCGACCCTGGGCGGGGTGCGGGTCGACTCCGGCGACCTCAGCCGCACGGCCTTCCGCGTACGCGAGCTGCTCAACGACCTGGGCGCCGCAGGAACCCGGGTCATCGTCACCGGCGACCTGGACGAGCACGCCATCCAGGCGCTGGCCGTCGCGCCGGTCGACGGCTACGGGGTCGGGACCGCGCTGGTGACGGGGTCGGGGGCACCCACCGCGTCGCTGGTCTACAAGCTCGTCGCCCGCGCCGCCCCGGACTCCGACGGCGAACTCGAACCGGTCGCCAAACGTTCGGTGGGCAAACCCAGCAAGGGCGGCCGCAAGTGGGGGTCGCGGCAGTTGGACGACTCGGGTGTCGCCACCGCCGAACTCGTCCACGAGCGCCCGCCCCGCGAGGAGCGGCTGCAGCGCCCGCTGCTGCGGCGGCTGGTCGCCGGCGGCGAAATCATCGGCCGCGAGCCGCTGGAGGCGGCACGCAAGCGCCACGCGGCGGCCGTCGCCGAGCTTCCGGAGTCGGCCCGCCGGATGCACCGCGCGGAGCCGGTCATCCCCACCCGATTCGAAGGCCGCGAAGAGGTCTGATCCCGGCCTGCCCGGGCAGGAACACGATCACAACCGGGTGCGGCGCGCGCCGGACGGGCACCGGACGCGATCGGCGCCGGAACCCGCGCCGCGCGCTGCGCCTCGGCGGAAGGAGAGCAGCAATGCGGGCATTGATCATCGTCGACGTGCAGAACGACTTCTGCGAGGGCGGCAGCCTGGCCGTGGACGGCGGGGCCGGGGTCGCCGGCGCCGTCTCCGCCTACGTCGCCGAGCACCGCGGGGAGTACGCCGGGATCGCGGCAACCCGCGACCACCACATCGACCCCGGCGCGCACTTCTCCGACAACCCCGATTTCGTCGACAGCTGGCCGCGGCACTGCGTCGCGGGCACGCCCGGCGCCGACTTCCATCCGCGGCTGTCGACCGGCCACATCGACGCCGTCTTCCGCAAGGGCCAGTACAGCTCGGGCTACAGCGGCTTCGAAGGCGAGGACGACGGCGGGACGCGCCTGGAGCAGTGGCTGCGCGATCGGGGTGCCACAGCCGTGGACGTCGTGGGGATCGCCACCGACCACTGCGTGCGGGCGACCGCCCTGGACGCGGCGGCGGCCGGGTTCGCCACCCGGGTGCTGCTCGGACTGACGGCGGGAGTCTCGCGGACGAGTACCGACGCGGCCCTGGCGCGGCTGGCCGAGAACGGGGTGGAGCTGGAGGGCGAGCCGGTCGTGGCGGCTTAAGCTCCGGCGGGGGCGGGCGGCGCACCGACCCTGCGGAAATGCCCAGATATCACAACTGAGACCGGCATTTCTGCATGATCAGCAATGGCGCACGAGCACCCCGCAACTAGCTCGGCCGGTCGGCCGTGAACAGGTAGTTGCGGTGCCCCTCGCGCACCCGGTCGGCCGGGCGCCAAGCCCGCCCCACCCACACGCGCATCCGGTAACCCAGCCCGGCGAGCCGCTCGGCAAGGTCGCCGGCGCGCGCCCCGTACTTGGCCAGGTGCCGGTCCTCGATCTCCAGCAGCAGCGCCGGCCGGTGGGTGCGCAGGGTCCGCTGCGCGCCGTCGAGGACCGCGAGCTCGGCGCCCTCGACATCGGCCTTGACGAAGTCGACCCGGCCGAGTCCGAGTTCGCCGGTGAGGGAGTCCAGCGCGGTGGTCCGCGCGGCGACACTGCGCTCGCCGGCGAACTCGGCGTTGGGGCCGACACCCTGCGCACCGGTGGTCAGGAAGGCGCGGCCGTGCACCGGAAGGCCGCGGCGCAGCGGCACACTCAACGTGCCCGCGCCGTCACCGGCGCCGACCGCGCGCTGCAGGACGCGCACGTTGCCGGCGTTGAGCGTGCGCGCAGCCGAGCGCAGGAAGGCGGCGGGCCCGGGCAGCGGCTCGACCGCGTAGACCCGCCCGCCGGCACCGGTGAGGCCGGCGAGCGTGAACGTGTAGAGGCCGAACTCGGCACCGATGTCGAGGCAGACGTCGCCCGGCCGGACGATTTCGGCCAGCCCGGCGACCTCGCGTTCCAGAAAGAACGTGTGCGGGGCAAGGCCGCGCAGCGCCGCCGACACCATTCGCACCCCCGCTGCCGCAGGCGGCCGCCCCGGCCCGCCGGAACGGGGTGTCCGGTTTGGTCCAGTGGTCATGCACGCTCACCTGCCCAGGAGTGACTACCGTGCGGAAACGGCCCGAGCAGGCGACTGTTCCGGGCGGTTCCGCACGAACGGCGTTGTGCGAAGCGACGGCGTTGTGCCGGGCGCCGCGGGTCAGTCGATACCGACCGCGGCGCGGACCTTGGCCAGGGTTGCGCCGGCGCGGGCGCGGGCACGTTGGGCTCCGGCCTCCATGATGGTGTCGAGTTCGCTGCCGGGCGCCATGAGTTCGTCGTAGCGCTCCCGCATGTCCCCGAACGCGGCGTTGAGCACCTCGAACAGCTCGTTCTTGAGCTCGCCCCAGCCCATGCCGCCGGCTTCCAGGCGCTTGCGGACGCCGTCGGTGTGCTCGGGGTCGGCGAAGCGGGCGAGCAGCTGGAAGGGGACCGAGGTGTCGGGGTCCTTGGGGTCCTCGACCGGGGTGGAGTCGGTGGGGATCCGGCGGACCAGCTTCTTCAGCTTGTTCTCCGGCATGAACAGCGGGATGTGGTTGTCGTAGGACTTGCTCATCTTGCGGCCGTCGGTACCGGGCAGGATGCTGCCTTCGCCCTCCGGGTAGGCGCCCTCGGGGATGGGGAAGCTGTAGTTGGCGCCGTAGACGTTGTTGAACGCGCGGGCGATGTCGGCGGTGTACTCGATGTGCTGGGCCTGGTCGCGGCCGACCGGGACGATATCGGCCTCCATCACCAGGATGTCGGCCGCCATCAGGATGGGGTAGTTGAACAGCCCCATGTTGATCCCGGCGTCCAGGTCGGTGCTGCCCGCGGCCTCGTTGCGGTCGCGCGCGGCCTTGTAGGCGTGCGCCCGGTTCATCAGCCCTTTGGCGGTGACGTTGGCCAGGATGGCGGTGAGCTCGAAGACCTCGGGAACACTGGACTGGCGGTAGACGATGGTGCGCTCGGGATCGAGCCCGCACGCGAGCCAGGTGGCGGCGACCGACCGGATGTCCTCGCGGAGCCTCTCCGGGTCCCTGACCGAGTTCAGCGAGTGGAAGTCGGCGAGGAAGTACAGGCTGTCATTGGACTCGGCCGCCGCCAGCGCGGGCCGGATCGCGCCGTAGTAGTTGCCGATGTGGGGCATGCCCGTGGTCTGGATGCCGGTGAGGTAGGTCTTGGTCGCTGCCATGCCGCCGAGTTTATCGGCGGACGGCACGGCGACCGCCGCCGCGCCGCGGGCACACCGGGCCGGCGAGCCCGATGGGCGGCGGACTAACCACCCGTCTCCGCCTGCGCCAGAATCTCGTTCAGCTCCGGCAACCCGATGTTGTCGACCACGAGGATGCCGGAGTCCGGCAGCAGCCACAGGCGCTGGAGATAACTGGACTCGGGACGCCCGCTCCCCTCCGAGCATGGCACCGCGTACTCGTTGTAGTAGGCGTCCAGACTGCCGATGGGGGCCAGCTCGGGCTCGTTCGGCTGCTCCGCCGCGCTTTGGTCGTAGGGCTGGAGTGCGGCTCCATCCGGACAAAGCGGCAGTTGCGAACTGGGGACGTAGTAGGTCTGCGGGTCGATGGGCGCGTAACCGGGGCCGCCCAGCTCGATCCCCTCGGGCCCCAGGATCTTGACGTGCTCGCAGCCCGCGGCACTGACGGTGGTCCAGGTCACTTCGGTGTCGCAGGAGCCGCCGCCGGGGAAGGCCGCCACCCATTCCCCCGGTCTGCCGCTTTCTCCTGCGGCGCCGAAGTTCTCCTGGATGCGCTGCACGTTCCAGTCGGCGGGGAAGCCGATCTCCATGGAGCGGAACCCCACCGACTGCGGGTAGTCGGACGGGGTGGGCGATTGCTCGGGAGCGGGCGGCGGCTCGGAGGTCCGGGCCGGTTCCGAGGACGGTTCCCAGGACGGTGACGGATCTTCCTGAGCGACGGGTACGACGGGCTGGTCGGTGAGCAGCCGGCCGACGGCCCAACCCCCGGCAACCACGGCGGTGGCGGTGATTCCGGCGACGACAGCGGTCACGCCCTTGCTCATCCCGAGGACGGTGCCTGCGCCGGCAGTGCCTGCGGCTCCCGCGCCAGCCGCTGCCGCTCCTCCGGCCGGGGCGGAGCCCGCGCCGGCACCCGAACCCGCCGTCGACAGCATGGCGGCCGCCGCGGTCCACGATCCGGCACCTCGGCCGCTCGCGGCGAACCCGCGCCAGGTGTCACCCAGCAGAGTGCGCAGCCGCGTCCGGGAATCGGGGCGGGTGGCGTCGGGCTCGGCAGCCACCGTCGCCAGGACGCCTTCCAACGCCTCGGCGGCCGTGGGCCGTTCGCCGGGGTCGACGGCCAGCGCGCGCTCCACCAGCGGCAGCAGTTCGTCGGGGACTCCGTCAACGTCGGCCCGGCCCTCGCGGGTGCGACGCAGCAGCGCGGCGGCCTCGCCGGCACCGAAGGGGTTGCGGCCGGCGGCGGCGTAAGCGACCAGGGCACCCCAGGCGAACATGTCGGCCGCGGTCGTAGCGGTCTCACCGCTCAGGCGCTCGGGAGCGATCCAGCCCGGGGTGCCGTAGACGCCCTCTTCGGGTGTCGCATCGGCGACGTCCCTCGCAATGCCGAAGTCCAGCACGCGGGGGCCGTGCGGGCCCACGATGATGTTTGCGGGCTTGATGTCGCGATGGACGATCCCGGCGGCGTGCACGGCCGCCAGCGCCTCGGCCGTCCCGGCTGCGAAAGCGGTAAGCGCCGCTCCGCTGAGCGGGCCGTATTCAGAGGTGTGGTGGCGCAGTGTGTCGCCGTGGACGAACTCCGTGGCCAGCCACGGCTGCGGGCCGGTGGTGTTGGCGCCCACGAAAGCGGGGGCACACTCCGCGTCGACCCGGCTGAGTAGGTCGGCCTCGCGGGCGAAGCGGGCCCGGTAGGCGGGGTCCAGGGCGTTGCCGGGGTGGATGACCTTGACCGCGGTGTGGTATCCGCGCCCGTCCAGCGCGCCATAGACGGCTCCCATGCCGCCCGCGCCGATGCGGCCCACCAACTGGAACGGACCGACGGCCGTGGGATCGTCGTCCCGCAGCGGAGCGAATCCCGCGGGGAGCGGAGTCTCCTCGGGCTGCGGGGAAGTGTCGCCCGGCGAGAAGGGGGGAAGTGGGACTGTCATGGTGATCCGTGGTACTAGCGGGTAGGGGGCGGCCGGCGCACGTCGCCATACCAGCCGGTACGGCGATGGCATACCCGGCGGCGGGCAGCCGCCTCGCGCCATGACCGGTATCGGCCGCCGGCAGCCGGAGAAGGCGCCCGACTGCCGCTACTCTCCCAGACCGCAAAGGCCGCATCGCCAACGCGGGCCGCCCCACTGGGTTTCAACCGACACCGGCAGGGGCGGCGGCACAGCTGCTCCGCATCCCCTACCGGCTCCACGGGCCTGGACTAAGCCCTGTTCGATAAGCCCTGATCGATCGGGACCGCCCGCATTCCGGTACCTGCGCGGCACACCGACCCTGCGGAAATCCCCAAAAATCAACGCTGAGACGGTCATTTCAGCATGATCATCAAGCCGCCGGCGCCGCCTGGGACTTGCCGGCGCGGAAGGCCGTCCAGTTTTCGTCCATGCGCGTGGCCTGCCCCTCGGTGAAGTGGTTCAGGCAGGCGTCGTCGCTGTAGTCCATGAAGTTGTGCACCGGGTCGTCACCGGCGCGGTCGGGGCAGGTGTCGCGGCCCTCGGGACAGCCGGACGCCTGCTCGCCTTCGTAGGGGGTGTCGTCGACGTAGTCGCCCGGCTCTTTGCAGCCGTTCTGGAAGGTGTGGAATAGGCCGAGCCAGTGCCCTGTCTCGTGGACGGCGGTATCGCCCTGGTTGTAGCCCTCCTGGCTGCCGCCGGGCAGCGTGCGGTAGTCGACGACCACCCCGTCGATCTCGGGATCGGAGGAGTAGTCGGCCGGGAAGGTGGCCTGGCCGAGGTAACCCTCGCCCATGTTGGTGACGTAGAGGTTGAGCGTGTCGGCACCGCCCTGGCGCAGGTTGCTCTTCATCTCGTTCTCGTGCGCGCCGTAGTCGTTGAACCACGTGTCGTTGGCAGTGCGGGTGACGTCCTCCAGGCGGAAGCCGAATCCCGTGTCGGCGCCGGCGAAGCCGCCGCTGAACGCCTTGTTCAGCACCGCCATCTGCTCGTCCACGGTGTTGTCGGAAACTTTGCCCGTGCCGTCCTGGGCGTGCACGTTGTGCACCACGACGGGCACCGTCGCGGCCCGGGCCTGCTCCGCCTGCGACGGCCCCTGCCGCGACCCCTCCTGTTCCCGCAGCGCCTCGCGCAACTGGCGTTCGTAGGCGGCGGCCTCCTCGGCGGTGAGGTGGTCGTGCGCGTCGCGGCGGGGAGCGCCATCCGCCGCCGCGGAGTCGCCGGGCGGGCAGTCGGCCGCGCGGTGGGCGGTGGCCTGTGCAGCGGCGGCGGGTGCGGCGGCCACCGCACCCGCGGCCGCGACCGCACCCGCCCCGGCCAGCAGTACGCCGAGCAGCCGCACCCCCGCGCCCGGTTTGCCGTCCTTCGTGGTCCTCAGGGTCTTTGCACCGTGTTTCATGCACACGGACAGTAGTTAGTTGATGGCGCCGCATCGTAGGCGGCATGCCCGCCTTGCGAAGTGTTTGCCGGTCCTTGCGCCCACGTTGCGCAACCCCGCCCGGTCGCGGCCGAAGACCATACGCGGCAGGCCCGGCCCCGGCCGCCGCCGGCCGGCGCACCGGCCCCGCCGCTACCGCTACTTGCCACCGGTCGCCCAGGTGCGGATCTTGGCGATGCGCGCCCGCACCTGGTCGGCGCTCGCCTGGGCGATCGGCGGGCCGCCGCAGACCTTGCGCAGCTCGGTGTGGATCATGCCGTGCGGCTGGCCCGTGCGGTGGTGCCACGCGCCCACCAGGCTGTTCAGCTCCTTGCGCAGCTCGGCCATGACCTCGTGGGCGGGCGGACCGGAGTCCTCCTGGCGCGGGGCCTTGCGCTCGTTGGCCTGCTGGTCGGCTTTGCGTTTGCGCAGCAACTGGTTGACCTGCTCGGGCTCCAGCAGCCCGGGCAAGCCCAAAAAGTCCTCTTCCTCCGGTGAGTCCGGCGTGCCGCCGCCGAACTCCGAGCCGTCGTAGAGCGCCCGATCGAACTCGGCTGAGGCCTCCATCGTCTCGAAGGGGAGCTCCTCGCCGGCGTCGGGCGTATCGCGCTTTTTGCGGGCCTCGTCGACCATGTCCTGCTCGGGGTCGAGGCCGTCCTCGTTCAGCGGGCGGTCCAGCGCGTGGTCGCGCTCGCGCTCCATCTCGCCGGCGTACTCCAGCAGCGTGGGTACTGAAGGCAGGAACACCGATGCCATCTCGCCGCGCCGGCGCACCCGCACGAAGCGGCCGACGACCTGGGCGAAGAACAGCGCCGTACTGGTCGAGGTGGCATAGACCCCGACCATCAGCCGCGGTACGTCGACCCCCTCCGAGACCATACGCACCGCGACCATCCACCGGTCGTCGGACTCGGCGAACCGCTTGATCTTCTTGCTCGCGGTGGGGTCGTCGGACAACACCACTGTGGCGCCGCGCCCGGTGATCTGGCGCAGGATGCGGGCGTAGGCGCGCGCGTTCTCGTGGTCGGTGGCCACGACCAGGCCGCCGGCGTCGGGGTGGCTGTGGCGGACCTCGGTGAGTCTTCGATCGGCGGCGGCCAGCACCCGCTTGATCCAGTCGCCCTTGGGGTCCAGAGCGGCCCGCCACGCCTGGGCCAGTGCGTCCTGGGTCAGCGGTTCGCCCAGCCGCGCGGCGAGTTCGTCGCCGGCCTTGGTGCGCCAGCGCATCTCCCCGGAGTAGGCCATGAACATGACCGGCCGCACGACCCCGTCGGCCAGCGCGGGCGCATAACCGTAGCTGTAGTCCCACGCGCAGCGCCGCACACCGTTGTGGTCCTGGACGTAGTCGACGAACGGGATCGGGTTGACGTCGGAGCGGAAGGGCGTGCCGGTCAGCGACAGCCGCCGCGCCGCCGGCTCGAACGACTCGCGCACCGCCTCGCCCCAGGAGAGCGCGTCGCCTGCGTGGTGGACCTCGTCGAAGATCACCAGCGTGCGGCGGGCCTCGGTGCGGTTGCGGTGCAGCATGGGGTGTGCCGCGACCTGCGCATAGGTGATGGCGGCGCCGATGTACTGCTTGCCCAGAGCGCCCTGGCCGTTCTTGAAGTCCGGGTCGATCGCGATGCCGAACACGCCCGCGGCCTCGGCCCACTGCTTCTTCAGGTGCTCGGTGGGGCAGACGATCGTGATCGACCGGATGGTGTGGCGGGCCAGCAGTTCGGCGGCGAGGGTCAGCGCGAACGTGGTCTTGCCCGCGCCCGGCGTGGCGACCGCCAGGAAGTCGCGCGGCTGCCTGCGGAAGTACTCCTCGAACGCTTCGCGCTGCCACTGCCGCAGACCGCTGAGCCGGTCTTCGGTATCGGTGTCGACAAGCGTCATGCTGCTGTTCCCCTGATGCTCACGGGAATGAGCGTATCGGCCCCGGTTGGCGCGCAGGCGGCGCGGCGTGGGGTGCGTTCGTCACGTCGGGGCCGGCAGCGGCCCGCTGCGCCGCCCGTGGTCAGCCGCCCGTGGTCTCGACGGCCCCGTCGTTGAAAGGCATGTAGGGGTCGATCGCCGGGAAGACGTAGAACCACAGCCCCGCCGCGGCTCCGGCCACCAGCACCAGCGCCAGCAGCAGTTTCACCGGCCACGGGCCCGGAAGGATGCTCCAGATCAGGCCGTACATCAGCGGGTCACGCCCCCTCGTCCTGGGTCTCCGGGGCCATGTCGGCGATGTTCTCCGGCATGCCCTCGTCCTTGGGCCGGGTATCGGTCAGCTCGGCGTGCACGATCAGCCGGTGGGTGTTGTTCAGCTTGGGCGCGCAGGTGGTCAGGGTCAGCAGCGAACGCTGGGGGTCGTCGTTGTTCTCGGCGTTGAACGGGTCGGGGTCGACCACCTCGACGTGGTCGGGCGTGACGGTGCGCTCGTCGATGACCTTGTAGGTGTAGAAGTTCTCGGCGTCCTCGACCACGATCTCGTCGCCGTTCTCGACCAGGTTCAGGTCCCAGAAGATGCCGGGCGTGCGGTGCCCGGCCACGGAGTAGTTGCCCTGCTCGCCGGCTGCCGCGGCGTCGCCGCCCGAGACGTCGTCGTCGCCGTAGTGCCCGGGGCTGTAGCGGATGTCCTCCTGGGAGACGCCGTTGACGACCACCCACTTCAGATCCAGCTCGGGGATGTAGAGGCGGCTGTTGGCCGCGCCGGGCATCGCGCCGGAGTCGGGACCGCGGTCCTGCTGCTCGGACTGCTGGGCCCAACTGTCCTCAAGGCCCTGCGAGAGCTGCTGCTGTTGCTGGTCGGTCTGGAACTGCTTGCCGTAGACCTCGTAGGCGGCGAAAAACAGCATCAGGATCCCGGCGGTGAACAGCAGTTCGCCGAATCCCCGCACGATTCCGCGGGCGAGGCCGCCGCCGCTGCCATTGCCATCACTGCGGCGCTGCGGGGGTTTCCTGCGGCGCCCGCGGGCTTGGCTCCGTCGCCCGGCGTGGCGCGACTGCCGCTCACTAGTGGAGACCATGTGACCTACCGTTGGTTGCCGCCGCACCGGCCGGCCCGCACACGGCGTGCGGGTGGCGTGCCGCGATCCTTCGGGGGCGGTGGGGCGGGTGTTGGAGTCGGGTGACCTCGGCGGCGCATTCGGCACGCGCGAACGCGTTTCTCCCCGTTGGGCCGAATACGGCGATTGGTTCACAGTGGAGGGTACCGCGCCGGGAGCCCGCACACATCAGGCATTGCGAACACGGCAGCGGGAATCCGCACCTGTTTCCCGTGTTTCCCGTACCGGATTCGCGCAGCGGCGAAAGGGCCGCGCGCATTGCCGCACCGCCCGATCGGAGCCGGGACGTGAGGAGGGGCGCAGGGCAGCGCGCTGCGTCGCGGCCGGCCAAGGCGGTGCGGCCCCGCGGCCCCTGGATCGCAAGGCCGATCGGCCCGCGAACCGCGCTACTTCATCATCTCCGCGTAGATCTCCTTGCACTCCGGGCATACCGGGAACTTCTTCGGGTCGCGGTTGGGCACCCACACCTTGCCGCACAGGGCGATCACCGGGCTGCCGGTGATGGCGCTCTCGGTGATCTTGTCCTTCTGCACGTAATGCGCGAACCGTTCCCGATCGCCATCGTCGTGCGAAATGTCCGGCTCAGTCTCACTGTCCGGAAGCACCTTGCTGTTGACAACGTCCATTGCCATGGGCCCTCACACCTCCTCCTTGCTCGTTCCACGGTATCCGGCGGAGCCCGCACTCAGTTCAGTGTCGGGTCGTCGGGAAAGGTCGATACCAAGGCGAGATCCCCGCCCTGGCGCCGCAGCACACGCGGCCACAGCGAGTCGGGGGCGGCGGAGAACACGTCGTCGGCCACCGCCGGAACCACATACCACGCGCCCTCGCTGATCTCGCCGGTGAGCTGGCCCGCACCCCACCCCGCGTACCCGGCGAAAACCCGGAGCCGGCCGAGCGCGCCGCCGAGGATCTCCGGCGGGGTATCGAGGTCGACCACGCCGAGGCCGTCGACCCGCGACCCCTCGTGCGGTGCGCCCTCCAGCGGGCGCCAACCCAGCGGGGAGTGGTCGCCGCCGGGCATGCCCAGCGCCAACCCCGCCCCGGTGCCCACCGGACCGCCGGAGAACATCACCGCGGGCTCGGTGGCGAAACCGCTCCAGTCGACCAGCACCTCGCCCACGGCCAGTTCGAGAGGGCGGTTGACGATCACACCGAGTGTGCCCTCGTCAGGGTCGTCGTCGACCACGAACACGACCGCCCGCCGGAAGTTGGGATCCTCCAGAAGGGGGGTCGCCACCAGGAGGCTCCCGGTCAGAGTCGGCTCTTCCATGCTCCACGTTTACCCGCATCGCCGCCCGGAATCCAGTGCGGCCGGACACGGACCGCGTCCAAAACGGGGGCCCGGCGCACATCCGGCCCGGCGCTCACTCGCCCGGGTGGGAGACGCCGGCGCCCGCTGCGCGCCCGGTGCGCCGCGCCTGCTCGCGCAGCGCCGCGTCGCGGACGGCGGTGGACACCTGCTGGGACAGGTCGGGCTGGAAGACGCTGGGGATGATGTAGTGCGGACCGAGTTCGTCGTCGGTGACAACGTCGGCCAGCGCCTTGGCGGCGGCCACCATCATGTCGGAGTCGACGTGGTCGCTCTGGGCATCCAGCAGGCCGCGGAACACCCCTGGGAACACCAGCACGTTGTTGATCTGGTTCGGGTAGTCGCTGCGTCCGGTGGCCACCACGGACGCGTGCAGGTGCGAGACCTCGGGGTCGACCTCGGGGTCGGGGTTGGCCAGCGCGAAGATGATTGAGTCGTCGTTCATCTCGGCGATGTCGGCGCCGTCGAGCACGTTGGGGGCCGAGACACCGATGAACACGTCGGCGCCGTTCACCGCGCCCGGCAGGTCGCCGGAGTAGCCCTCGGGGTTGGTGTTCTCGGCGATCCAGGCCAGCGTGGGATCGAGGTCGCCGCGGCCGGTGTGCAGGGCACCGTGGATGTCGCAGACGACGATGTGCTTGGCTCCGGCGTGCATGAGCAGTTTGAGGATCGCGGTACCGGCCGCGCCGGCACCGGACATCGCGATGCGGACCTCGCTGAGGTCCTTGCCCACCACCCGCAGCGCGTTGCGCAGCGCCGCCAGCACCACGATCGCCGTACCGTGCTGGTCGTCGTGGAAAACCGGGATATCCAGCAGGTCGCGCAGCCGTTCCTCGACCTCGAAGCAGCGGGGAGCGGAGATGTCCTCCAGGTTGATGCCGCCGAATCCGGGCGCCATGAGCTGCACGGTGCGCACAATCTCGTCGACGTCCTGGGTGTCCAGGGCGATGGGCCAGGCGTCGATGTCGGCGAAGCGTTTGAACAGCGCCGCCTTGCCCTCCATCACCGGCATGGCCGCCTGCGGTCCGATGTTGCCCAGCCCCAGCACGGCCGAACCGTCGGTGACCACCGCGACGCTGTTGCGCTTGATGGTCAGCCGCCGCGCGTCGTCGGGGTTGGCCGCGATGGCCTGGGAGACCCGCGCGACCCCCGGCGTGTAGGCCATGGACAGCTCGTCGCGGTTGCGCAGCGGCACCTTCGACTTCATCTCGATCTTGCCGCCGAGGTGCAGCAGGAAGGTGCGGTCGCTGACCTTGTGCACGATGACGCCCTCTATCGCGCCGAGGGCGTCGACGATGGCCTGGGCGTGGTCGGTGTCGCGCGCAGCGCAGGTGACGTCGATGCGGATGCGCTCGTGGCCCGCAGAGGCGACGTCGAGGGCGGTGATGACGCCACCCACGTGCTCGACGGCATTGGTGAGGCTACCCACCGCGCTGCCGTGTCCGTCGAGTTCCAGACGAATCGTGATCGAGTAGGAAACGCTGGGAAGGGTGGCCACGAAATGCTCCTCATGCTCCTGTCGAACCGCGGACCTGCCGCGGAGGCCGCCTTGGCCTGCCGCTGCGGCGGGGGAAGCACGGCGGAGGCAGGGCCGCGGTCATGGCTGGCGCCGGATGGCCGGATGGCCGGCAGGCGCCGGCCCCGAGGCGCAGCGGCGGGCGGCCGACCGGGCGACGCACCGGGGCGCACCCCTCATAGTGCCATCACCAATGATCTCTCGGTGCGGTTCGGCCGTGAGAAAACGGACACGGGCATCGTATGGCGTATCCGGCGCGCGCCGCGAGCGGGCCCATCCGCCGGGTCCGGCCGAGTGGATGGGCCCGGACCGGGCGGCCGGGGTTGCGGCAGGGACCAGGTGGCCCGGTGGGCGCCCCGGCGCCGGACCCGGCCGCCGCCGGGCCCGTTCGAAAAGCACACCTACCGGGCGCGTTCGCGGGCCAGCCGCTCCAGCAGGTCGGCGCAGGTCTCCAGCGCGAAGGCGGTGGAGTCCAGCACCACGTGGTACAGCGAGGGCGATGCCGGATCCACCCGGTAGAAGCGGCGCACATAGGCCGTGCGGGCGCGGTCGTTGCCGCGCAGGTCGCGCGTTGTAGGCGGATGCCACGCCCCGCCGGCGGCACCTGTATCGGCCGCGTCCTCGGCGGTGTCGGCCGCGTCGGAACCGGCGGCCTGCTCGCGCAGCCCGGCCGCCTGGGCGAGCCTGCGCTCGGGCGGGCCGTCGAGCCGGACGTGCAGCGCACGGGGGTCGTCGGCGAGCACACAGGCGCCCGCGCGCCCCAGGACCACTCCCCCGGCCTCGGCGACTTCGCGGATGACCTGCTCCGTGCGGTCCACGAACTCCTGGTCGAACAGCAGCTGCCCGCTGCCTTCGGTGGCGCGGACGTAGGTCATGTCGATGCTGCCGGGCGTGACCGCGGGCAGTCTGGCCGCGCCGGCGAGCAGGCGCTGGAACCCGCTGGGTGCGCGGTCGTCGTGTTCGAGCACGTCCTGCAGAGAGCACCCGATGCCGCGGGCGACGGCCGCGGGGATCGCGCGGTCGACGAAGGCGACACCGAGCCGCTCGGCAAGGGCCGGACCGACAACACTGCCGCCGGCCCCGAAGGGCGCCGATATCGTCACCACGTACGTCATCGTTCTCACCGCCCGGATCGGCCCCGGTGCCGGCGGTATCCGGCACCCGTGCCCCGGTGGTACCCGGCGCGGGGCGCCCGGCCACCTGGACCGCCGAAGCTCTTGGCGGCGGCGCCCGCCGCGGGGGTCGGCCGGCCCCGCCGAACGCACGGTCCGTGTGCAACGCACGGCCGGTGGTTCGGCGGGGCCGGACCCGCCGCTGCGCCCGGAGCCGCGGCTCCGGGCGGGCGAGCGGCGGCGCAGCCTGTACGGCTCTGTTCCGGCCCGGCGCCCGCCGGACCGGACCGGCTGCCGGCCCCGGTCTAGAACAGGGCGGAGGTGAGCGCGCGCCGGGCCTTGGCGACCCGCGGGTCGCCGGGCGGCAGGACCTCGAACAGCGACAGGAGGTGCCGGCGCGCGGTGTCGCGGTCGTCGCCGCTGGTACGGCGCACCGTGGAGACCAGGCGGTCGAAGGCGTCCTCGATCTTGCCGCCGTAGAGGTCGATGTCGGCGACGTCGATCTGCGCCTGCACGTCCTCGGGGTTGTCGGCCGCGGCCTGGCGGCGGGCGTTGGCGTCGAGCGAGCGGACGCGGCCGACCAGGCGGATGTGGGCCAGCTTGAGCTTGGCCTCCTCGTCCTTGGGGTCGGCCTCGACCGCCTTGGCGTAGACGGCCTCGGCGGCCTCGAAATCGCCGCGCTGGAGGGCTTCCTGCGCCTCAACGTCGGCGGCGGTCTGCTCGCCGGCGGGCCCGGCCCCTTCCTGCTCTTCGCCGCCCTCCTGGGGTTCGCCCAGGCCTTCGTAGTCCTCGGGCAGGACGCCCTGCTGGCGCAGGCCGTCGAAGATCTGGACGAGCCACTCGCGCAACTGGTCGTAGGTGGCCGGACCGCCGGGGCCGGGCACGACCTGGCCGCCGATCACCATGGCGACCGTGGGCACCGCCTGCACCCGCATGGCCTGGGCGATCTGCGGGCTGGCCTGCACGTCGACCTTGCCGACCGCCCACCGGCCGCCGGCCTCGATCGCCAGGCGGTCGAGGGCCTTCTCGACCTGGTCCGACTGCTCGGAACGTGTCTGGAGCACCGCCAGGACGACGGGCGCGTTCATCGAACGCTCAAGGAGCTCCTGCTGGAAGTTCTCCTCGTTGATGTCGATGGCATAGGGATTTACGTTGCCGGACGACGCCTCGGCCTGCCGCTTGGCCTCGCGATCCAAGGCCGCCTTGCGAGCTCCGAGGTCGACCGCGCTCTGCATGGAGAAGTCCGAAGGCTGCATGCCTCCATCCTGCCGCATTGCCGACGGTGCCGGTGAAGGATCGCCGCCGCCCGCCGCGGCCGGAGACGGCCGCGATCGGGGCACACGGCCCGGGTGGCGCCCGGCGGCCCCGGGGCCCCACTGCGGCTGCCGGGGCGCCGGGGTTACCACCGTCACATGCGCGGGTTCTCGGTGTAGGTGCCGAACTCCGCACCCATGGTCCAGCAGATCTCGCTGAGGGTGGCTTCGGCGCGGGCGGCCTGCAGGATGACCGGGATGAGGTTGGGGCGTTCGGGGTCGCGCACGGCGGCGAGCAGGTCGGCCAGTGCGGTGTCGACGGCGGCCCCGTCGCGTTCGGCGCGGCGCTCGGCCAGGATCCGTTTCTGCTCGCGTTCGATCTCGTGGCTGATGCGCAGGGTCTCGACCTCGCCGGTGACCGAGGCGGTATGGCAGTTGACACCGACGATGCGTTTCTCGTCCTTCTCCAGCGCCTGCTGGTAGGCGAACGCCGACTCGGCGATCTCGGAGGTGAACCAGCCGTTGTCGATGCCCGCGAGGATGCCCGAGGTGATGGGGCCGATGGCGTGTTCGGCGCCGGCGCCGCCGCCCATGCGCTCGATGCGTTCGAACGTGCGCTCGGCCTCGTCCTCCAGGCGGTCGGTCAGCGCCTCGACGTAGTAGGAGCCGCCGAGCGGGTCGGCGACGTTGACCACGCCGGTCTCCTCCCGCAGCACCTGCTGGGTGCGCAGCGCGATCTCGGCGGAGCGTTCGGTGGGCAGGGCCAGGGTTTCGTCCAGGGCGTTGGTGTGCAGCGAGTTGGTGCCGCCGAGCACCGCCGACAGCGCCTCGACGGCGGTGCGCACCACGTTGTTGTAGGGCTGCTGGGCGGTCAGCGAGACACCGGCCGTCTGAGTGTGGAACCGCAGCCACTGGGCGCGTTCGTCGGTGGCTCCGAAGCGGTCGCGCATCCAGCGCGCCCAGATCCTGCGGGCGGCGCGGAACTTGGCGGCCTCCTCGAAGAAGTCGATGTGGGCGTCGAAGAAGAACGACAGGCCGCGGGCGAGCCGGTTGACGTCCAGCCCGCGCGACAGGCCGAGTTCGACGTAGCCGAAACCGTCGGCGAGGGTGTAGGCCAACTCCTGGGCGGCCGTGGCCCCGGCCTCGCGGATGTGGTAGCCGGATACCGACAGCGGCTTGAACGCGGGGATGTGTTCGCCGCAGTACTCCATCAGGTCGCCGATGAGGCGCAGGTGCGGCTCAGGCGGGTAGAGCCACTCTTTCTGCGCGATGTACTCCTTGAAGATGTCGGTCTGCAGGGTGCCGTTGAGCTTGGTGGTGTCGGCCCCTTGGCGCTCGGCGGCGACCAGGTACATGCAGAAGACCGGGATGGCGGGGCCGCTGATGGTCATGGAGGTGGTGGTTTCGGCCAGCGGGATGCCGTCGAAGAGGATGTCCATATCGGCGGCGGAGTCGACGGCGACCCCGCAATGGCCGACCTCGCCCAGCGCAATGGAGTCGTCGGAGTCGTAACCCATGAGGGTGGGCATGTCGAAAGCCACCGAGAGCCCGCCGCCGCCGGACTCCAGGATCATCCGGTAGCGCTCGTTGGTCTGGCGCGCGTTGCCGAACCCGGCGAACTGGCGGATGGTCCAGGGCCTGCCGCGGTAGCCGCTGGCGTACAGGCCGCGGGTGAACGGGAACTCCCCCGGCCAGCCGATCCGCTCGAAGCCGGGGGCCTCGGAATCTTCCGGCGGGCCGTAGACCGGCTCGACCGGTTCGCCCGAGAGGGTGGTGCGGGATTCCGGAGCGGTGCTGCCCCGCCCGCCGGATCCTGGGGTGCGCGCGGCGTCGTAGCGCGCCTGCCAGCGGGCGCGGCCCGCAGCGATGTCTTCAGGCTTGGCCATACCTCAATAGTAGGACGTCCAACTAAACCTGCATAGTGGTTCCCGGGCGGTGTGCGCCCGCTCCCGGGGCGCCGGCGGGTGCCTGCACTGTCTGCACCGCCTACTCCGCTCCGGTACCGCCGGAAGCCGGGTCGGGCCCGGTGGCGCCGGAACCGCCGCTGCGCTCGGCGGGGAAGTCGCCGAACTCCACGCGGAGCTTGGCCAGGACCGAGTGGATGTGCCATGCCTCCTCGCCGGAGTAGCAGTCCAACCCGAAGTCCATGGCGATCAGGTCGCGGGTGGCCTGCTCGACGACCTCGCGGCCGCTGGCGCTGATCTCGGCGAGCGTGCCGCGGCCGTCGCTGGGGTTGGGCCTGCGGTGCACGAACCCTTGGCGCTCCAGCCGGTCGATGGTGTTGGTGACGCTGGTGGGGTGGACCATCAGCCGCTCGCCGATCTTGCCGAGCGGCAGCGCGCCCGTCGAGCTGAAGGTGAGCAGCACCAGCGCCTCGTAACGCGCGAAGGTCAGCTCGTAGGGCTTCAACGCGGTGTCGAGCTGGCCGATAAGGATCTGCTGGGCGCGCATGATCGAGGTGACGGCGGCCATCGACGGGTTGGCTCCCCACCGCCGCGACCAGTTGTCGTGCGCGCGCTCGATGGGGTCGAACGGAAGATTCAGCGGGTTACCCACGCGGCTACTGTACCGACCTGCGGACCGCGACTGATCGTGTGCTCAAGGCCACCATCCGCCGGTGCCGGGCCGCCCGCCCTACCGGTTCTCCAACGCCGCCAGCACCGTATCGGCGGCCGCGTACGGGTCTCCTCCGGCGGCCACCTCATCGGCGAGTTTGTCCAGCGCGGCGTGCCCGCTCACGTCGGCCAGCCGCCGGGTGAGCACCTCCATGGCGATGCCCTCGATCTCGCGCCGGGCGCGGGCGCGGCGGCGCGCGTTCAGTCCGCCGGAGGTGTCCAGGTGGTCGGCGTGCTCGTCGAGGTGGGCCAGCAGATCGGCCACGCCTTCGCCATCGGCCGCGGCCATGCTCACCACCGGCGGCTTCCATTCGTGGGGTTCCCGGTCGACCTGGGCGACCATCTGGCGCAGGTCGCGGACCGCGGCCCGCGCGCCCTCGCGGTCGGCCTTGTTCACGGCGAGGATGTCGGCGACCTCCAGCACCCCGGCCTTGCCCGCCTGCACACCGTCGCCCATGCCGGGCGCCGACAGCACGACGGTGGTGTCGGCGTGCGCGGCGATGTCGACCTCGGCCTGGCCCACCCCGACGGTCTCGACCAGCACCACCGCGAACCCGGCCGCGTCCAGCACCCGCAGCGCGTGCGGCGCCGCCCAGGACAGCCCGCCCAGGTGGCCCCGGGTGGCCATCGACCTGATGTAGACGCCGGGGTCGGTGGCGTGCTCCTGCATCCGGACCCGGTCGCCGAGCAGGGCGCCGCCGGTGAACGGCGAGGAGGGGTCGACAGCGAGCACCGCGACGCTGTCGCCGCGTGCCCGCAGCGCCTTGACCAGTGCGCTGGTCGAGGTGGACTTGCCCACCCCGGGCGCGCCGGTCAGCCCGACGATGCGCGCGCGGCCGGTGTGTTCGGCGAGCCCGGCGACGATCGCGCGCAGCTGCGGCGCGGAGTCCTCCACCAGGGATACCGCCCGCGCCAACGCCCTGCGGTCGCCGTGCAGCACCCGCTTGACCAGGTCTTCGCCCTCCATCGGGCTCCCTTCACACTTGCCGCCGCGCCGCTTGGGCATCCGAGTATCCCAACCCCGGCCACCGGACGCACCCGGCGGCCCCGGGTTGAACGGGAAGCGGCCTGCGGGGGAACGGCCGCACGGCGCCCCCGATCAGCGCCGCCCTCCCGCGGGTAGCAGGTGGCAGATTGCAGGTAGCAGCAGCGCGGGCCGGCGCCGGACAGCCGGAACCATGGACCCCCGGATAAGGGAAAGAGGCGCACCCATGGCGTTCACCGAAGAAGAGGCGGCGTATCTGCATTCGCACCCGATGGGCCGCCTGGCCACCGTGGCGGCCGACGGCCAACCCGACGCCGTTCCGGTCGCGGTCGAGTTCGACGGCGACCGTTTCTGGGTCGGCGGCGGATCGACCGTGACCCGCACCCGCAAGTTCCGCAACGTTGCCGCCGGCTCCGACCAAGTCGCCCTGGTGATCGACGACATGGTGTCCTTCGACCCGTTCGCCGCCCGCGGGATCCGCATCTACGGCCGCGCCGAGCAGCCGTTCGAGCGCGAGGGCATGGTCGGTCCGGGCGCCTACATGCGGATCACGCCGACCGTGTCGTGGAGCTGGAATCTCGCGGGCGAGCCGGTCGGCGAGAACTGGTACGCGGCCAAGCGCACCGTGCACGGAGACGGGGACGGGGGCCGGTAGCCGGGAGCCCTGGCGCTCAGTCCGCGTCGCCGGTCGTGCCGTCGGTCTGCTCGCGCAGGATGTCGCCGTGGCCGGCGTGGCGGGCGGTCTCCTCGATCATGTGCAGCATGATCCAGCGCAGCGACAGCCGCGTGTTCCGCAACTCGTCGTGGGCGAAGGAGTCATCGAGGGAGAACCGGGCGGCGGTCGCGCGCGAACGTGCGCATTCGCGCTCGTAGGCCGCGGTCAGCGACGCCAGGGTGGCGTCTCCGGGCACGCCCCACGAGTACCCGGGGTTGGCGGGGTCCAGACCCAGCTCCGCGGGATCGCGGCCTGCCACGATCCGCTGGAACCAGTTGCACTCGACGATCGCCAGGTGGTGCAGCAAACTCGCCAGGGTCGTATCGGAGGGGACCAGGCGCCGGTGCGCCTGCTCCTCGGTGAGGCCGTTCGCCCTGTGCACGACAACCCAGCGGAGGTAGTCGAGGAAGGTCTCCAGCGACTCGCGTTCGCCACCGGTGGCCACGCCGAGCACCGCCCGCCGGGCCGAGTCCAGGTCGGTGATGGCGGCACCGCCCTGGGAGCCGCCGGCGGCGGCCGCACCGTTCGGTTCGGCCGCGTCGGGGCCGGAGGCCGCGGAGGTGGTCTGCGGGGCGGAGTCATCACGCATACCCGCAAACCTAAACGCACCGGCCCGCCCGCGGGAAGCCCGGCGAGCGCCGGAATCCGCCGCAAGCGCGGGCTTCGCGGGCCTGCCGCGGCGGCGCGGGAACCGGCCGCCGGGCCGGCAGGGCTCAGGCCAGCACGGTGCGGACGATGGCGCCGGGGGCCGCCCCCGCCCGTGCGGCGAGGGTGCCGCCGGGCCGCCACACGCCCGAGTGCCCCAGGGCGGCCGAGTAGCCGCCTCCGGTGGAACCGGCGAAGCTGCTCACCGCGACCCACATCCCGTGCTCGGAGGCCGCGCGGACGGCGCGGGCCTCCTGGGTGGCCGCCGCATCCGCGTGTTCGAGGACCGCGGCGACGTAGACGCCGGCCCCCAGCGCCGCGGTGTCTGCGGCGTGCTGGGCGGCGCCGAGGTCCTTGCACACGGCCAGGCCCAAGCGGTGGCCGTCGACGTCGAGTACGGCCGGGCCCGGTCCCGGCTCGAACCGGTCGGGTTCGGCCCCGCCGAGCCACACCTTGCTGTAGGCGCGGGCCGCCCCGGAGCCGTCGACGGCCAGCATCGCGATGTGCTCGGCACCGTTCTCGGCCCGCACCGGGGCGCCCACCAGCGCGAGCGCGCCCGCCCGGGCGCACGCCAGCACGATCGGCGCGATCCGGGGGTCGTCGGGCGCGATGGCGGGGGCGTCCAGCTCGTAGCCGGTCAGCGACAGCTCCGGGAAGACGACGACCCGGGCGTCGGCGGCGCGGATGGCTTCGGCGTGCACGGACGCGTTCGCCGTTACGTCGTAGGGCACGCACGGGGGTTGGGCGACCGCGATGACCAGCGGCTCGCCAGTGCCGGGGGCGTGCGGGCCGCCCGGTCGGCCCGGTTGCGGGCCGAGGGGGTGCGCCGCGCCGCTGTCCATGGCCGGCCCCGCCCTCAGGCGCCGGGCACGGTGAACAGCAGCGCGTCGCCCTGGCCGCCGCCGCCGCACAGTGCCGCCGCGCCGAGGCCGCCGCCCCTGCGCCGGAGTTCGTACACCAGGTGCAGGGCCAGCCGGGCGCCGGACATGCCGATGGGGTGGCCCAGCGCGATGGCGCCGCCGTCGGGGTTGACGAACTCCGCATCCTCGCCGATGCCGAGGTCGCGCATCGACTGCACGGCCACGCTCGCGAATGCCTCGTTGATCTCGATGAGGTCGAGGTCGGCGACGCCGGCGCCGGCCTTGCCCAGGGCGCTGCGGATGGCGTTGGACGGCTGGGACTGCAGCGCGTTGTCGGGGCCGGCGACGTTGCCGTGCGCGCCCACCTCCGCCAGGATCTCGCAGCCCAACTCCTCGGCCTTGGCGCGGCTCATGACCACGACCGCGCACGCGCCGTCGGAGATCTGCGAGGAGGAACCCGCTGTGATGGTGCCGCCGGGGTCGAAGGCCGGCCGCAGTTTGCCCAGGCTTTCGGCGGTGGTGTCGGCGCGTACGCCTTCGTCCTCGGTGACCAGGCGGTCCTCGCCCTTGCGCTGGGGTACGCGCACCGGTGCGATCTCGGCTTCGAAGCGCCCGTCCTCGGTTGCGGCGGCCGCGCGCTGGTGGGAGCGGGCGGCGAAGGCGTCCTGCTCTTTGCGTCCGATGCCCAGGCGGGCGTTGTGGCGTTCGGTGGAGGCACCCATGGAGTCGCCGTCGAAGGCGTCGGTCAGCCCGTCGTGGGCGGTGGCGTCGAGCACCTCGACCGATCCGTACTTGTAGCCGTGGCGCGCCTTGGGCAGCAGGTGCGGCGCGTTGCTCATCGACTCCATGCCGCCGGCCACGACCACGTCGAACTCGCCGGCGCCGATGAGCTGGTCGGCCAGTGCGATGGAGTCGAGCCCGGACAGGCACACTTTGTTGATGGTCAGCGATGGCACGCTCATCGGGATGCCGGCTTTGACCGCCGCTTGGCGGGAGGGAATCTGGCCCTGTCCGGCCTGCAGGACCTGGCCCAGCACGACGTAGTCGACCTGCGCGCCGCCGATCCGGGCGCGGTCGAGTGCGGACTCGATGGCGGCGGCACCCAGTTCCACCGCCGAGAAGCCGGACAGCGACCCGAGCAGGCGGCCGACGGGGGTCCGCGCTCCACTGACGATGACGGATCCGGGCATTAGCGAGCCTCCGTTGGGTTGGTGCGCACCTTGTCTGCCACGATACAAATATGCCCTATTTCGGGCTTGTTGGGAGGTGGATTCCTTGCTGACCCGCATCGACCACGTAGGCATCGCTTGTGTCGACCTTGACGCGACCGCCGATTTCTACCGCAGGGTGCACGGCTTCGAGGTCGCCCACGAGGAGGTGAACGAGGAGCAGGGGGTGCGCGAGGCCATGCTCCGGGTCAACGGTACCGACGACGGTGCGGCCACCTACCTTCAATTGCTCGAACCGATCCGCGGTGACTCCCCCGTTGCCAAGTTCCTGGCGCGCAACGGCGAAGGGGTGCACCACATCGCGTTCGGCACGGGCGATGTCGCCGGGGATGCCGCGGAGATCGGCGGCAAGGGGGTGCGGGTGCTCGACGAGTCCCCGCGCCGGGGGACGGCGGGTTCGGCCATCTCGTTCCTGCACCCCAAGGACTGCGGCGGGGTGCTGACCGAGCTGGTGCAGGCGCCCGTTACCGAACCGTAGACCGCCGACCGGCGGTGCCCGCAGCGCTGCGGGTGCTCCGTGCGCTGCGCCCCGCCCGCTGCGGCGGCAACGGCGGCGGATGCGCGCAGGGCCGTGGAGGACACCCGGGCTATGCTGGGGGCATACTGCGATGCGTCCCTCCGCGGATGCGGGCTGCAACGAAACCGTCACATCCGGCATCGTCGCACGTCCCAGCCTTACCGGCGTGTTCCAACCCCCATCCGTGTGCCGGAAACCCTCCTCTGCGGGGCGTTGAGCTTGATAAAGTCTGCTAGCTACCGGGACTTCCGGTACGAACCGTCCCCTGCCCGTCACGCCCCGCCGAGTCGGGCACGCTGCGCTATATGTCGATATAAATCGGCAAGACTCCTCAACTCCGCATTCCGTACCAATGGCACGAACTCGCCCACGGGCGCCTTGCGCCCGGAGTACCCTCCCTGGGAGTACTTACCCCTGGGAGTACTTGCGATTCCGCTGGATCGTGGCGAGAGGAGCGGCCGCACGCGCCGATGCCGGTTCGCCCGCGACTCGACACGAACACCCGTAATGTAGCCGTCTCGTCACTCGTTCAGGATTCCGCCACATGTCGTCGTCCGATATTGAAGCCCAGCTCACCAATTTCTTCGAGGAAGGCAACCAGGCCACTGAGTTCGACGTGGTCCTGCGCGGTTACGACCGGCAGCAGGTGATGTCCTTCGTCGACCAACTCAAGTCCGACCTGCAGCAGGCCCGGGAAGACTCCGAGCAGAGCCGGAACGACCTTGCCGAGGCCAAGCGCCAGCTCCAAGAGCAGGAACGCCCCACGTACTCCGGTCTGGGGGCGCGCATCGAGCAGCTGCTGCGCCTGGCCGAGGAACAGGCGACCGAGCTCGTGCAGGGTGCTCGCGCCGAGGCCAACGACATCAAGTCCGAGGCCAAGATCGAGGCCGCCGAGATGCGTTCGGCCGCCGAGAACGAGGCCAACGACCTGCGCACCACCGCCCAGCGCGAGGTCGACGAACAGCGGGCCTCCGCCGAGAGCGAGGCCGAGGAGATCCGCACCACGGCCCGCCGCGAGGCCGACGAGCTGACCTCCACCACCGAGCGCGAGGTGCAGAAGAAGCGTTCGGCCGTCGACCACGAGATCGCCGAGAAACGCGCCACCTTCGAGGGCGAGATCGCCAAGCTGCGCACCACCACCGAACGCGAGTGCGCTCAGGCGCGCGCTTCGGCCAAGCGCGAGCGCGATGAAACCCTGCAGACCGCCAAGCGCCAGGCCGACGAAATGCGCGCCCAAGCGCAGCGCACCCTGGAGGAGAGCGAGGCCAAGCGGGCACAGGAGGAGGCCGAGTTCGAGATCCAGCTCGCCGGCCGCCGCGAAGAGGCCGAGCGCCAGGACGCCGAGCGGCTGGCCGCCGCCCAGGCCGCCACGCAAAAGCTGGTCTCCGAGGCCGAGGAGCGGGCCGCCAGCGCCGAACAGCGGGCCACCAAGGCCAGCACGCAGGCCGAGCAGACCCGCCGCGACGCCGAGCACCACGCCAAGCAGCTCGTCGCCAACGCCAAGAAGAACGCCGACCAGATCACCGCCGAGGCCAAGTCCAAGGCCGATCACATGGTCAGCGACGCCAAGTCCGAGTCCGAGCGCATCATGGGCATCGCCCAGCAGGAGGTCGACGAGAAGAGCCGCCAGCGCGACAGCATCCAGTCGCACCTGGACCAGCTCCGCCAGCTCCTCGGCGGTGGTGGCGGCGGCGACGCGGCCGCTGCTCCCGCGGCGCCGGCGCCCGCCCAGGTGGCCGCCTCTTCCGAGCAGCCCGCGGCGATCGAGTCGCAGGGCCAAGGCCAGGGGCAGGGCCAGCAGCAGGCCGCGCCGGCCGCCAAGCAGCCCGTCGGCGCGGCCGCGGGCGACAAGGACGACGAGGACTGGTGGCAGGAGTAGCCACCGGGTCGGCGTCCAGCGCCGGTGCAGCCGGGCTGCACCGCGAGTAGACGGCGAAGGCCCCGGCCCCCGGATTCACCGGGCGGCCGGGGCCTTCGCATGTTTCGGACCGGCGGCGCAGCGTGCCCGCCCGCCGGGGCGGCCCGGTCGGCCGGCACCGCTCCTCTGGCCGCGGACCGGGTTCGACCGGCTGTCAGCCCGATTGGACGTCGCGCTCGTAAGGGCCGTCCCACTCCACCGGAAGCGGGACCTCGGCGCCGGGGGCGACGTGTTCGACGATATGGTTCAGCACGGTGCGGACGTAGGGCTCGCCCACCCACAGGTGCTTGGCGCCCTCAACCGCGACCACCTCGGCCTGGCCCACGCGCGCGAAGCGCTTGCGGGCCTCGTCGGGCCGCAGGTAGTCGTCGAACTCCGGGATGAGCGCGACCACCGGCTTCCCGGAGTCGGCCCACACGTCCAGGTCGCCGTCGGCGGTCCGGTGCAGCGGCGGCGACAGCAGGATCGCGCCTTCGACCTCGGGGTCGCAACCCCACTTCAGCGCCAGTTCGGTGCCGAAGGACCAGCCCAGCAGCCACGGCCGCGGCAGCCCTTCGAACTCGGCGTACTCGATGGCCGCCGCCACGTCGTAGCGCTCGGCCTCGCCCTCGCCGAACTCGCCCTGGCTTTTGCCGTGCCGCGACTCGGTGCCGCGGGTGTTGAAACGCAGCACCGCCACGTCGGCCAGCGCGGGCAACCGGAAGGACGCCTTGCGAAGCACATGGCTGTCCATCATCCCTTCGGCGGTGGGCAGCGGGTGCAGGCACACAAGGGTGGACTGCGGCGGCCGGCCCTCGGGCAGGGCCAGTTCACCGACGAGTTCGAGGCCGTCGGCGGTGTGCAGGGTGATGGGGCGGCGCTCAGCGGGCAGCACCGTTGTGGCGCGGATCTGCATGGGTCCTCGGTTCACTGGGGTGGCGGCGCGGCGGCGGGCACCTGCCGCGCCGGACGGCGGCCGGAGCGGGGTCAGCGCCGCGGATGGCGGGCGCCGCGGTGGGCGCGGCGCTCCCAGCAGGACGAGTGCCAGTGGCGGCGGTCCTCGCCGTCGCCGAAGGGCCGCCAGGCCACCACGTGCGGCATGGCGGGCGGGATGTCCTGCTGGCAACCGGGGCAGCGGTAGGTCTTTGTGGCGGCCGACCCGGTGATGCGGCGCAGGGCCCATTCGCCGTCGGGGCCGTTCTCGCGGCGCTCGGCGCCGGTGATCCGTTGGAACACGGTGTCGGCGTCGTTCGGCTGGCTCTGGCCCCCTCGGCGGCGGGGCGTATTGCGGCGCGGACTCACGCTTCCAGGGTACGGGCGGCGCCGGAGCCGCTCCGACACCAGGTGGTGTCTGCGGCCCCGGACGGGCGCAATGGTGTCAGCGCGCTCAGCGCAAGGTGGCGCGGTCGTCGGCCAGCAGTTCGGCCAGCAGCGGCGCCCACTGCGCCGGGTAGCGGTGGGCCAGGGACATACTGCTCAGCACCCCGGCGACCCAATCGGTGCCGCGTTCGTCAAGGAGCTCCAGCGGCCCTTGCGGGTAGCCGCAGCCGAAACGCATGGCGGTGTCGACGTCGTCGGCGGTGGCGTAGCCGTCGCCGACCATCCGCAGCGCGTCGTCGATGTGCGGTGCCAGCAGCATGCCCGCGAGGTCGAAGCCGTTCGCCCCGCTGCGCACCCGCTCGGCCGGCGCCCCGGTGGGCACGGCCTCGGCCGGTTCGGTCTCGCGGCCGTGGTCGTAGAACCCGCGCCCGGACTTGCGGCCCAGGCGCCCGGCGGCGACCATGCGGCGCAGCAGCGGGGAGGCGGCGTAGCGGGGGCTGCGGAACTCCTCCCACAGCACGTCCAGCACCGCCAGGCACACGTCCAGCCCGACCAGGTCGGCCAGGGTGAGCGGGCCCATCGGCAGCCCGGCGCCGGCGGTGACGGCGGAGTCGATCTCCTCGCGCGAGGCGATCCGCCGCTCGTAGACCGAAACGGCGCCGTTGATGAACGGCACCAGCAGCGCGTTGGCGACGAACCCGGCGCGGTCGGTGACCACCACGGGGGTCTTGCCGATGCGCTTGGCCATCTCGGCGGCGATGTCGACGGTGGTCTGCGCTGAGGAGATCGTGCTGACGACCTCGGTCAGTTTCATCACCGGCGCGGGGTTGAAGAAGTGCAGGCCCACGACCTTGTCCGGGCGGCCGGTCAGCGCGGCGATCTCGGTGACCGAAAGCGAGGAGGTGTTGGTCGCCAGAATGGTGCCCGGCGGGCAGATGCGGTCAAGGTCGGTGAACACGTCGCGTTTGAGGTCCATCCGTTCCGGAACGGCCTCGATGGCGAAGTCGGCGTCGCGCAGTTCGTCGCGATCGGTGCTGAAGGACATGCGGCCGAGGATCGTGCTCTGCTCCTCGGGCTTGAGCTTGCCCCGGTCCACCGCCTTGGCCAGCGACCTGTGCACGTGGCCGCGGCCGCGTTCAACAGCGCCGGCGTCGATCTCGACGCCCGTTACCTGGAACCCGGCGCGGGCGAACACCTCGGCGATGCCGGCACCCATCGTGCCCAGGCCGACCACTCCGACCTTGTCAAATTCCTGCATGCGCCCAGCCTACGCGCCTGCGGCAGGGACGCGGCAGCGAGGCCGCGGCCGCTGGCAGGCCCCCGCGGCGCCGTCCGGGGAGTCCGGCGCCGCGGGGTGGTGTTGGGGTGCGAGTCAGGCCCTCAGCAGTCGACGAGCTCCGGAGACTGGTTGAGAAGCTGGGCGCGCGGTGTAACGAACTCCTCGTAGGCGGTGTCGGCGCCGGGCTTGAACAGCGCGACCTTGTGGCAATTCTGGAAGGCCAGCCGCATCCCGAAGTGGTTCTCGACGGCGGCGCGCATGGCGTCGCTGGCAAGCAGCCGCAGCAGCTGGCCGCGCTCGGCCTCGCCGGGCGGCGGCACCTCATTGGCTTCGAAGGGGGCATCGCCGGCCGTCGCGCGCTCGGCCAGCCCGCTGACCACGCTCCAGGCGTAGGGGAGTGATTCGCGGATACAGGCGATGAAGTCGGCGTTGTCGACGGGGCCCTGCTCGGCCTTTTGCAGGAGTTCCGGCGAAACCGTCAGCGACATGGACGTCCCTCTCTTGGTTGCGACTGGTGCCAGGCGTGGCGGCAGAGGCGCGGAAGCCGCGCAGGTGCGCCGGCTCCGGCCGTTGCCGAAGATCGTGCGGCACCGGTCTGCGACGTTAGTTCCCGGCACGCGGCGCGTCACGGCGCCGCAGGGCCACATCTGGGTATCTCCAACGCTACACGAAAATGGTTATCATTTTCGCGGCATGCTCGCGGATTGGGGAAATCGCGCGCCGGAACCGATCGGTGCCGCCCCTGCACGCGCCGCCCCGCGGCCTCCTCCGACCGCGCGCGGGCCGGACCGACCGCCGCGCACCGCCCGCAGCAACCCCTGCGCGCAGCTAGGATCGTGCAGCGTGAGACTCGTGATCGCCAGGTGCAGCGTCGACTACGCCGGCCGCCTTACCGCCCATCTGCCCATGGCCCCCCGGCTGCTGCTGTTCAAGGCCGACGGCTCGGTCTCGGTACACGCCGACGACCGCGCGTTCAAGCCGCTGAACTGGATGAACCCCCCGTGCTCGGTGAAGGAGGCGCCGCAGGACGACGGGACCGAGGTGTGGACCGTCACCCACGGCAAGTCCGGCGAAAAACTGGTGCTGCACATCGAGGAGATCCAGCACGACAGCTCCCACACCCTGGGCGCCGACCCCGGCCTGCAGAAGGACGGCGTCGAAGCGCACCTGCAGGAGCTGCTCGCCGAACACATCACCACGCTGGGCGACGGCTATACGCTGATCCGCCGGGAGTACCCCACCGCCATCGGCCCGGTCGACATCCTCTGCCGCGACGGCGACGGCGCCACGGTGGCCGTTGAGCTGAAGCGCCGCGGCGACATCGACGGCGTCGAACAACTCACCCGCTACCTGGAGCTACTCAACCGCGACCCGGCGCTCAGCCCGGTCAAGGGGCTCTTCGCCGCCCAGGAGATCAAGCCGCAGGCCCGCGTACTGGCCGCCGACCGGGGAATCGGCTGCGTAACGCTCGACTACGACGCGCTGCGCGGCATCGAGCCCGATACGCCGCGCCTGTTCTAGGGCCGGGGTTGGGGCGGGGCCGCGCACAACCGTCAATAACACCACAGATCACCGGCGCCGCGGAAGGCATCTGGCAGGATGCGGCAAACTCGGGCATACCACCTTGCTCCACGCCACACAGCAGTGACAGGCTGCACGGTACCTCGCACGATTAGCGCCCGTCTCATCACCCTGAGTAGACGGGTGTCCGCAGCAGGAGGACGCCAGTGCCCACAAGTCAATCCGGACCCTCCCCCAGTGTCCGGCGCCGCCTCCAGCCGACCGCCAAGCGCCTCGCCTGCGCGGGAGCCTCGGTCACGCTGGTGCTCGGCCTCGGCCTCGCCCCCGGTAGCGCGCACGCCGACAAAGCCGTGCTGCCGACTCTGGTCACCACCGACGGTATCCGCGAACACATCGAGAACCTGAGCACGATCGCCGAGTACAACGGCGGGAACCGGGCCACCAACACGCCCGGCTACGACGTTTCCGCCGACTACGTGATCGACCAGCTGGAACGCGCCGGCTACCGCCCCAAGCGCGACACCTACGAGTACGAGCTGTTCGAGGAACACTCCGATGCCGTACTCACCCAGACCGCCCCCGACGAACGGAAGTTCGCCGTGGACGAGGACTTCACCACGATGTCCTACTCCGGCGCGGGCGATGTGACCGCCGCCGGGGTACCCGTCGACTACAGCGGTACCGACAGCGGGTGCACCGCCGAGGACTTCGCCGGATTCCCGGAGGGCGCGATCGCGATCATCAAGCGCGGTTCGTGCACGTTCCAGGCCAAGACGGAGAACGCGGCAGCGGCCGGCGCCGCCGGCGTGGTCATCGCCAACAACGTCGAGGGCCCGCTGAACGGCACGGTCGGCGAGGAGTCCGCCATCCCGGCGGTGGGCGCCACCACCGAGACCGGCGACGCGCTCGCCGCCGCGGGCGACTCCCTGGAGCTGCGGCTGAAGGTCGACTCCTCGGTGACCACGCAGACCTCCTACAACATCGTCGCCCAGACCCGCGGCGGCAAGCGCGACAACGTCGTCATGGTCGGCGCGCACCTCGACAGCGTTCCCGAGGGCCCCGGCATGAACGACAACGGCAGCGGCGTGGCCACCATCCTGGAGACCGCCCAGCAACTGGCCAAGCTCGATGCCCCCAACAACCGGGTGCGGTTCGCCTTCTGGGGAACCGAGGAGCAGGGCCTGGTCGGCTCCACGAAATACGTCGAGGGGCTGAACGAGCGCCAGCTCGACCGCATCGCGCTCTACCTGAACTTCGACATGGTGGGCTCGCCCAACTACGGCCGCTTCATCTACGACGGCCGCGGCGAGTTGGAGGGCTCGCTGCCGCCGCCCTCGGGATCCGGCGCCATCCAGAAGCTCTTCGAGGACTACTACGAAGAGCAGGATCTGGTGACCGAGCCGACCGAGTTCAGCGGCCGCTCCGACTACAGCGCCTTCATGGAGGCCGGGATCGCATCCGGCGGCCTGTTCAGCGGTGGAGACGGCACAAAGACCGAACAGCAGGTCGAGTACTACGGCGGTACCGCCGGCGCCGACTTCGACCCGAACTACCACACGCCCCAGGACGACATCGACAACATCAACTGGCAGGCGGTCGAGGAGCTCTCGGCCGGGGTCGCGCACTCGGTCGAGACCTATGCCGGCAGCACACTGCCGGTGAACGGTGCGGCTCCGCGGAACTTCGACGCCCGTAAGTTCGATCCCGCCCGAGCGGGCGACCTCTGGCTGCGGTGAGGGCCGGCGGAGGCCGGTGAAACACCGTGCCCGCGGGCGGGAGACAGGTCAACCCGCCCGCGGGCACTGCTGTGGCCGCCATCCGGTCCGGCGGAACGCTCCCTGCGCCGCACCGCGATCGGCCGTTGCGCACGGCACCGGCCCCCCGACCGGTCCGCGCGGCTGAACGCGGGAAGCGGCGCACCCGGCCCTCGGGTGGCCCCCGCCACCACACCCGGGGCGGGCCGCGCTGCGGCCACCAAAGGCTAAACACATAGTGTAGCCATTCCCATGCATAAAGTATCACCACCGGCCGGCGGCGGGAACCGGTCCGCGGCGGCCGGCTCGCGGCAACCTAGAGTTGGGCCATGACGAAACAGGACTCTGACACTCCGGTCGTGCTGTCCAAGATCTACACCCGTGTCGGCGACGACGGCACCACCGCCCTGGGCGACATGAGCCGCACCGCCAAGACCGACACGCGCCTGGTGGCCTACGCCGACGTCGAAGAGGCCAACGCCGCCATCGGGACCGCCCTCGCGCTGGGCGGCGACATAGCCGAGGACGTGCGGACCATGCTCGTCCGCATCCAGAACGAGCTGTTCGACCTGGGCGCCGACCTGTCCTGCCCCGTCGCCCCGCCCGGTGAAGAGCCCGAGTACCCGCCGCTGCGCGTGGAGCCCGCCTACATCGAGCGCCTGGAAAACGAGTGCGACCGCTACAACGCCGACCTGCCGACCCTGCGCAGCTTCCTGCTGCCCGGCGGGTCCCCGGCGGTGGCGCTGATGCACCAGGCGCGCGTGGTCACCCGCCGTGCCGAACGCGGCGCCTGGGCGGCGCTCCAGGAACACGGCGAGACGGTGAACCCGCTGACCGCGCGCTACCTCAACCGGCTCTCGGACTTGCTGTTCATCCTGTGCCGGGTGCTGGGTGCCGACGGCTCCGAGGTGCTGTGGAAGCCGGGCGGCCGGCGCTGAAGGCCGATCCTCAAGCGGCGCGGACCGCCGAGGCGGTGCCGCGCCGCCCTCAGACGTTGCCGAGCTCGCGTTCCACGGCCTCGACCTTGCTGCTGAGGCCGTCCGCGACGCCTTCGCGGATGTCGGCTTTGAGGGTCAGGCTGACCCGCGGCGAACCTTCGCCCGCGGCGGCGACGGCGCGTTTGACGACGTCCATCACCTCGTCCCACTCGCCCTCGACGCTGGTGAACATCGCATCGGTGCTGTTGGGCAGGCCGCTCTCGCGCACAACGCGCACGGCGCGGGCCACCGCGGGGGCAACGGAGTCGCCGCCCGAACCCATCGGAGTTACGGAGAATGCCACGATCATGCCGCCAGCTTAGTCGGGCGGCCCGGGCGGATCCGGTTGGGCGCGGCGGTGCGTGTCGCGGCCGCACGCCGCCCGCCCAGGGGCCGAGCGCGGCCCGGCGGTGCTGAGGGTCGGCTGTGCTGAGGGTCGGCGGGGGTCAGGACTGCCAGTGGGTCCCCGGCGGCATCGATTCCAGCCACGACAGGAAACCGGTCAGCGCGCTGTCGGTCATGGCGAGTTCGCAGACCGGTTCGGCGGGATCGGAACCGTCGGCCGCGGCCCAGGCCACCTCGATCACCACCAGGTCCAGTGTCAGCTCGCGCAGATCGCCCGGGGTGGGGTCGCGCCGGCCCAATACAACAAGGCCGCGGCGCGACAGCTCTGCTGTCGGCCGCGGCCAGAGTGAAAGGACCCGGTACCAGCGCAATTCCTCGCTGCCGTACCGGCCGAGTCCCATGCGCCAGGGGGAGGCCTGGGAGTCGGCGCCCATCCGCAAATAGCACTCGACGGCACCGCCGCCGCGCTCCAGGAAGTAGCGGCGCCCGGTTATGGCGAGCAGGACGGCAACGGCCGCGATGAGGAGCACGATGAACAGCCATTCCGCCGCTCTGAACCACGGTTGGCCGAAAATCAGCTCCTGCACCGGCGCATCTCCCCTTGCTCAGCGCCTGCCCGCGCCGCTCATACGGTTTCCCCGGCGGCCGCCAGGCGGCTGCGCGCCCGTGCGGCCCGCGCCTGGGCTTCCTCATCCTCCGCGGAGATCCCTTGCGTTTCGGCGTCGCTCAGCGCCGCCCTTGCCCGCTCGGTGTCGACATCCTCGGCCAGCTCGGCGATCTCGGCCAGGATGGACACCCGGTCCCCCAGCGTCACGACCATGAAGCCGCCGTGGACCGCCGCGCGGACCTCGCCCTTCTCCCGGCCGCCGATCACACGCACCACGGCCCCCGGGGCGAGCAGCGCCAGCACCGGGGTGTGTCCGGGCTGCACACCGATCTCGCCCTCGGTGGTCTTGGCGATGACCATGTCGCCCTCGCCGGCCCACAGCTCCTGCTCTGGCGAGACGATCTCGACGAAAAGCTTCTTCGACACTGCCACAAACTCCTCTGCTAGTGGGCGGATTCGCGGGACGCGGTCGGCCGCCGGTGCCGACCGCGTCCCGCTGAACGTCTAGCCCTGCAGCGTCTTGGCCTTCTCGACGGCCATCTCGATGTTGCCGACGTCGAGGAACGCCTGCTCGGGCAGGTGGTCGTACTCGCCGTCGCAGACCGCCTTGAACGAGGCGATGGTCTCCTCCAGCGGGACGAACACGCCCGGGTTGCTGGTGAACTTCTCGGCCACGAACATGTTCTGCGAGAGGAACCGCTCCAGGCGGCGCGCGCGCTCGACGGTGATCTTGTCCTCTTCGGACAGCTCGTCGATACCCAGAATCGCGATCTGGTCCTGCAGGTCGTTGTTGCGCTGCAGAATCCCGATGACCCGCTGGGCGACGTCGTAGTGCTCCTGGCCCACGTACTGCGGGTCGAGGATGCGCGAGGTCGACGCGAGCGGGTCGACAGCCGGGTAGATACCCTTCTGCGAAATCGGCCGCGAAAGCTCGGTGGTGGCGTCCAGGTGGGCGAACGTGGTCGCCGGAGCCGGGTCGGTGTAGTCGTCGGCGGGCACGTAGATCGCCTGCATCGAGGTGATCGAGTTGCCGCGGGTCGACGTGATCCGCTCCTGCAGCACGCCCATCTCGTCGGCCAGGTTGGGCTGGTAGCCCACCGCCGAGGGCATGCGGCCCAGCAGCGTCGAGACCTCCTGGCCGGCCTGGGTGAACCGGAAGATGTTGTCGATGAACAGCAGCACGTCCTGGTTCTGCACATCGCGGAAGTACTCCGCCATGGTCAGCGCGGACAGCGCCACACGCAACCGGGTGCCGGGCGGCTCGTCCATCTGGCCGAAGACGAGCGCGGTGTCGGGGAGGACCCCCATCTCGCCCATCTCCAGGAACAGGTCGGTGCCCTCGCGGGTGCGCTCGCCGACACCGGCGAACACCGACACACCGCCGAAGTTGCGGGCGATACGGGTGATCATCTCCTGGATGAGCACCGTCTTGCCCACACCGGCACCACCGAACAGGCCGATCTTCCCGCCGCGCACGTAGGGCGTGAGCAGGTCGATGACCTTGATGCCGGTCACCATCATCTCGGTCTTCGACTCAAGCTGGTCGAAGGGCGGGGCCGTGCGGTGGATGGGCCAGCGGTCCTGGATGTCCAGGTCGGCCTTTGCCACGTCCATGGGCTCGCCGAGGGCGTTGAACACGTGGCCCTTGACCACGTCGCCCACCGGCACGCTGATCGGTTCGCCGGTGTCGCGGACCTCGGCGCCGCGCACCATGCCGTCCTGAGGGGCCAGGCTGATGGTGCGGACCAGGTTGTCACCCAGGTGCTGGGCGACCTCCAGGGTCACGGTCCGCTCCTCGCCGCCGAGGGTGACATCGGTGTGCAGGGCGTTGTTCAGGGGAGGCAGGGCGCCGACCGGGAACTCCACGTCGACGACCGGGCCGGTGACCCGGGCGATCCGCCCGGTGGCCGTGCCAGGCGCGGCCGTCCCTTCAACAGTCGCAGTCAATTTCTTACTCACTTCCCGCGCTGGCACCAGCGAGCGCGTCAGCGCCGCCGACGATCTCGCTGATCTCGTTGGTGATCTCCGCCTGGCGGGCTTGGTTGGCCTGGCGGGTCAAGGTGTGGACAAGCTCCTCGGCGTTGTCGGTGGCCGCCTTCATGGCGTTGCGGCGCGACGCCTGCTGGGAGGCGGCCGACTCCAGGAGCGCGAAATAGATCCGGTTCGCGACGTACTGGGGCAGCAGCCGGTCCAGCGCCTCCTCGGCGGAGGGCTCGAACTCGTACAGCGGCAGGGGGCCCTGCTCGGCCTCCAGCACCTTCGGCTCGACCTCTTCGACCTCCAGCGGCAGCGCGCGGCGGGCCGTGGAGTTCTGGGTCAGCATGGACACGAACTCGGTCGAGACGATGTGGATCTCGTCCACGCCGCCCTCGGTCGCGCTGTCCATGGTGAACCGGTCCATCAGGACCTGGCCGATCTCCTTGGCCTCCAGATAGGTCGGGCGCTCGGTGATGCCCTCCCAGGTCTGCTCCATGGGGCGCTGCCGGAACTGGTTGTAGGCGATGCCCTTGCGGCCCACCACGTACTGGAGGACCTCTTTGCCCTGGTTGCGCAGCAGCGCGGTCAGGGACTCGGACTCCTTGATCGCGTTGGCCGTGAACGCGCCGGCGAGCCCCTTGTCGCTGGTGATGACCAGGACGGCGGCCCGGGTCGGGGTTTCGGACTCGTGCAGCAGCGGGTGATCGCTCACCCGCTGGGCCAGCGCCGAAACCGCCCGGGTGATCTCGCGCGCATAGGGCTCGGCCGCCTGCATCACCCGTTGGGCACGGGTGATGCGGGTGGTGGCGATGAGCTCCATCGCGCGGGTGATCTTCGCCATCGACTTGGTCGAGCGGATCCGCCGGCGGTAGACGCGAAGCTGTGCTCCCATGGGCTACTTCCCGCTGCTCTTGGCGACCTTGATGGTCTCTTGGCCGACCTTGCTCTCCTCAAGCGCCTCCGCTTCGGCCTCGGAGCCGAGCACGGTGCCGGCCGAGGTCTGGAAGGTCAGCTTGAACTCCGCGATCGCGTCCTTGACGGCGGCCTCGGTCTCGGGCGGGAACTTGCCGGTCTCGCGGATGTTGCCGAGGAGCTCGGCGTGCTCGCGGGAGAGGTAGTCCAGGAAGTCCGCCTCGAAGCGGCGCACGTCCTCGGTCGGCACGTCGTCGAGCTGGCCGTTGGTGCCCGCCCAGATGGAGACGACTTCCTGCTCCATCGGGAACGGCGCGTACTGGCCCTGCTTGAGCAGCTCCATGAGCCGCTCGCCGCGCTCCAGCTGCGCCTTGGACACCGCGTCCAGGTCCGAACCGAAGGCGGCGAAGGCCTGCAGCTCGCGGAACTGGGCCAGGCCCAGCCGCAGCGAACCGGTGACGTTCTTCACCGCCTTGGTCTGGGCCGCACCGCCCACACGCGAGACCGACACACCGACGTTGATCGCCGGGCGCTGGCCCTGGTTGAACAGGTCGGTCTCCAGGAACACCTGGCCGTCGGTGATGGAGATGACGTTGGTGGGGATGTAGGCCGAGACGTCGTTGGCCTTGGTCTCAATGATCGGCAGGCCGGTCATCGACCCCGCGCCCATTTCGTCGGAGAGCTTCGCGCAGCGCTCCAGCAGGCGGGAGTGCAGGTAGAAGACGTCGCCGGGGTAGGCTTCGCGGCCCGGCGGGCGGCGCAGCAGCAGCGAGACCGCGCGGTAGGCCTCGGCCTGCTTGGTGAGGTCGTCGAAGACGATCAGCACGTGCTTGCCGTCGTACATCCAGTGCTGGCCGATGGCCGAACCGGTGTAGGGCGCCAGGTATTTGAAACCGGCGGGGTCGGAGGCGGGGGCGGCGACGATGGTGGTGTACTCCATCGCGCCGGCCTCCTCCAGCGCACCCCGGACTCCGGCGATGGTCGAGCCCTTCTGGCCGACGGCGACGTAGATGCAGCGGACCTGCTTCGCGGGGTCGCCGGACTCCCAGTTGGACTTCTGGTTGATGATCGTGTCGATGCCGATCGCGGTCTTGCCGGTCTGGCGGTCGCCGATGATCAACTGCCGCTGGCCGCGGCCGATGGGGGTCATCGAGTCGATGGCCTTGATACCGGTCTGCATGGGCTCGCCAACAGGCTGGCGCTGCATGACCGAGGGGGCCTGGACCTCGAGGTCGCGGCGCTCGGTGGTCTCGATCTCGCCCTGGCCGTCGATCGGCTTGCCCAGCGGGTCGACGACCCTGCCGAGGAAATTGTCGCCCACCGGCACCGAGAGCACCTGGCCAGTGCGGCGCACCGACTGGCCCTCTTCGATCTGGGAGAACTCGCCCAGGACGATCGCGCCGATCTCGCCGATCTCCAGGTTCTGGGCCAGGCCCAGGGTTCCGTCTTCGAATTGCAGCAGCTCGTTCGCCATCGCCGAGGGAAGACCACCCACGCGCGCGATCCCGTCACCCGAGTAGGTGACTGTGCCGATCTCTTCGCGTGCGGCGGCGTCGGGCTCGTACGACTGGACGAAGCGCTGCAGCGCGTTCCGGATCTCCTCCGGCCGGATCGTCAGCTCCGCCATCTCACGTATGTCCTTGCTCTCGAGTGGCGCCGCGTTGCCCGGCGCCGGTGCGTTCTGCTTGGGGGTGGATCGTCGCCTCAGCCGGCCAGGCGGCGTCGGACCTCGTTGAGCCGCCCGGCGATAGTGCCATCGATGACTTCGTCGCCTACACGGATGGACATACCGCCCATGATCGAGGGGTCGACGTCGATGTTCAGGTGGATCGGCCGCCCGTAGGCCCGGGACAGGCTCGCGCGCAGGCGCTCTTGCTGGCCCTCGCTCAGCGGGAGCGCCGTGCGCACCAGCGCCACATAGCGCTGGGCACGCTCGGCCACGAGCTGCCCGAAGTACTCCAAGCCGACTTCCAGGGTACGTCCCCGCGGATGCGTGACGGCCTGGCTGACCAGCGTGGTCGTGGCCCGGTCGGCCTTGCCGGCGAGCAGCTCGGCGACGAGTTCGCCCTTGCGGTCGGCGGGGACGGCATCGTCGGTCAGTGCTGCACGCAGCTCGGCCTCGCCGGCGAGCACCCGGCCGAACCGGAAGAGCTCGTCCTCCAGCTCGCCGAGCCGCTGCTCGGTCTCGGCGGCTGCGATGGTCGCGAAGACCGCCGCCCGCTCGATCGCGTCGACAAGGTCGCGCTGGCGCGACCAGTGGGCCTGGACGACGTCACCGACCACCATGACGGTGGACGGCGACACCTTCGACTCCAGCAGCTCGCCGACCAGGCCGGATTTGGCCTCGGCCGGGTTGGCCGGGTCGGCCAGCCACCGCCGCAGGGAGTGCTCCTGTCCCAGGAGCCCGACGACCTCGAAGAGTTCGCGGCCCAGTGCGGCGGTATCGGCCGACTCCAGCACGGTGCCGAGGCGTTCGGTGACCGCCTCCAGGGAGGCGCGGCTGATGCCCCGCATCAGCGCGCCCCGGCCTGGGAGGCGTTCTCGCCCTGCTCCAGCTCGTCCAGGAACCGGTCGACGACCCGGGTCTGGGCGGCGCTGTCGCTGAGCGTCTCACCGACGATCCGGGCGGCGAGATCGGTGGAAAGGGACCCGATCTCGGTGCGCAGCTGCGCAAAGGCGTGCTGGCGGTCGGCCTCGATCTGGGCGTGTGCGGCGTCGATGATCCGCTGCGCCTCGGTCTGGGCCTCTTCGCGCGCCTCGGCGATGATGGAGGCGCGCTGCTCCTTGGCCTTCTCCAGCTCCCTGGCGTACTCGCGGTGCGCCTCGTCCAGCTTCTCGCGGTACTGCTGGCGGATCTCCTCCGCCTCCGCTTCCGCCTTCCGCGCGCGGTCGATGCCACCCTCGATCTGGTTGGCCCGCTCGTCGAGGGCGGACATCAGCCGCGGCCACATGCGATAGACGACCAGGGCGAACAGGAAGAGGGCGATCGCGCCGAAGGTGAATTCGTCCCAGTGGATCCGCAGGATATTTCCCTGCTCGGCTGCCAGGTTCATATGGCTGGCATCTCCTCCGCGTTGATGGCCGTCTTACTGCTGGATGATCGCGAGCACGAAACCGAGAATGGCGAGTGCCTCGACGACGGCGAAACCGAAGATCATCTGGGTCTGCAGCACGCCGCGGGCCTCGGGCTGGCGGGCGATGGCCTGCACGCCCAAGCCGAAGATGAGACCGACGCCGATGCCGGGGCCGATGGCGGCGAGGCCGTAACCGATGGTCGCGAGGCTACCGGTGATTTCCATTGAATTCCCTTACTCGAACTCGCCGGCGGGTATGGATTCCGCCGGACTGGCGTTGCTTTTCTACGGGGTTGGTGCCGGACTGCGCGCACCGGGCCTCAGGCCGCTAGTGCGAGGTCTCCATTGCCTGGCCGATGTAGACGGAGGAAAGGAGAACGAACACATAGGCCTGGACGGCCATGATGAACAGTTCAAAGACGGTGAAGATCAGGAATCCGATCAGCGCGATTCCGGAATACCCCACCGATACCGCACCGAGCGCAGCGCCCATCGGCGTGGTCGGGTTGAACATGTAGAACCCGCCGGCGGCGAAAACCGCCAGGAGCAGGTGGCCCGCCAGGATGACCGCGAAGAGCCGCAGTGCGTGGGTGAGGGGCCGGATGAGGAAGTTCGACAGCGCCTCGATCGGCGTGACCAGGATCAGCAGGTACCAGGGCACCCCGGCCGGCATCGTGTGCGCCTTGATGTGGGCCCCGAGACCGTTGCGCCGGATGCCGACGCCGTTCCACAGCACGTAGACGAACAGGGCCAGCATGGCGGGAATCGCCAGGTTGGAGGTCACCGGCAACTGCAGGCCCGGTATCAGCCCCATCACGTTCATCGAGAAGATGAAGATGAACAGGGTCACCATGATGGGGACGTACTTGTCGCCCGCCTTGCCCATGGTGTTGCGGGTGATCTGGTTGCGGATGAACTCCACGAAGAGCTCGGCCACGCTCTGCAGCCGGCCCGGCACGACCTTGGCGTTGCGGGTGGCGAAGTACCAGAACCCCGCAGCCAGCAGCAGCGCGACGATCAGGACCAGCAGGTACTTCGTGATACCCGAGGTACCGGGAAGCCCGAACTCCAACCAGGGTTCGGGAAAGAACAGGCTGGTCGAGGGGGGTGTAAAGCCGCATCCGTGGGTGTTGAAGATGTGGCAGCCTTCTTCGGACGCGGCGCTGTGCAGGCCGGCGGCCACGTTGCTGTGTATGTTCACCGCTCCTCGCTCGCTACACGGCCGACGCACACGGCGGCCACATCGGCGTCGTGACGCAACTCAATCCTCGATGTTTTCGGGCGGTACCGCGCCGCTCACGTGGAGACGCCGGCTACCGGACTGGACGTTCAGGATCCGAAGAGATGGGAGAAGAACCTCATACCGCCGCGGCTGGGACGTTCGGGGGGATCGCCGCCTGCACGGTTGTTCGTCTCGCTCCGGAAGATAGCAGTAGGCGAATCTTGTTCGCACATCGCCCTTAGCGGGCGTTTTCGCCGGATTCACCGGTCGCTCCCGGCACCGACACCGGTCCGGGGATCCGTGGACTCGGGGCCATCGGAGCCGTCATCACCGTCGGGACCCTCGTCGCCATCGGCGTCTTGACCGAAAGGCTCCACCGTCAGCCGCCGCACCCGCACGCCGGCAATGGCCTGGCCCGCGAGCCAGACGATTACGCAGGCCAGCGCGGTCCACGCAAACGAGTAGTGGTGGAAGGCCGTGGTTCCGCCGAACATGACCAGCGCCACTGCCAGCACACCGATCTTGGTCGTATAGACCAGGAAGGCGATGGGCAGCAGCAGATGGGGATGGTGCTGCCCGGTCCAGGCGATGGCGTAAGCGGAGACGGCAAAGAACGCCAAGACCAGCAGCGCCGCCAATACGGCACCGATGAGGCCCGGCACACCTGCCATGACTGAGGAGGCGACTGCGGCCGCCACACCGACGGCGGCCGTGGGAATCGCGGCGCCGCGGAGAATCCGGGCGTCGTGTTCCTGCATGAAAGAGACTCCGGTGGCTGTGCTGTGTGGGGTGCTTGCTCGTGAAAGCTATCACAAGGATTCGGGCACCCGAACACGGGTGGCCTTCACGGTCACCTCACCCGCGTCCGCGGTGTACACAGCACCGGGGTATGCACGCAGCTCATCAGGTTTGTCGCCGCAGTCGTTCGACCGCAGGTCATGTGCCGTTCGGCTGGATTCGGCCTCCAGGTTCAGACGGGTTCAGGGGTTTCGGTTCGCAGCGGGCCGGGTCGATGGATGATCGCCGAAGCGGTTGCCGCCGAAGCGCGGAGCCTGCGCCGGCCGGGGATGCCCGGCGGTGCCAGGAGAAGTGATCACCGTCTCGCCCCCTACTCCGCGGCCACCGACGAGGACTCCGCGGACGCCTGCTCCCGGGTCCCCCGCGCCGCGCGGCGGCGCCGCAACCGCGGCAGCGTGATAAGCCCCACCGCGCAGGCGGCCACCAGCAGGGCCACGGTCAGCACCACGAACGGGGTGTCGAACACCGAGAGCGACACCGAGGCGAAGGCGATGATGGCCGCCCACAGGTACATCAGCAGCACCGCGCGGGCGTGGGAATGGCCCAGCTCCAGCAAGCGGTGGTGCAGGTGCTTCTTGTCGGGGGCGAAGGGCGACTTGCCGGCCAGGGTGCGGCGCACCACGGCGAGCACCAGGTCGGCCAGCGGCAGCGCAATGACCAGCAACGGCAGTGCCACCGGCAGGAACAGCGCGATGCCGTGCACACTGGTGCGGCCTTCGGGGTAGAACTGGCCGGTCACGGTAATGGTGATGGAGGCCAGCAGCAGCCCGAGCAGCATCGCGCCGGTATCGCCCATGAACACGCGGGCGGGGTTGAAATTGTGCAGCAGGAAGCCGATACAGACCCCGGCCAGGATGATCGCGATCATGGCGGGGTAGGACTGCCGCTCGAAGCCCTGGTCGATGGCAGCGACGTAGTAGTACGCGAAGAACGCGAACGCCGAGATGGCCACGATGCCCGCGGCCAGGCCGTCCAACCCGTCGGCGAAATTCACCGCGTTGATGGTGACCACGATCAGCAGCACCGAGATCAGCGCACCCAGCCACGGCCCCAGGGAGAGTTGGGTGCCCGGCATCGGCAGCCACAGCATCTGCACGCCGGAGTACACCATGATGCCCGCCGCCAGGGTCTGGCCCGCGAGCTTGGGAACCGCCCCCATGCCCCACCGGTCGTCGATGATCCCGATGACGACGATCACGCCGCCCGCCAGCAGCAGCCCGCGCCAGGTGTTGTAGACGAAGACGTCCTGCAGGTGCGGCAGCCGGTAGGAGATCAGCAGGGCCGCGGCGAAACCGCCGTAGATCGCGATCCCGCCCATGCGCGGGATGGGCTCGCTGTGCACGTCGCGGTCGCGCACCGGGGGCACCGCGCCGATGGCGATCGCCGCTCGCCGCACAAAGGGCGTGAGCAGATAGGTGACCGCCAGGGCGATGACAAAGGTGAGCGCATACTCACGCACGGCGTGTCAGGTGCCTTCCTCGAATCGGGCGCCGACGGCTGGGAGCCGGCGGAGGCGGTCGGCGGTTCGGCGCCGGCCGGGGATTGCTGCTTGCGGTCGCCGGAGGCGGCACGGCCGCGATCGGGCGATCGGCGCGGACGGCGGGCTGCCAACAGCCGCTCGGCGGGCCCGGTGGTCCACCGCGGGCGGCTGATCGCGACGCGGTACGAGCGGCGCCGAACACGGCCGCCGCTGCCAAGACCGCGGTGCAGCCGAACCTAGCACTACCCGGCGGCGGTGCGCGGCAACACAAAGCGATCACAGAGCGTGAAAAGTGTGTTCCACGCCATCTGCGGCGACCACCCGGAGCAGCTGCTCCGCCGAGGGGTACCGGCCGCGCGGCACGGCGGTGCGCGCCTTGGTGATCGCCGCGGCCACCTGCACGGCAGGGCCCGGCACGCAACTGTGCGCCCGCATGGTACGGGACGCGCACAGCCACACAGCCGCTGCGCACCAGTGCGATCGGGCGCTGCGGTCCAGCCCCGGCACACGGGCCCGGGACCGGGTGCGCACCCGCGCTCAGCAGCGTCCCCGACCGGGCCGCCGTGCCCGCCGGCCCGGATTGCGCACGTCCGGCGGCACACCGCCGGGCCCGGTTCCGCGCCCGCCGCGCTCCGTAGCCACCGCCGGTGCACGCGCAGGCCATTTTTTTGCGCTTTCTTAGCGCCGGCCGTCACCGCGGGTCGCCGCCGAGCGCTGCCGGGGCCGCGGTGCCCGCCGGTTCCGGGAGCCGGAGCCGGGGGCACCGCGGCGGGCACAGGCCGTCAGTCCGAGTCGCGGGCCGGCCGCTGCTCGGGGCCGGCGGCGCCGACCGGGTCGCCACCGGTACCGCCCGCCGCGGTCTCCGCGGGCCGGCCGGCGCGCTCCTCGTCCTCCGTGTGTTCCCCGTGGGGCGCGGGCGCGCCGCTGCCAGCGGCGGCGTCCGGCCCCTCCGCCGCCTCCGGGCGGTCCGCGGCGTCCGCGGTGTCCGCAGCGGCGGTGCCGGTGGTGGTGTCGGCGGTGCCGCCGGCGGCCGCGGTACCCGTTGCGGCCCCGGCGCCCGCTGTACTCGCAGCGCTCTGCGGCGCGCTCTCGGGGCTCTCGCCGGACTCCGCGGGCCCGGCGGGGACGGTGCCTTCGGAGGGGCGCTCCGCCGCGCTCTCAGTGCTCTCAGCGCCGTCGGTGCCGTCTTCGGCGCCCTCCTCGACCTCGCCCTTGGCCCTGCGCTTGGGAACGCCGATCACCGTGCCGCAGACCGAGCGCAGGCGCTGGACCGGAATCGCTCCGTCGCGCAGCACGCGCGGGACCGCATAGGTCAGGTCGACGATGGTGGACGGTGTCTCGTCGTCGCACGCTCCGCCGTCGAGGTAGACCGCAACCGCGTCGCCCAGCTGCTTTTCGGCTTCCTCGGCCGTAGTGGCCGCCGGGTTGCCGGACACGTTGGCGCTGCTGACGGCCATGGGCCCGACCTCCTTGAGCAGCTCCAGGGCGACCGGGTGCATCGGCATGCGCACCGCCACGGTGCCCTTGGTGTCGCCGAGGTCCCACGACAGGCTCGGGGCGGCCGTGCAGACGATGGTCAGCGGCCCCGGCCAGAACTCCTCGATGAGGTCCTGGCCGTAGTTGCCCAGGTCTTCGATGAGTGCCTGGGCCGCGCGCACCGAGCCCACCAGAACGGGCGGCGGCATGTCGCGGCCGCGGCCCTTCGCGCCGAGCAGCCCTGCGACGGCGTCGGGACTGAACGCGTCGGCGCCGATCCCGTAAACGGTGTCGGTCGGCAGCACAACAAGCTCGCCCCGGCGGACGGTCGACGCCGCGTCGGCGATGCCGTCCTTGCGCCCCTGCACGTCAGCGCAGTCGTAACTGCGGCTCACCTGAGGTCACCCCATCTCTTGTCGGCGCCCGCCGGGCGCGCAGGGCCGCCTGGGCCCCTCATCGGATCCGTTGTTCGTCGGGTATCCGCGTTGCGGTGAATCGTCGCATTCCGCGGATCCGTGTCCCGCACCGCGGCACCACTCCCGCCGACCGCCGGCCTGCGCACCATCAGTCGCCGCCCCTGCGCATGACGACGAAGCGGTCGCGGTGGGCGAGGTCCTTGCGGTTGCGGACATCGCACCAGCCCTGGTCTTCGGGGAAGAGCCGGGGAATGTCGATGCCCTGGCCGTCGCCGTGTTCGATCGCCATGGCGCCGCCGGGGCGCAGCAGCCTGCGCCCGACCGCCTCAAGGTCGCGGATGGTTTCGAGGCCGTCGTCGCCGGCCCACAGCGCCGCGCCGGGATCGTGGTTGCGGACCTCAGGCGGTACGTGCGCGGAGTCGGCGGTGGGCACGTAGGGCGGGTTGGAGATCAGCAGGTCCAGCCGCCCGTCCAGATCGGGCAGCGACCCGCGCAGATCGCCGCGGTGGGCGGTGATCCGGTCGGCGTGCCCGCTGGCCTCGATGTTGCGTTGGGCCCAGCCCAGCGCACCGGGGTCGAGTTCGACGGCGTGCACCCGCGAACGGGGCACTTCCTGGGCGATGGAGATGGCGATGGCGCCCGACCCGGTGCCGAGGTCGGCGACCAGGGGGTCGGCGACGTCCATGGCGCGCAGGGTGTCGATCGCCCAGCCGACCATGATCTCGGTTTCGGGCCGGGGTACGAAGACACCGGGGCCCACCTGCAGTTCCAGGTAGCGGAAGAAGGCGCGGCCGGTGATGTGCTGGAGCGGTTCGCGCGCGGCCCGGCGCGCCACGCACTCCCAGTAGAGCGCGTCGAAGTCGGAGTCGGCGACCCCGTGCAGCTCTCCTCGACGGACGCCGTGCACGAACGCCGCGAGTTCTTCGGCGTCGGTGCGGGGCGAGGGGACGCCCGCATCGGCCAGCCGCAGCGTGGCCCGGGCGACCTCGTCGAGCAGGAAGTTCATGACTCCGCCTGCTCCAGCCTTTCCTTGGTGTCGGCGTCGATGAGCGCCTGCAGGACCCCCTCCAGGTCGCCATCGAGGACCTGGTCAAGGTTGTAGGCCTTGTATCCGACACGGTGGTCGGAGATGCGGTTCTCCGGGAAATTGTAGGTGCGGACGCGCTCGGAGCGGTCGACCGTGCGCACCTGGCTCTTGCGTTCGGCGGCGGCATCGGCGTCGGCGCTGGCCTGGGCCTCGGCGTACAGGCGGGCGCGCAGGATGCGCAGCGCCTGCTCCTTGTTCTGGAGCTGGCTCTTCTCGTTCTGGCACGACACCACGATGCCGCTGGGCAGGTGGGTTATGCGCACCGCGGAGTCGGTGGTGTTGACGCTCTGCCCGCCCGGCCCGGAGGAGCGGAAGACGTCCACGCGCAGATCGTTGTCGTGGATCTCGACCTCGACGTCCTCGGCCTCGGGCACGACGAGGACCCCGGCAGCGGAGGTGTGGATGCGGCCCTGCGACTCGGTGACGGGTACGCGCTGGACGCGGTGCACTCCGCCCTCGAACTTGAGCTGGGGCCAGACGCCCTGGCCGGCCTCGGGGGTGCCCTTGTTCTTGAAGGCGATGGTGATGTCCTTGTAACCGCCCAGTTCGGAAGGCGTCGAGTTGATGATCTCGGTCTTCCAGCCCTTCCGCTCGGCGTAGCGCAGGTACATGCGCACCAGGTCGCCCGCGAACAGGGCCGATTCCTCGCCGCCCTCGCCGGCCTTGACCTCCATGATGAGGTTCTTGTCGTCGGCGGGGTCGCGCGGGATGAGCAGGTAGTGCAGGCGTTCGGTCAGCGACTCGCGGCTCTTGGCGAGCTGCCGGGCCTCCTCGGCGAAGGCCGCGTCCTCGCCGGCGAGTTCGTTGGCGGCCTCGATGTCGGACTCGACCTGCATCAGTTCGCGGTAAGCGGCGATGATCGGCGTGAGCTGGGAGTAACGCTTGCCCAGGGAGCGCGCCTGCGCCGGGGAGGCGTGCACGGCGGGATCCGCGAGCTGCTGTTCCAGCTCGTAGTACTCGCCCAGGAGGTCGTCCAGCTTCACTTCAAGTCCAGCTTCCGTCGATGGCGTGGTTCTTCGAGAGCGTGCCCGGTTGCCGGCGGCTCCGCACGCCGCACGGTCCGGTGGCCGCGCCCGCGCGGGCCGCAGCGGCCGGGCCGGCAGCACCGGCCGCAGATGCGGCGACCGATAAGCAGCGGCGCCGGCCGCGCGGACCGAACACGTCGGAACCGCGCGCCCCGGCGCCGCCTGCGGAGCTACTTGGCGGAGCGCTTGCCGAAGCGCTTCTCGAAGCGGGCGACCCGGCCGCCGGTGTCCATGATCTTCTGCTTGCCGGTGTAGAACGGGTGGCAGGCAGAGCAGATGTCGGCCCGGATTTCACCCGACGAGGCGGTACTGCGGGTGGTGAAGGTGTTCCCACACGTGCAGGTGACGTGGGTGAGAACGTACTCGGGGTGAATGTCGGCTTTCACGTGGATCTCCTCGCTAGTGGCGGTCGCCGGGCGCACACGGCAGAGCGCGCGGTGCTGCGCGCCGCATCGGGCTGCCGCTCTGATGGCGTGAACCGGTACCGCGGCGGTCGTATACCAGTTTGCCAGACCTCCGAACAAGAACCGACCAGCGGCTATTCCCCACGTCCCGGCTGCGCGGGCGGCCGGCCGTTCGAACGGCCGGATGCGCGGTCGGGCGAGCGGGCGCGGGCCGCTGCGGAACCCGGCCGTGCAGCATCCGCCCGCCCGGTCCGGGCGCTCGCTACGGGCGTTACGCCGCCGGTTCGGCTGCGGTCAGAAACCCGCGGATGTACCCGGCCACGGTGTCCAGGTGGCTTTCGAGCAGGAAGTGCCCGCCTCCGGCGACAAGGTGGATCTGTGCGTCCGGCAGGTCCCGGGCAAAGGCGCGGGCTCCGTCCGGGCCGAAGATCTCATCGCCTGCGCCCCAGACCGCGAGCAGCGGCACGCGGTGCTCCCGGAAGTATTCGTGCACCCGGGGGTAGAGCGGCCGGTTGTTCGCGTAGTCGCGGAACAGGGCGAGCTGCACGAGATCGTTGCCCGGCCGGTTGACCTCGCGGTGGTCGGCGGCCCAGGTGTCGGGGTCGACCAGCTCGGGCCGGTCCACCCCGTGCAGGTACTGCCAGCGGATCGCCTCAAGCGAGAGGGCGGCGCGGACGCCGGGTTCGGTCCGGGGCCCCGGGTCGGCGGAGTACGCCCACACCGGCTCCCAGAATTCGGGGACGAAGCCGTCCTCGTAGGCGTTGCCGTTCTGCGTGATCACCGCGGTGACGGCATCCGGGTTGCGCAGGGCCAGCCGCCAGCCGACGGGGGCGCCGTAGTCCTGGACGTATATGGCGTAGCGGGTGGCGCCGAGCCGGTCCAGCAGGGCTTCGGTTATGTCGGTCAGCGCGTCGAAGGTGTAGGCGAACCCGTTGGCGTCCGGGGCATCGGAGTTGCCGAAGCCGAGGTGGTCGGGAGCGATGATGTGGAACCGGTCGGCCAGCGCCGGAATGAGGTGGCGGAACATGCGGGAGCTGGTGGGGTATCCGTGCAGGAGCACGAGCGTGGGCGCCTCGCGGGGGCCTGCCTCGCGGTAGAAGATGCGGTGCCCGTGCACTGTCGCGTACTGGTGGCGAACCTCAGCCATGACTAACCCCTTAGATGTCTTTTGATGGTTAAGTCTGGCGCTCATTAGACCGTCCATCGGGTAACCTGTCAAACGGATCAATGGAGTTAGATAGGAAGGTGGGGGCCGTGCTGGACGACCAAGCCCTGCTGCAGGCGCTGAACAGCACCCCTGTTTCCGATGGCCGGCACCGCGACCTGTGGAGCGACGACCGCGAGGTCGGCAGGTGGGCCCGCGAGCACGGCGGCAGCGGCGGCGATGAGGAGCGCCGGTGGCTGCGCACCGCCCGCGACGCGCTCCAGGCGGTCGAGACCGGCGCACCGGCCCAGCCCCGGCTGCGCCGCGTCCTCGCGGGCGTCCGCAAGGTCCCCCGGCCCAGCGCATCGGGCATCGAATGGCACCTGGAGGCACCGCCCGAGCGCAGGCTCGCCGTTGAACTCGTACTCGCATGGGCCGACGTCAAAGAACGGCTGCCCGGCCGCCTGCGGCCGTGCGAGAACACGGAATGCCGCCTTTTCCTGCTGGACCGCAGCCGCGCCAACACCGCGCGGTGGTGCTCGATGAAGACCTGCGGCAACCGCATCAAGGCCCGCCGGCACCAGGCCCGCGCCCGGGAGGCGCAACCCGAGTAGAGCCCGTTAGGTCGTGCCGGTCCCGCGGGCCGCGCGGCGCATGAGCACCACCAGGGCCGCCAGCGCGCCCAGCACCAGCACGAGCAGCAGCGCTCCCGGGTTCGGGCCGAGCCCGTAGGCCAGCAGGTAGGTCAGCGCACCCGCTGTCAGCAGGTAGTACAGCAGCGCGATCGCGGCCTGGCGGATCAGGTCGCCCTCGCGCCCCACCAGCCCGACCACGGCGGAGGCCGCGACCACGTTGTGCACGGTGATCATGTTGCCCGCGGCACCTCCGACGGCCTGGCCGGCCACGACCACCTCCGGGGGCACCCCGATCTGCGCGCCGGTGGAGAACTGGAACAGCGAGAACATCAGGTTCGAGACGGTGTTGCTTCCGGCGACGAACGCGCCCAGCGCACCGATCCACGGGGCGAACAGCGGCCAGGCTCCCCCGGCGAGTTCGGCGGCGCCGTGGGCCAGGGTGAGCGGCATGCTCTGCAGGTCGCCGCCGCTGAACTCGGCCCCGGAGTTGATGAAGACCCGGACCAGCGGGACCGCGAAAAGCAGGGCCACCGCGGCTCCGGCGAGCTGCCCGCCGGCCATCCGCCAGGACGCGGCGATCCGGCCGCCGCCCATGCGGTGCAGTCCGTAGGTGACCAGGCAGGCCAGGATGAAGACCGCCCCGGGCGAGTACAGCGGTTGCACGGCCTCGCCGATGGAGGTGCCGAACAGTCCGTCCGCGCCGATCTCGACGCTCTGCAGCAGTTCCGGCGCCCCGGGCAGGATGCGGGTGGCCACCAGCACCGCGGCCACCAGCAGGTAGGGCGACCAGGCCCGCAGCAGGCCGATAGCGGGTACCGCCGGTGCGCCGGCGCCCGTGCCGGTACCGGTGCCGGTCGCGGCGTCGGTATCGACGAGCGCGAACCGGCCG
>NZ_BAAGYZ010000031.1:0-84998 GCF_054778995.1 Streptomonospora sediminis
CCGGCGGATTTCCGTTCGCCTTCCGTTTGGAAGGCGGCGGGCATCCGCTCTTTGTTATGTCTTCACTTTATCAGGTTCCCCGCACCCCGCCAAATCGGCGGTTTCGGCGGAATTCCCGATTCCCGTATCCAACTCTTTCGGGCGCAGCAGCGACGGAGAAACGATCTTATCGAGACCCGCCGATACCGACTGAACTCGAAGGAGTGTCGGATCTGGGATGCGGTCACGCCCACCGTTGGGTGTTCGCTGCGACCGAGGAAGACCGCCGCCCGAGTCCGCGCCGAACTCGGCGCTCCATCAGGCGACCCGATCCACTCTAGCCCCGCCCTCCATGGATGCCAACTCGACGGCCAGTGATCTGGACCACTCTATTAGCCCGCGATCCGCCACTGGCGGGCCGGAGCCCCCGGGTGCGACGCGTCACAGGGTGCACTGGTCGCAATATCCATGCGAAGACATTATCTTTCTAGGAAAGCACTTGCAGCGACTGCTTCCCCGGAGGGAACTATGAGCGAGCCCGTGAAGTTGAGCATCATCTACTACTCCTCCACCGGCAACGGCTACAGCATTGCCAGCAAGCTGGAGGAGGCCGCGCAGAAGGAGGGCGCGGAGGTCCGGCTGCTCAAGGTCCGCGAGCTGGCGCCCGAAGCGGCCATCGCAGGCAACCCCGCCTGGGCCGCCAACGCCGAGGCGACCAAGGACATCGCCGAGGCCACGGCCGACGACGTCGTGTGGGCGGACGCAGTCATCTTCGGCTCGCCGACCCGCTACGGGAACATCGCCTCGCAGCTGAAGCAGTTCATCGACCAGCTCGGCCCGCAGTGGCAGCAGGGCCTGCTCGCGGACAAGGTCTACAGCGGGTTCACCTCGTCGGCGACCCTGCACGGCGGCCAGGAGTCGACCCTGCTGGCGCTGTCGCACACCTTCTACCACTTCGGCGGGATCATCGTTCCCCCCGGCTTCACCGACCCGAGCAAGTTCACCGACGGCAACCCCTACGGCACCTCACACGTCGACGGTGCCGGCCAGCTGCCCGTCGACGACGTGGCGCACACGGCCGCCGAGGTGCAGGCGCGGCGCGTGGTGCGCGTCGCCGGCAACCTCAAGGCCGGCCTGGCGGCCGCCTGAGCCGCTGACCCGGAGCCGACCGCGCCCTGACGGGCGCCGGGGCAAGAGCCGGAGCAAGAAAAGAGAAGGAGGAGACCGCGGGGTGCGGTCTCCTCCTTCTTCTTGTATCCGGCCCACCCCCGGCTGCTACTCCGCCGCGGTGTCCCGGTCCCAGTTGATCCGCAGCGCCGCCTCGGAACCCGCCATCCACAGGGCCAGGGTGAGGTAGCCGGCCTCGAACGCGACCAGGTCACCGTCCCAGCGCGCGGCGCTGCCGGTGCGCTTGCCGCTCAGTAGCAGCACCCCCGCGGCGAGGTTCATGCCGGCCCAGATCCCGTTGACGACCGGTCCGGAGTCGCGACCGGCCAACGGGGTGAGATGCCGGTGCCCGCGCACCGCGGTCGCGAGGTGCGGCGCGCTGTTGGCGATCAGCACACCGGCGGCAAAAGAACGCATTCGTCGACTCGTCATGGATCCACGCTAGAACTGCGCCCTGCAGAGCGCCATGTGCCCTGGATGGACATGGCGCCAGGCGGGTTCGGCGACCTGTCGACTTGGCGACCCGGCCGCCGGGGCCCGGGTGCGCGGCGCCCGGTGCTTGCCGCACTGCCGGAGTACGCGCCCCTGTGGACGCTCGGCGCATTGGCGCCATGCGGTCGAACCGACTCGGCTGCATGGCGACCTGTCGACTCGCCGACTCCGCGCACCCCGGCCCCGGCTGCGCCCCTGCGGCCGGCGGACCCGCGGCGCTACCCGCCGGCCGGGCGCGGAGGGTCGGCCTCGCTGGGGGCGCCGCCGCGTTCCAGGTGCCACCAGCGGGTGATGCCGATCTCGGCGAGGAAGCGGGTGTCGTGCCCGGCCACGATGAGCGCGCCCCGGTAGGCGGCAAGCGCCTCGGTGAGCCGGTCGACGCTGTCGAGATCGAGATTGTTGGTGGGCTCGTCCAGGATGAGCAGTTGCGGCGGCGGATCGGCCAGCAGGATCCGGGCCAGCGATACCCGGAAGCGCTCGCCGCCCGACAGCACCCCGGCAGGGTCGCCCACCCGGTCACCGCGGATGAGGAACCTGGCCAGGTTGGCCCGGACCTGGTGCGGGGTCGCCGACGGCGCTGCGGCGCGCACGTTGTCCAGCACGCTCATCGAGTCGTCGAGGACGTCGAGGCGCTGGGGCAGGTAGCCGACCCGGTCGGTGGAGCGGGCGACCGCCACCGCGGGGTGGGCCGCGGATTCGGCGATGGCGCGCAGCAGCGTGGTCTTGCCGGATCCGTTGTCGCCGGTCAGCGCGATCCGCTCGGGGCCCTGCACACGGATGCGGCCATCGGGACCGTCCAGTTCGAGCACGGTGCGGCCGGCGGGCACGGCGGTGTCGGGCAGTGCGATGCGGATGCGGTCGTCGTCGCGCACCGCGGCTTCCGACCCGGCCAGCGCCTGTTCGGCCTCCTCCAGTTTCTCCGAATGCATGATGCGGTGCTTGCCCGCCGAGACCTGCGCGTCGCGCTTGCGCTGGTTCATGACCACCTTGGGTTCGCGCTTGGCCTCGTTCATTTTGCGGCCGTAGCGGGCCCGGCGGTCGAGTTTGGTTTTTGCCTCGATGACCTGGCGTTTTTCGCGCCGGACATCGGCCTCGGCCGCGCGGACCGCGCGCTGGGCCGCCTCCTGTTCGGCGGTCAACTGCTCGATATAGGAGCTGTAGTTGCCGCCCCAGGTGCGGATGCCGCCTTCGCGGAGTTCGGCGATGCGGTCGACGCGCTCCAGCAGTTCGCGGTCGTGGCTGACGACGACCAGCACGCCGCGCCAGTCCTCGACGGCTTCGTACAGCAGGGCGCGAGCCCTGGCATCGAGGTTGTTGGTGGGTTCGTCGAGCACGGCGACGGCGGGGCGGCGCAGGATGAGCCCGGCGAGCCCGGTGAGTACCGCTTCGCCGCCGGAGAGCGTGCCGACAGTGCGGTCCAAGGGCGCACCGCCGTCGAGCGCGATGCCGAACCGTTCGAGTTGGGCGACCGCGCGCTCTTCGATGTCCCAGTCGTCGCCGACGGCGGTGAAGTTGGTTTCGGAGGCGTCGCCGCCCTCAATGGCGCGCAGTGCGGCGCGGGTGCGCTGGATGCCCAGCAGTTCGGCCACGGACCGGCCGGTATCGAGGGTGAGGCCCTGGTCGAGGTGGCCGATGTCGCCGAGGGCGTGCACGCTGCCCGCTGTGGGCGCGAGCCGACCGGTGATGAGCTTGAGCAGGGTGGACTTGCCGGAGCCGTTCAGGCCGATCAGGCCGGTGCGGCCGGTGTCGAAGGCGGCGTTCAGGCCCGTGAAGACGACGGTGCCGTCGGGCCAGTCAAAGGCGAGGTCGGAGCAGACGATGGCGTGGGACATGGGGCCTCCCGGCGATGAGCCGACGGAACGAGCAGAGCGGTCGCGGTTCCGTGGGTCATGCGCATCGGAAAGGGTCGCCTCCATGTGGTGGACAAACGTCGTGCTCGGGTTTCACCCCGCGCTCACCAGGTTGCCACCGGGCGTATCCGCGGCGCAACGCAATTTTCGGCACCCCCAGCCGGCACGGGGCGGCCGCGCCGGCTGGGGGTGCCGGCGCGGCCGCCCGCTGCCGCGGCAGCGGGTGCGGGGTTGGTGTTGGCCGGGGTCAGCGGCGCAGACCGTAGCCCAGGCGGAACAGGGGGTCCTGGCCGTCGCCGCGGTTGATGGGCTCCTGGTCGACCGCAGACGGCCAGGTGACCGGGAGCCGGCCGCGGAAGCGCTCGCGGCCGAACAGGACGTCGGTCATGCCCGCTCCCTCGCTGCCCGGCAGCCAAGAGGCGACGAACGCGTCGGCGGTTTTCAGCTCCTCGTTGATGATCAGCGGGCGACCCGACACGAGCATGGCGATGCAGACCTCGGTCTTGGCGCAGATATCGGTGAGCTGTTCGGTGTCGTCCCGGCTCAGCGCCAGGTCGGCGTCGTCGCCCTGCCCTTCGGCGTATGGGGTTTCGCCGCCCACCCAGATGCCGATGTCGGCGGAGTAGTCGCCGCCGGTTTCGGTGCCGACGAACTCCACGTCGGTGCGTGTGCGCTTGGTTTCCTGCTGGATGGCTTCCCAGAAGGTGGTGCCCTCGGTGGTGTCGCCGCTGCCGCCCTGCCAACTGATCGCCCAGCCGCCGAGCTGGTAGCCGAGGTTGTCGGCGGTTTTGCCGCCCACCACGATGTCCTTGCCCGAGTGGCGCGACAGCGGCAGCACACCGCCGTCGTTCTTCAGCAGCACCTGGGACTGGGCGACCGCCTCGCGGGCGACCTTGCGGTGCTCGGGTGAGCCGACACCGGCGGTGCGGCCGCGGTCGGTGAAGGGCTTCGCGAACAGCTCCATGTCGAACTTGAGGTCGAGGATGCGGCCAACGGCGTCGTCGATGCGTTTCTCGCTGATGCGTCCGGCGCGGACCTCGCCGACGATGGCGTTGATGTTCTGCTTGTAGTCGTCAGGGACCATGATCATGTCCAAGCCGGCGTTGATCGACTTGCGTACCTTCTCGGCGTAGGTGTCGCCTTCGACCTGGCGCACGCCGCCCCAGTCGGAGACCACGACGCCGTCGAAGCCGAGTTCGCCCTTGAGCACGTCGTTGACGAGGTAGTCGTGCTGGTGCATCTTCAGGCCGTTCCAGCTGCTGAAGGAGGCCATGACCGTGGCGGCGCCGGCGCGCAGCGCGGAGCGGTAGGGCGCAAGGTGGATCCTGCGCAGCTCGCGCTCGCTCATCTGCGCATCGCCCTGGTCGATCAGGTACTCGTCCTGGCCGGTGCCCCAGGTGGTGCCGCCGTCGGCGACGTAGTGTTTGGCGGTGGCGGCGACACCGCGGGAGTCGAGGCGGTGGCCTTGGAAGGCGCGTACGGAGGCGGCGCCCATCCGGCCGGCCAGCCAGGGGACCTCGCCGAAGCCTTCGTAGGTGCGGCCCCACCGGTCGTCGCGGGGCACGCTGACCGCGGGCGCGAAGTTCCAGTCGATGCCGGTGCCCAGCACCTCTTTGCGGGTGATGCTCTGGGTGCGGTGCACCAGCCAGGGGTTGCGGGTGGCCCCCATGCCGATGTTGTGCGGGAAGACGGTGGCGCCTTCGACGTTGTTGTGGCCGTGCACGGCGTCGACGCCGTAGATCAGCGGGATTCCCAGCCGGCTGCCGAGGGCGGCGCGCTGGTATTCGTCGTACATGTCGGCCCATTCGGTGGCGGTGCCGCCGGCTTCGCCGCCGGGTCCGGCGCCGCCGCCGGAGAGCAGGGAGCCGATGCCGTACTCGGCGATGGCCTCCTTGTCCTCCATGACGTTGACGTGGTTCACCTGCGTCATCTGGCCCGCCTTCTCCTCCAGGGTCATCTGCGCGAGGCAGTCCGCGGTGGAGCCGCATCGGGGGCCCGCAGCTGCAGCGGGGGTGGGTGTGGCCGCGACCATCAGCGGCGCCAGGAGCGCGCCGGCGGCCGCTGCGCATGCGGCGGCGAGGGAGCGGGATCTACCGGAACGCGCGGTTGCCGCGCGGGGACCTGCCATCATCGACCTCCTGTGTCTGCGCCTTGCGGCGCGTAGCAAACCCGGCGGCCCCCATCCGGCACGTTGCCCCGACGGGCAGTGTTGCGGTCGGTGTCTCTTTTGCCCCTTCCGGCCGGAAGTAAAGTAACGGTAAATAACGCTGGGTAGGAGCGTCAAGTACGTTGCGTGCCGGATCCGCCGCACCGCAGGGCAGGATCGCCGACCCGCGCTCCGGCGGCGGCGAACGGCTCAGTCGGCTGCCGGGATTTTGCGCAGCGCGGACTCCGGCTATAGGCGCGGCGGGGCCAAGCGGGCAGCGCCCGAACGGGCCGGGGCCGGTTGTGGCCGCGGCGGCCGGCGCCGACCGCGGAACTCACGCGTCGTAGTCGACCGCCACGTCGGTTGTGGCGGGCTCGGACTGGCAGGTGAGCACGAACCCCGCCGCCACCTCGGCGTCCTCAAGTGCGTAGTTGCGCCGCATCTCGACCTCGCCGGCGGTGACCCGGGCCCGGCAGGTGCCGCACACTCCGCCGCGGCAGGCGAACGGCATGTCCGCGCGCGCCGCCTGCGCCGCATCGAGGACCGTGGCGCCGGGTGGCAGCGGCGCGCTCGTGCTGCGGCCGTCGAGCACAACGGTCAGGGTCCCGGCATCCTGCGCTGCAATGGCGGCGGCGCGCTGCGGCGGCGGGGGCGGGGCGTCGACGTGGAACAGTTCGCGGTGCACCCGCTCGCCGGGCACGCCGAAGCCGGCGAGGACCTCCCGCGCCCCCTCGGCCAGGCCGAAGGGCCCGCACAGCCACACGTGGTCGGTGCCGGCCACCGGCACCAGCGCCTCCAGCACCCGCCGCAGCCGGTCGGGAGCCAACCGCCCGGACAGCAGTTCGGCGTCGCGGGGCTCGCGGGAGAGCACGTGGATGAGCTGGAACCGGTCGGCGAACCGGTTCTTCAGGTCGGCCAGTTCTTCGGCGAACATGACGGTGCGCGAAGTGCGGTTGCCGTACACCAGCGCCACCTCGGCCCACTGATCGCCCTCCAGCAGGGACACCGCGATGGACAGCAGCGGTGTGATACCGGATCCGGCGCCGATCAGTAGGTGCCGCCCGCCCTGGCCGGGGTCGGCGCAGAAGGACCCGGCGGGCGCGGCGGCCTCGATCCGGTCCCCGGGGGCGACCTCGTGCAGCAGCCAGGTCGAGAACAGGCCGCCGGGGACCTCGCGCACGCCGATGCGCAGCGGACCGCCCGCAGGCGAGCAGATCGAGTAGGTGCGCCGGTGCTCGCGGCCGCCGATCCAGCGGCGCAGGGTCAGCGACTGGCCGGGGGAGAAGGCGAATCCGGCTGCCGACTCCGGCGGGACATCGAACGTCACGGCGGCCGCATCGGGGCACAGCGGTTCGACGGCGGCGACGCGCAGCGCGTGGAAACCGGAGGCGCGGCGCCGGCTGCCGGGCGCCGCCGAAGCCGCGGGCGCTGCGGGGACTGTCGGCGAGGCGGCCACGTCAGATCTCCTTCAAGTGTTCGAAGGGCTCGCCGCACGCGGTGCAGCGGTACAGCGCCTTGCAGGCGGTGGCGCCGAACTCCGAGGTGAGTTCGGCCGCGCCGGAACCGCACCGCGGGCAGTGCAGCGCGCGGCTGCGCGGGGTCAGCGACAGCGGGACGGGGCCGTCGCGTCGGGGCGCCCGCCCCGGCGGTGAAATGCCGTGCTCGGCCAGCAGCCGCTTGCCGCGTTCGGTGATCCACGACGACGACCACGGCGGGTGCAGCACCGTGCGCACCTCGACCGTTGTGAAGCCGTCGGCGCGCAGCGCGCGGTCGACGTCGGCGCGGATGGCGGCCATCGCCGGGCAGCCCGAGTAGGTGGGGGTGAGGCTCGCGGTGGCGCCGCCGCGGCCGTCGGCGCTGACATCGCGCAGGATGCCCAGGTCGGCCAGTGTCAGCATGGGGAGTTCGGGGTCGGTGACCGATGCGGCGGCACGCCAGGCCCGTTCCCGGGCGGTGTCGGCCGGGTGCTGCGCGGTAGGGGTGTCGTCCATCGCTCGCATCTCCCTGTTCGCCGGTCCGTTCACCGGGCACTCACCATGTCGCCCGCGGGTGCTCGCGCGCCAGCGACTGCATGTCGGCGAGCAACTCGGCGAGCGCGGGCGTGTGCTCACCGCGGCGCCCGCGTGCCCGCGCGGCGGCGCCGAGATCGGGGCGCGGCAGGTCGGCGGCGGTGAGGACCTCGTCCAGTACCTCCTGGCATGCGGCGCGCACTTCGCCGGGTTCGGCGGCGGCGCCGGCCGCGGCCATGCGCGATTCCACCGGGTCGGCGGCGAACAGCTCTGCGGCGTGCGGCCACACCTCGCCGGCACCGGCCCGGATCCGGCGGCGGGACTCCGCTGTGCCGCGCGCCAGGGTGACGGTCCACCGGGCGGCGTAGTCGCGGTGGTAGGCGACCTCGGCAGCGCCCTTGGCGGCGACGGCGGCGAGCACGGGGTCGGCCGAGCCGCGCAGGCGCTCCAGTAGGGCCAGCCGCCATACCGAGAACACCAGCAGCCGCAGCGACGACTGCGCGAAATCGCCGTTTGCGAGTTCGGCGAGTGCGACGTTGCGGAATCCGCCGGGCCCGCGGAAGAAGGCGAGCGCGTCCTCGGCGGGGACGGGGGAGTCGGGCGGCAGCGCGGGAACGGTCCCCGGATCGGCTGCGGCGGCGCGAGCGAGCAGCAGCCGCGCCTGCCCCAGCAGGTCCAGCGAGATGTTGGCCAGCGCCACGTCCTCCTCCAGTTCGGGTGCGCGGCTGCACCATTCGGCCAGGCGCTGCGCGAGCACGAGCGCGTCGTCACCGAGCATCAGGCAGTAGGCGGCGAGGTCGGCGCGGTCGACCCCGGCGGGCACGGTGGTGTCGACTCCGGCCAGCGGGTCGTCGAAGCCGGTGCCGAACGCCCATTGCGAGGAGTCGGCGTCGACGCCGACCAGGCCGGAGTACACCGACTGGTCGTTCGGGTCGGCTGCGGGTGAGTACGTCATGGCGGCCTCACATGTGCGGCACGTCGTCGGGGATCGTGTAGAAGGTGGGGTGGCGGTAGACCTTGTCGCCGCTGGGGGCGAACATCGGGTCCTTCTCGTCGGGGCTGGAGGCCGCGATCAGGGCGGCGCGCACCACCCACACGCTCACGCCCTCGTTGCGGCGGGTGTAGACGTCGCGGGCGCGGCGCAGGGCCATCTCGTCGTCGGCCGCGTGCAGCGAGCCGACGTGTACGTGGTTGAGCCCGCGTTTGCCGCGCACGAACACCTCGTACAGCGGCCAGTCGGCTGCGCCGGGCGCCGCGGGTTCGCGGGCCGTCGGATCGGCCATGGTCACTCTCCTTCCTCGGTTCCGGTGCCCGCTGCGAACGCCGCGGCGGCTTCGCGCACCCAGGCGCCCTGGTCGTGGGCGCGGCGGCGGTGGGCGATCCGTTCGGCGTTGCAGGGGCCGTCGCCTCTGAGGACGCGCGCGAACTCGTCCCAGTCGGGCCGGCCGAAGTCGTGGGCTCCGCGTTCGGGGTTCCAGGCCAGTTCGGGGTCGGGCAGGCGCACACCCAGCGCGCGGGCCTGCGGAACCGTCATGTCGACAAATCGCTGGCGGAGTTCGTCGTTGGTGTGGCGTTTGATGCCCCAGCGCATGGACTGCGCGGTGTTGGGGGAGTCGGCGTCGGGCGGGCCGAACATCATCAGTGAGGGCCACCACCAGCGGTCGACGGATTCCTGGACCATGGCGCGCTGCTGTTCGGTGCCGCGCATCATCGCCATCAGCAGTTCGTAGCCCTGGCGCTGGTGGAAGGACTCCTCCTTGCAGATACGGATCATGGCTCTGCTGTAGGGGCCGTAGGAGCTGCGGCACAGCGGCACCTGGTTGCAGATGGCGGCGCCGTCGACCAGCCAGCCGATGGTGCCGACGTCGGCGTAGGAGGGGGTGGGGTAGTTGAAGATCGAGGAGTACTTCTGGGTCCCCTCGATGAGCCGCCGGGTCAGTTCGGCGCGGTCGACGCCCAGGGTTTCGGCGGCGGAGTACAGGTACAGCCCGTGGCCGGCCTCGTCCTGCACTTTGGCGAGCAGGATCGCTTTGCGGCGCAGCGAGGGTGCCCGCGCGATCCAGGCGCCTTCGGGCTGCATGCCGATGATCTCGGAGTGGGCGTGCTGGGCGATCTGGCGGACGAGTGTTCTGCGGTAGCCCTCGGGCATCCAGTCGCGGGGTTCGACGCGCTCGTGGCGGTCGATGATGGCCTCGAACTCGGCGTTGCGGCTTTCCTCGTCGGCCGCTGCGGGTGCCGCCATGGCTCCTCCTGCTCCGGCGATCCGCCCGGACCGCGCGAGGCGATTTACTGACCGAACGGTCTGTAATATTCTGCCACCACGCACGCCGAGGGCGCAACGGAGAGGACCGCAACCGTGACCGCACTTGTGGAGAGCTACGTGCAGGGCGCCTGGTACAGCGCTTCCGGCGAGGGCCGGCCGCTGGCCGACGCGGCAACGGGCGAGACCGTCGCCCTCTTCTCCGCCACCGGCCCCGACGTGGCCGCGATGGTCGACTACGGGCGCCGCGTCGGCGGCCCGGCGCTGCGCTCCCTCACCTTCCAAGAGCGCGCGGCCATCCTGCGCAACCTGGCCAAACACCTCACCGGGATCGCCGACGAGTTCCGGGCGCTGTCCCACCGCACCGGCGCCACCAGGCGCGACAACACCGTCGACATCGACGGCGGTTTCGGCACCCTGTTCAGCTACGCGAGCCGCGGCGCCCGCGAACTTCCCAACGACACGGTGCTGCCCGACGGCCCCACCGAGCGGCTCGGCCGCGGCGGCACATTCGCCGGACAGCACATCTACACCTCCCGCCCGGGCGTGGCCGTGCAGATCAACGCGTTCAACTTCCCGGTGTGGGGGATGCTGGAGAAACTCGCCCCGGCGTTCCTCGCCGGCATGCCCAGCATCGTCAAACCCGCAAGCCAGACCGCCTACCTCACCGAACTCGTCGTCCGCCGCACCATCGAGTCCGGGCTGCTGCCCGAGGGCACCCTGCAACTGCTCGCCGGCGGCCCCGCGGGCCTGCTCGACCGGCTCGGCCCGCAGGACACCGTCGCCTTCACCGGCTCGGCCGAGACCGGGGCGAAACTGCGTGCCCACCCCGCGGTCGTGCACGGCGGGGTGCGCCTCGGTGTCGAGGCCGACTCGCTCAACTGCTCGGTGCTGGGGCCCGACGCCGCACCGGGCGACCCCGAGTTCGCGCTCTTCGCCGACCAACTGGTCACCGAGATGACCGTCAAGACCGGCCAGAAGTGCACGGCCATCCGGCGCGCGATCGTGCCCGAACACCTGGCCGAGGACGTGATCGGCGCGGTCACCGAGCAGCTGGAGGCGGTCGTGGTGGGCGACCCCGCCGACCCGCAGGTCGGCATGGGGCCGCTGGCGGGTCTGGACCAGCGCACCGAGGTGCGCAAGGCCGTCGCCGCGCTGCGCGGATCAGCCCGGACCGTTTGCGGCGACCCCGAGCGGTGCGCACCGGTCGGGGCGGACCCGCAGTTCGGGGCGTTCCTGCCGCCCATGCTGCTGCACGCCGGACCGGATGCCGCCGAACCGCACGCCGTCGAGGCGTTCGGCCCGGTCAGCACGGTGATCGGCTACCGCACCGTCCAGGAGGCCGTGGAGCTGGCGGCGCGCGGCCGCGGCAGCCTGGTCGGCTCGGTCGTCACCCGCGATCCGGCCGTTGCCCGCGAGCTCGTGCTGGGTCTGGCGCCCTGGCACGGCCGGCTGCTGGTACTCGACCGCGACAACGCCGCGGAATCCACCGGCCACGGCTCCCCCCTGCCCGTACTCGTGCACGGCGGGCCCGGCCGGGCCGGGGGCGGCGAAGAGCTGGGCGGTATCCGCGGCGTGCTGCACCACATGCAGCGCACGGCCGTCCAGGCGTCGCCTGATGTGCTGACCGCGGTCACCGGGAACTGGACCAGCGGGGCCCAGCGGCGCAGCGGCGGTGTGCACCCGTTCCGCAAGAGCCTGGCCGAGCTTCGGGTCGGCGACACCATCGCCTCCGAGCGGCGCACCGTCACCCTGGAGGACATCGGCCACTTCGCCGAGTTCACCGGCGACAGGTTCTACGCCCACACCGATGCGGAGGCGGCCACCGCCAACCCGCTGTTCGGCGGTATCGTCGCGCACGGCTACCTGGTGGTGTCGCTGGCCGCGGGACTGTTCGTCGACCCGGATCCGGGTCCGGTGCTGGCGAACTTCGGCGTCGACAACCTGCGCTTCCGCACGCCCGTGAAGGCGGGCGACTCGATCGCCGTCACCCTGACCGCCAAACGGATCACCCCGCGCCCCCGCGCCGACTACGGCGAGGTCCGCTGGGACGCGGTCGTCGACAACGCCGACGGGGAACCGGTGGCCACCTACGACGTACTGACCCTGGTGGCCAAGGAGCACACGGAGGGCTGACCGGCGGGCCGCGGCGGCTGCGGCGGTTCGCAGGCGGCATGGCGACGCCGCGATGTGGTGACACAGCGACGTGGTGACACGGTGACACGGTGACGTGGCGGCATGTCGACTTGGCGGCATACCGCCACCGGCGCGAAGCGGCGCAGAGCCGGGCGGGCGGGCCGGCTCCGCCCACTACGCGGTGTCTCCGCTGCTCATGCGTCGAGGTGCGGCGCCGGGCCCGGGCTCCAGTCGGCCAGGCTCCGCTCAAAGGTGTAGGTCCCGGACTGCACGGTGACGGTGGTTCCGTCCCGGTCGGCCGCCAAGACGCCCTCGGCGGCCCCGGCCGGCCGGCCGTCTTCGCGCACCGCTCCCGAACCCGGCAGCGCAACCGTCGCGGTCACGCCCGGAGGCACGGTGAGTGCCAGCACGAACCGGTCGTCCTCGCGCCGCCACCGGCTGCGCACGGTGCCCCGCACCGACCGGTACTCCGCCTCGGCCCAGCGCAGCGGGCCGGGTCGCGGGGCGATGTACAACCTCCGGTAGCCGGGCGCGGCGGCGGAGATGCCGGCGACGCCCTCGATGAGCCACGCACCGACCGAGCCGAGCGAGTAATGGTTGAACGAGTTCATGCTCGCCGAGGCGAAACCGTCCGCATCCGTCCAGCCGTTCCAGCGTTCCCAAACGGTGGTGGCGCCGCGGTCGATCGTGTAGCCCCACGACGGGTACCCGCGCTGGGCGAGCAGCCGGTGCGCGACATCGGCGTGCCCCGCCGCCGAAAGCACGGGGCACAGCAGCGCGACTCCGAGGAACCCGGTGGTTAGGTGCCAACCGTGCCGTCCGATGTTGGCGACCAGGTGGCCGGCCGCCGCCTCCTGCAGGTGCCCGGGCACAAGGTCCATGCCCAGGGCCAGCGCGTAGCCAGTCTGGGTGTCGCCGGTGACCGTGCCGTCGGAGGCGATGTGGTCGGCGCGGAATGCCTCGGCCAATTCGGTCCGCAACCGCGCGTACTCCGCCGCAGCCTCCGTCTCGCCGAGCACCTCGGCGATCTCGGCCATGAGCGCGGCATCATGCGCCCAGTACGCCGCGGCGACCAGATCGCCCGAGGTCTCCTCGCCGGCGGCGAGCCAGTCTCCGTAGTCGTTGTGCCGCCGGTGCCGCCAGCGCAGGTCCGGGTTGGTGCGCCGGAGGAAACCGAGGTAGCGGTCCATTGCGCTCCAGTGCTCGCGCAGGATCGCGGTGTCGCCATAGACGCGGTACAGCAGCCACGGCAGGATCACTCCACCGTCGGCCCAGGCCGGCGCACCGTCGCGGGTGGTCGGGACCTTGGGCGCCACGTCGGGATAGGCACCTTCGGCCGACTGGGCGTCCTTGACGTCACCGAGCCACCGGGTGAAGAAGGCCGAGGTGTCCATGATCAGCGCCGCGGTGGGCGCGAACACCTGTGCGTCTGCGAGCCAGCCCATCCGCTCGTCGCGCTGCGGGCAGTCGGTGGGCAACCCGACGACATTGCCGCGCATGCCCCGCACGATGTTGCTCCACAGCCGGTTCACCAGCTCGTCCGAGCAGCGGAACCCGCCCGCTGTCGGCATGTCCGTGTGCAGCACGCGGGCGCGGAGGTCGTCCGCGGCCAGTTCGGCGGTCCCGCTGATCTCGGCATAGCGGAACCCGTGCACGGTAAAGCGCGGCTCGTAGACCTCGTCCGGCTTGCCTGCGGCGACGTAGACGTCAGCGGCGTCGGCGGTACGCAGGTTGTCGCGGTACAGCTCGCCGCCGGTGTCGAGCGCCTCGGCGTGCCGCAGGTGGAGCACGGTGCCTGCGGGAGCGCGCACCCGCAGCCGGAGCCGCCCCACCACGTTCTGGCCGAAGTCGACGATGTGCCGATCCCCGCCGACCCGCTCGACCCGCAGGGCCGGGATGTCCTCCACGGCACGCACCGGTTGCGCGCGGTCGGCGACCATCGGCACGTCGCCGTGCGATTCCACCAGTACCGGCAGCCAGTCCGCGGCGCGGAATCCCGGCGCGGACCAGCCGGGCACCTCGCGGCGCGCGTCGTAGGATTCACCGCGCAGCAGGTCGGCGCCCCGCACCGGTCCGTAGGAGCTTCGCCAGTGTTCGTCGCTGCCGACGACCGTGCGGCGGCCGTCGCCGGCGACGAGGTGGAGTTCGCAGCGCAGCCACGGTTGCCGCCCGTACAGGTTGCCCGGCCTGCGCGGATCGCTCCCGACGAAACCGGAGTACCAACCGTCGGCCAGTGTCGCGCCGAACACGTTCGGTCCCGGCGCAACGAGCGCGGTGACGTCAACGGCGTGGTACGGCTGGCGGCGCGTGTAGTCGGTCCATCCGGGGACCAGTTCGGCGTCGTCCACGGCGGTTCCGTTGACCTCCATGGCGGCGAGGCCCCGTGCGGTGATGTAGAGCACCGCCGAGCGCAGGCCGGCCGGTGCGGTGAACTCGCGGCGCAGCATCGGTGCGGGCGGCATGCCGCGCCGGTTGGTCGGCCCGTAGCGGAATGCCGGATCAACGACACCGGGGTCGTGCCGCCGGTCGTGTGCGATCCACGGTGCCGACCACGTGATGCCGGTGCGCCAGGCGGCCGGACCGCTCCACGGACCGGGCGTACCGTGCTCGTCGTACACGCGCACGGCCCAGTGGTAGGTGGTGCCCTGCCCCAAGGGCGGGCCCGCGTAGAGGACCTGGACGTGGTCGGCCGAGGAGACCGTGCCGGAGTCCCACACGGTGCCGCGTTCGGCTGCGAGGTCGGCGGGGTCCAGCGCGACGAGGACCCGGTAGCCGGTCTGGGCGCGGCCCCGGCCTTCACCCTGCAGCGACCAGCGCAACCGGGGCTGCACGGTGGAGGTGTCGATGCAGGGCACGCCGGCGAGATGCTCGCAGCGCAGGTCGATCGCTTGCAACGGGGTCACGGCGCCTCCCCCATGAGTTTCCTGATTCGTCGGGATGCGAAGAAGAGCGCCACTCCGGCGAGCACGAGCAGCAGCCCCTGTGAGGCGAAGTATGCCGGGGTGCTCAGCACATGCTGCAGTTTGACGACCTGCCCCTGGATGGCGCCGCCGGTGGCCGTGGACAGGTACCACAAGCCGATGGTCTGGGTCGCGAACCGGGCCGGTGCGAGCTTGCTGGAGGCACTCAGCCCAACGGGGCCGAGGTGGGTCTCCGCGACACCTTGGAGGAAGAAGAATCCGACGATCCACCACACGACCGCCTGGTTGCCACCGGTCGCAGTGGTCGCGGCGAGACCGAGAAGCACAAAGGATCCGCCGATGAACGTCAGGCTGATCCCGAACTTAGCGGGGGTTCCCGGCTGGCGCCTGCCCATCTTGGCCCAGATCAGCACGAACGCACTGCCCAGTGTGATCATGAATGCGGCGTGTGCGGACTGGAAGAACCCGACCGGGATCTCCCAGCCGAACATCGACCGGTCGGTGCTGTCCCTGATGAACAGGCTGACCGTTGAGCCGGCCTGGTCGTAGACGAGCCAGAACAGGGCGGCGGCAACGAAGAACCAGACAAAGGCCCACAGCCGGGACTTTTCTGTGGGGGTCACCTCTGGGGTACGGAACATCGCCATGAAGTAAACGATCGGCACGACGATCCCGACGATGCTCATGATGTTGATCAACTGGGTGAGGCTGAACCAGCCGAGTGCGACGTCGACCACGAGCAGCACGACTGCGGCGCCGCCCCAGAACAGCAGTTTGCGGGCGACCGTGCGCCGCTCCGGGAGAGTGGCGGGCTGCGGCGCGGCCTTGCCCACGTTGCCGAACTTCTTGCGGCCCGCGGCATAGACGGCAAGACCGAACAGCATGCCGATCCCGGCCGCCGCAAAGGCCACGTGCCAGTTGAAGTAGGCGGCGAGCGCGCCGGTGACGAACGGCGCGGTGAACCCGCCGATCTGGATGGACAGGTAGTACAGCGTGAACCCGGGATCGCGGCGCGGGTCGCCGGGTGCGTACAGGCCGCCCAAAATGGTGGGCACGCCGGCCTTGAGCATGCCGGTGCCGACGGCGATCAGCACGAGCGCGGCGTAGGAAGTGGGCACCGCCGGAATGGTGAGCACGAGATGGCCTGCGGCGATCGTGCAACCGCCGACGAACACGGCACGCTGCGAACCCCACAGCCGGTCGGCGATCCAGCCGCCCGGCAGCGAGAGCATGTAGACCATCGAGTTGTAGACGGCGTAGAGGCTGGCCGCCATGACGGCGCCGAGGCCGAGGCCGCCTTCCGCGACCGGCGCGGCCATGAACAGCACGAGGATCGCGCGCATCCCGGCAAAGCTGAACCGCTCCCATAATTCGGTGAAGAAGAGCGTGCCGAACCCAGGGGGTTGGCGGAGCTGCGCGGCGGTGGATCCCGACCGCGAATCAGCAGCTTTGACCTGCACGGTTCCTCCATAGCGACGATGTGCGCCCTGCGCGCTCCCCGGGCCCGGGATCTTGGTGAGACTCAGAGCACTATGACTTGGTTGACAGTTAACCGTCAACGGTTGTTGTTAACCGTTAACCAAGTTAGGCTCGAGTGAGCCATCGGGCGCCGGCGCCCACCAGATGCCGACCTTGCGAGGAACCACACGATGATGGTCAGCCCGGTTAGCCATTCACCTCTGGGCGAGCAGCTGCTCACTCAGCTCAGGGCGCTCATAGTCCGGGGCGAGCTGTCCGCGGGAACACACCTCGTCGAAGGCTGGGTGGCCGACAACTTCGGCGTAAGCCGCGGTCCGGTGCGCGACGCCCTGCGCCAGTTGGAACTGGAGGGCCTGGTCGAGACGCAGCGGCGCGGCGTGTCCGTGCGCGGGCTCACCGACGCCGACCTAATCGAGCTGTACTCCCTGCGCGACGCCCTCGAAGGACTCGCCATCCGCACCCTGCGCAGCCGCACCTCGGTCGACTGGACCCCGGTCGAACAGCCGCTCGCCCGGATGCGCAACGCCGCCGAAACCGCCGAACCCGCCCGGTTCGCCGCCGCCGACCTCGACTTCCACAGCGCCTTCTACGACCTCGCCGGAAACCGCAGGCTCGCCGCCACCTGGGCGACCCACCGGCCAATCTTCGCCGCGATGCTCGATGTCACCAACACCCGCGACCGCGACCTGCGGCCGGTCGCCGAGGACCACGCCGAACTGGCCGCGACGATCAAGGACGGCACAGAGCAGGACGCCCTCGCCCGGCTCACCGAGCACCTCGACGGATCGCGCGACCGGATGCGTGCCTCACTCGCCGAGCTGATCGAAGGCACCTCGTCTTGACGGACCGCCGCACTCCGCACAGAGAGCAGGAGATGTCCGACCATTCCCCGCAGCGCGCCGAGATCCTCGCCGCGGTCCCCACCCTGTTCGACGAACACGGCGCCGTCGACCCGGCGGCCAACGGCCGGCTCTACAACGCGCTCGGTGCGCGTGTCGACGGCGTGTTCGTCGCCGGGACCACCGGCGAGTTCCCTGCGCTCGACCACGCCGAACGCGTCGATCTCATCCGCACGGCCGTCGAGACAGCGGGCGCCGACCGCGTCGTCGCCCACGTCGGCGCGGCGAGCACCCGCGAATCCGTCCGCCTCGCCGAGGCCGTACTCGCGCTGGGTGTGCGGCGGCTGGCCGCGCTGACGCCCTACTACCTGCCCGCCGACCTCTGCGCCGTGGAACGGCACTTCGCCGCCATCACCGCGGCTGCGGCAGCCGCCGGAGCCGAGGTGTACGGCTACCTGTTTCCCGAGCGCACCGGGGTTGCCGTCGAACCCGCCGACTATGCGGGGCTCGCCGAGAGCACCGGCCTCGCCGGCGCGAAGCTGAGCGGCGCCGCCGCCGCACGGTTCGCCGAATATCGCGCCGCCCTGCCCGCTGGGGCGAGCGTGTGGTCCGGATCCGATACCGCGCTCGCCGCCGTCGTCCGCGCGGGGGGCACCGGGGTCGTGTCCGGTATGTCCGCCGCCTTCCCCGAACCGTTCGCCGCACTCGCCGACGCCGCCGCGGCAGGCGCCGCCGCGGCCGAACGCTGCGCGCAGGCACGCGTCGACGCGGTCCTCGCCGCACTCGGCGGCACACCGCAAGGCATCAAGAACGCCCTGCGGCAGCAGGGGATCGGCACGGACACCATGCGCATGCCCACGCCCCTGGTCTCCGGGGAATCCGAAGCCGCCATCGCCGGCCTCATCACCGCGGAGCAGGCGGCAAGCTGAGGGATGGCGGGGGCGGATCCTGACGCCCCTGGCCCGCCGCAGGAAACGACCGGCGCCGGCCGACACCGCCGGGACCGCTCCCGCGTCCGTGCCGGGATGATGCCGCACACGGATCACACCGGCGTCCACCTCACCGCCCAAGCGCAGCAGGAGCGACCGACCGCATGACCACCGACACCGACCGATTCGTCGTCATCACCGGCGGCCCCGGATCGGGCAAGAGCACGCTGATCGAGCACCTCGCCGCGATGGGGTTCCCATCCCTGCCCGAAGCGGGCCGCGCCGTCATCCGCGACCAGACCGCCATCGGGGGAAACGCGCTGCCATGGACCGACCCGGACCTGTTCGCCGAGCTGATGCTCGGCTGGGAGATGCGGTCGCACCGGCTCGCGTCCCGGTTCAGCGGTGCGGTGCTCTTCGACCGGGGCGTTGTAGACGTGGCCGGCTACCTCCGTGTGGAGGGGCGCCCCGTTCCCGGCCACGTCGACGCGGCGGCGCGGCGGTTCCGCTATCACCGCACCGTCTTCATCGCTCCACCGTGGCCGGAGATCTACCGCCGCGACACCGAACGCCGGCAGTCCCTCGGTGAGGCCGAACGCACCCACGCGGCAATGGTCGGCGTCTACACCGAGTACGGCTACAACCTGGTCGAACTCCCCCGCGCGCCGGCCGCGGACCGGGCCGGGTTCGTTGCGGAGCACATCAGCGGATGAACTGCGGCGCTGCGCCGCCGCGGACCGCTGTGACCGAATCCGACGCGCTACGCCATGGCGCCCGCAGCTATCGCGAATACGCTATGCCCCAAGACGGGAAGGGGTTCGAACGTATGCGTCAAGGCATGGTGGCGACCGCCGTGGTCGCCGTGGCAGTGGGTGCGGCCATCACCGGCTGCACCGCGGAACAACGTCAGAACCTCTTCGGCGAAGTTGCCGCCGAAGGGCTGCGGGTGGCGGCCGAGGACGCCTTCGCCTCCGCGGGATTCCCCATCGAGGGGCAATTGGACTGCGCGGTCGAGGAAGGCGACCAGGCCAAGATCAATGCCGACTGCAGCGGCACAACGCAGCAGGGCGCCGATGTCGCCTTCAACGGCTCCTACGACACCGGCGACACCGACTTCACCGACGGGGTCGACGGCTCATTCACCGGCAAGGTCAACGACAAGGTCGTGTTCAGCACCGAGTGCTTGGGCTGCGGCGGATAGCAGCCGACCGGGCACTGCGGCTATGCGGCGGTGCGCGCAGCCCGACCACAGGGGCCTCTCCCACCCCCGGGAGGGGCCCTTCTGCTGTACGCGGGCCGGCGCCGGTGGGGCGGCCGCTCAAGGGACGCGGTCAGGGTTGTCGGGGATGGTGGTCGGCGAGGCCCTGCGTACCCAGGACCGCGAGCAGTTCGAGCTGCTCACCCGCTGCGGTACCGACCGCGGGTGTGAACCACAGCAGCCGCTGGAGACCGTCCTCGCTGGCCAGGTTGAGGCAGTTGACCTCGACGATCCCCAACTCGGCGTGGACGATGCGCTTGCGGTCGTTGCGGCGGACGGCGACGTCGTGCCGGTCCCACAGGCCGGCGAACTCCGGGCTGCGGCTCTGCAGCTCGGCCACCAGCCGGGCGGCCTCCCTGTCGCGGCCGCCCCGGCGGGCCGCGGCGGCGCGCAGGTCGGCGACGAACACCTGCGACTGCTGCGCATGGTCCTCGGCCGGGTAGAGCGAGCGCGCCGCCGGGTCGGTGAACCACCGGTAGACGAAGCTCGCCTCCAGACCGACCGGTTCCCTGGCCGCTCCGAGCAGTGCGACGGCAAGCTCGTTCTGCACGAGCGTGACGTGCAGGTCGGTGATGACCTGGGCGGGCGTCCCGGTAAGCCGGTCGAGGAGGTCGAGCATGCCCGGGTGGACATGCGACGCCGGACCGCCCTCGGACGGAACCGGCCGCCCGGCCAAGTGGTACAGGTGGTTGCGCTCGTCCCGGCTCAGCCGGAGCGCGCGGGCCAGCGCGGCCACCATCTGCTCGGAGGGCTGCGCGCCGCTGCTGCGCTCCAGCTCCGTGTAGTACTCCACGGACGCCCCCGCCAGCCGCGCCACCTCGTCGCGGCGCAGTCCCGGGACCCGGCGGCGCGCGCTGGTCGGCAGACCGACGTCGCGGGGACGGATCCGGTCGCGCCGCGACTTCAGGAACGCACCCAGTTCGGCAAGGTTCATGGTTCCAGTGTGGGCTCTCGCGACCGGCGCAGCCAGGGGTCGTCATCCCCCGGGTAACGGGCCACTGGTTGCGTCCTGCCGACCCAGGCAGGCTCATGGTGCAACCGCAGGAACGGAGCAACACCATGACCGAAACAGCACCCAGGGTCGCCGTCGTTACCGGCGCTTCGCGCGGCATCGGCCGTGCGCTCGCAACCCGCCTCGCCGCCGACGGTTTCGCCGTCGTTGTCGGCTACGCGGCCCGCAAGGACCACGCCGAGGAGGTGGTCCGGACGGTGCAGGATGCCGGCGGGCAGGCGACCGCGGTCCAGGGCGACGTCGCAGACGAGACAGATGTCGCGGCGCTCTTCGATGCCGCCGAGAACCGGTTCGGCGGTGTGGACGCCGTCGTGCACTCCGCCGGCAAGCTGGCCCTGTCGGACGTGGCCGACCTGGACCTCGACGTCCTGGACGACCTGCACCGCACCAACATCCGCGGCACGTTCGTCGTCGCCCGGCAGGCCGCGCGGCGGCTTCGCAGCGGCGGTGCACTCGTCACCCTCTCGACCTCGCAGGTCGGCCTCGCCTTCCCGCGCTACGGCCCCTACGCCGCGAGCAAGGGCGCGGTCGAGACGCTGACGCCGGTCCTGGCGCGCGAGCTGCGCGGCCGGGACATCACCGTCAATTCCATCGCTCCCGGTCCGACCGCGACCGAGCTGTTCCTGGAGGGCAAGGACGAGGAGACCATCGCGAACCTCGCCAAGCAAGCGCCGCTGGAACGGCTGGGCACCCCTGAGGACATCGCCGATGTCGCCGCATTCCTCACCGGTCCGCACGGCCGCTGGGTCAACGGCCAGGTTGTGCGGGCCAACGGCGGCATCATCTGACGCCGCAGGCCGCAGGCCGGGGACCAACGGCCGAGGGCCGAACAGAGGACCGGCGCCGCGAATACGCGGCGGCGGGCGCAAACCCATCAGCAGAAGGAGACCAGAACATGCCCTACGCGAACTTCAAGGTGCCCGCCGGCTCCCTGAACGCCGAGCAGAAAGAGCGCATCGTCCACCGCACCACCGACCTGTACGCCGAGCTCTACGGCGACAGGGTGCGCCCCAACACCATGGTTCTCGTCGAGGAGGTCGCCGACGGCGGCTGGGGGATCGGCGACAACGTCCTCACCCTCGACATGATCCAGAACGATGGCTGACCACTGATCCGCCTCCGGATTCGGCCGCCTCCCGCACCGCGCCACCCGAGCGCCACCGCGGGAGGCCGGCCGCCGCGGGAGGCGGCCGCCGCGCCGGGGGAGGGCCGGGGTACCGGCCGCGCGGCCGTAGCCGTTTCGGCTCTTTGCGGCCTTGCCGATGTGCCGACCTGCCGACCTGCCGCCATGTCGATACGTCGGCACATCGGCACTCGCAACGCGGGCCTCGGCGGCTCTGGAAGCCGCCCGCAGCACGGGCCTACTCTGTGCGGAGTCGAGGGCCACCGCGCGGCCCGCGCGGGCCGGCCCCGGGTCAGTGGGGCACCGCCGCGGCGGACCCGTGTTGGGCGCGGCCCGCCGCCGGCCGGGGACTCTCCGCCACCGTTTGCGAACGAATCAGGGGACAAACATGGGCGACACCATCCTTTCGCTCGGATTGCACCCGAGCGCGATCGATTTCAGCCGCCATCCGCACGTCACCGAGGAGTTGTTGCAGGCCAAGATCGCCGAGGGGGAGGAGGCGCTGAGCGAAGCCGGGTTCGACGTCGTCACGTGCCAGATCCGCACCGATCCCGACGAGGCCGAGAAGGCCATCCGCGAATGCGTGGCGGCCCACCGGTTCCAGGTCGTCATGATCGGCGCGGGGCTGCGGATGGCCGAGGAGCACACCCTGCTCTTCGAGCAAGTGGTGAACTTGCTGAACGAGCTGGTTCCCGGCATCGTCTACTGCTTCAACACCGCTCCCGAGAACACCGTAGACGCGCTGCGCCGCTGGGCGCGGCCCGCCCGCTGAGCGTCCCGGACTTCCTCAGCCCGCGCTATAAAAGACACTTTCGCCCAAGGATCAGGCCACGCCGCCGAGGGCGCGTAACGGCCAGGCGGCCGAACGGCCTCACTCGCGACGAGCGCCGTCCGACCTGATCCCGATCCGTGTCATGCCATCTCCTTCGAGGTCGAGGGGTCGGCCGGCAGGGTATTGGACAGCTCCTCGCGTACCTCGGCCGCAGCGGGCTCACGGTGGAAGCCGGCGGACTCACGATGCCAGTCGCGCAGGCGTCGGTGTACCCGTCCCGAGCCAAGGTCGCGTTCAATGCCGACGGCCTGGTTGACGACGCGCGCGGCTTCCTCGGGCTCGCCGAGAACGAGGTAGGTTCGCCCCAGCTCGTGGTCAGACGGGCTGGCCCATGGGCCGGACGGTCAGGGTGTTGAGGTCGACCCCCGCCGGTTGGTCGAGGGCGAAGCAGACGGCCTCGGCGATGGGCTGGGGAGACAGGGCGAAGGGGGGAACGCCGGCGCCTTGCCAGAACGGGGTATCGATCATGCCGGGATTGACGAGGGTGACACCGATGCCGCGGGTCGTGGCGTCCAGGCGCAGGTTCTCGGCGAGCCCGGTGGTAGCCCACTTGGTCGCCGAGTAGAGGTTGCCGGGAGAGTTCTTCAGCCCGGCGACGCTCCCGATGAGCACCAGCCGTCCGCCGGTGGCCTCAAGGTGGGGCAGGGCGGCATGGGCCAGTAGGGCGGGGCCGAGGACGTTGGTAAGAACCATCGGCGCCCACGACGTCGGGTCGCCGGCCCCGATGGAGCCACCGGACATGAATCCTGCGTTGGCCACCGCCGCGTCAAGGGCGCCGAAATGCTCCACGGTGCGGGTCACGACCGACTCGGTGGCCTGCCAGTCCGCAGCGTCCGCTACAAGGCCCAGCAGCCGGTCGCCGGGGTGGCCGGCCTCGTCGAGGAAGGTCTTCAGTTTGCGCTCGTCGCGGCCGGTGACCGCCACACGGTGTCCGCGGTCGAGGAGCAACCGCGCGGAGTGGGCGCCGATACCGCTGGTCGCGCCGGTGATCAGTACGGTTTTGCCGGCCATGGTCAGACTCCTAAAGGTGCGGATTAGGGGGCGGCGAACGGCGGCCCGCGATGAAGGAGTGCCGTTCACGTTCGCCGATCTCATGGAACCGGTGCCGTCAGAGGCGGACAAGGTCGCGTTTATGGGGGGTATAAACACAACCTTGCTATCGGCGGGGCCCTGGGTAATCTGGACGAATGGAACCCCCGCCCGAGGGCCGCGCCGGTGATCCCACCGACAACCGCTCGGACATCCGCGGCTTCCTTGCGAGCCGACGTGCCAGGCTCGCCCCAGAGCGGGTCGGGCTGCCCACCGGCCGGCGCCGACGGGTTCCCGGACTACGGCGCGAGGAGGTCGCGGCCCTCGCCGGCGTGAGCACCGAGTGGTACACGCGCCTGGAGAAAGGCCACATCGGCGGTGTCTCCCAGGAGGTACTGGAAGCGGTCGCGCAGGCGTTGCTCCTCAACGAGGACGAACGCGCCTACCTGCTCGTGCTGGCCAGAGCGGCCCGCCCCGCCCACCGCATGTCGCACCGCCGCAAGGACGCCAGGATCCCGCCTCCCGTCCAGTGGATGGTGGACTCCATGACCATGGCTCCCGCGTTCGTGCGCAACGGCCGCTTGGACCTCGTCGCGAGCAATGCACTGTGCCGGGCCCTGTACGCACCGATGTTCGACAGCGGCACCACCGGCGACCGGGGCTACGCGAACTTCCCCCGTTACTTCTTCCTCGACCCCGGCTCCGTCGACTTCTTCGCCGACTGGGAGGAAGGCGCGAGGGCCACGGTCGCAGTGCTCCGCGCCGAAGCCGGACGTGAACCCAACGACCGGGCGCTGCGTGAGCTCATCGGCGAACTGTCCGCACTCAGCCCCGACTTCCGGACCATGTGGGCCAGTCACGACGTCCGAATCCGCCACGAAGGCGTCAAGCAGCTGGTCCATCCCGAAGTCGGCCGCCTGGAGATGACCTTCCGCTCCCTGGACCTGCCCCTGCCTCAACGGGCCGTACACGACCTAGTCATCTACACGGCCGAGCCGGGCACCCCCTCGGAGGACCGCCTCAAACTCCTTGCCGCTTCGGACGGCACCGCAGCCCCCACCCGCGGAATCTCCGCAGCACCCCGCTGACCTCGCGCGTTCATGAGGTAGCCGCCCACGGCCGCCACATCGCCGTTCCGGACCGCCCGTGAAGGCCGGGGGTGTAGCCCGCCTACTTGCCGGAGCATGGAAATCCCCGGGCACAGCCGGATCCCGGTCTCCATGGGGATTTAGCCCCACAGCGACGAAGCGACACAGCGGGAAGAACCCGGCCGGCCGGCTTAGCGGATATCGCTCTCCGGTGAGATGGGGAACGACCGCACCGAGGACGAAATAAGGCCCCTGCCGGTGATCCGGCAGGGGCCTTATTGCAGCTCATCTATGTGGGCGTACGTGGACTTGAACCACGGGCCTCATCCTTATCAGGGATGCGCTCTAACCGACTGAGCTATACGCCCTCGTTCCGGCTGGAACTCTACCGCACTTGGTTTAGCAGGGCGAACCCGACCGATGCGGTCGCAACGAAGACCGCGTCCGGCTTGGCGGGCGCCGTCTTCTGGTTCAAGTTTAGCGCCCTGTGGGGGATGCTCGTGACTGCGGGCGAGGGCGGAACGGGGATTACTCGGACTCGGAGAGGGTGACGTCGATGCCGCCGACCAGGTCGGCCGCGATGTTGTAGAGCATGGCGCCGATGGTCGACAGCGAGGTGATCAGGATGATGTTCAGCGCGCCGAGGAGGGCGGTGTAGCCCAGGACACGGCCCGGTGCGAACCACTGTTCGGGGCGGAGGTTGAGCTCGTCCTCGCCCTGGCCGCCGTCGGTGAGGGAGGTGATGAGGTCGGTGACCGCCTCGAAGACGCCCAGGCCGGAAAGGATGGCGTAGAGCACCACCACGGCGACGAACAGGATGATGAAGCAGACCAGCGAGATGACGAAGCTGAACCGCATCACCGACCACGGCTCCACGCGGCGCACGGAGAGGTGGGCCTTGCGGGTGGACTTGGTGGCTTTGACCGCGGTCGCGGGTCCGTTCGGCGCCATCATGGACACTCCCCTTTGCTCGGCCTTTGCCTTTGCGGGGGACTCGCTCGCCGTGCCGGAGGCGCTACCGGAGTTGCCACCGGACCCAGTGGACGTCGACGGGCCGCTTGCGCTGCTCGACGTGCCTGGCGTACCTGACGTGCTCGACGCCCCATCAGAGCTAGCACTACCCGTTTTCCGAGCCGCGCCGCCGGCCGTGGCGGAGCTTGCGGATCCGGAGGCGGTGGATCCCGCAGCAGCGGATGTGGACGCGGCACCTGTGGAGCCCGTGGCGGACTTCGCGCTGCCGCTGCCGCCGGCGGCGGTCGCCGATCCTGTGGCCGGGGTCGTCGACGCGCTCGATGCCCCGGAGCCGACGGATGCAGCCGATGTGCCGCTCGGCTTGCCCGACGTGCCCGACGTGCTGGACTTGGCGGATGAGCCGGTCCCGCCGGCAGAGCCGGACGCGCTGGGCTTGCTTGCAGAGCCGGCGCTGGAAGCGCTTGCGCCCGGCGTGCTGGAGGCGCTCGAAGCGCTGGAGCTACCCGAGACGCCGGCCGCGGTTCCGGAGCCAGTGCCGGATCCGGTGGGCCTCCCGGTACCGACCGGCTTGGCTCCCTTTTCGTCCTTGCTGCCCTTGCCGCCCTTGCTGTCCGTGCCGTTCTGCTCGCTCTTGCCGCTCTTGCCGCCCTGAGCGCCCGTGGCGCTGCCGGCGGCCGTTGCTGCGGGCGTTGTGCCCTTGGCCGTGCCCGCAGCGCCTCCGCTGCTCCCAGTGCCTCCACCGGCCTCAGCGGGAGCGGCGGATCCGGTGGCGGAGTCGCCGCGGGCGCTGCCGGGCTTGGTCGAATCGGACTTGGCTGAATCGGACTTGGCACCGTCCGATTCGGCACCGTCCGATTTGAATGCGCCGCCACTCTTGGCGGAGTCGGGCTCAACGCCACCGGACTTGGCCGCGGAGGACTTGCCCTCCGAATTCGCCGCCGGTTTCCCCGCCGATCCGGCCGACCCCGGCTTGGACGAGGCCGACTTAGCGGGCTGGGCGGACGTGACGGGCTTGGCGGAATCGAACTCCGCCGAACCGGATTCAGGTGTGTCCGCAGCGGGAGTCTCGGCCTTGGTTTCGGCCGCGGAGCCGGACTTCGCCGCAGCGGCCTTCGACTCGGCGTCGCGGTCCTGCTCCGGTTCGGCCTGCGTGTCCGGCTTGTCCTGCTTGCCGGACTGCTGCCCATCCGGCGTGCCCGCGCCGCTCGCGGCCTGATCCGTCCGATCCGTTTCTGCGGTCGTCGTTTCCGTACTCACAGCGCCGTCCGCCGTGGACTGCTCTTGGTCGGCGGATTTCCGTTGCGTGTTGTCAGACATAGCCACGTTACCGCTGGACTTCCTTGTGACGGTGGAACAGGGTCAAGGGGATTTCGATCCGCGGCCGGGACTCCGTGCCGCTGCCACGGGGGCAAACTCTATGCCCGATTCGTCGGTTGGCCGAAACAGCACGCGGCGGTGACCGATACCCACCGTCCGCGGTGCGTCGCGGTGCTGCCAAGGAGTCTACGTGTGCCGGACGCCACCATGATCGCGTAGCGGGCGGCAGCTCCCCCCGACATCCCCGGCCCCGCCGCGCGATACAGCGCAGCGGGGCCGGGGAGAGCAGCGGGATCACGCCCGCCGATCGGTGATCAGGACTGCGATTCGCCCGATTCGTCGGATTCATCCGAGTCGGCGAAACCACCGGTGCTCTCGGCACCCTCAACACCCGCGGATCCGTCAGCGCCTTCGAAGCCCTCAATGTCCGCGAAGCCGTCCGCCCCGGCGCCGCCGATACCGGACTCGGGCACCGCGGGTTCGCCCTCGACACCCTCGGCGACCGCGGCCACCTCTACCTCGTCTTCGGGCTCGGCGTTGCGGGCGACGGCCACCACGTGGTTGCCCTCGCCGAGGTTCATCAGCCGCACGCCCATGGTGGTGCGGCCGGACCGCTTCACCTGGGCGCAGTGGGTGCGGATGACCCCGCCCATGGAGGTGATCGCGAAGACCTCGTCGTCCTCCGGCGAAACCATCAGCGCGCCCACGAGCTTGCCGCGGGCCTCGACCACCTTGGCGGTCAGCACGCCCTTGCCGCCGCGGTTCTGCACCGGGTACTGGTCGGCAGGGGTGCGCTTGGCGTAGCCGCCTTCGGTCGCGACCAGCACGTCGGCGGGGCCGTCGGACTCGCGGACGACGTCCATGCTCAGCAGGTAGTCGCCCTCAAGGAACCGCATCCCGATGACACCGCTGGTGGCCCTGCCCATCGGCCGCAGGGACTCGTCAGAGGCCGGGAACCGGATCGCCTGGGCGTCGCTGCTGATGAGCAGCAGATCGTCGGTGGCGAACACCAGCCGCGCCGCGATCAGCTCGTCCTCGTCGCGCAGGTTGATGGCGATGATGCCCGCCGAACGCGAGGAATCGAAGTCCTCCAGCCGCGACTTCTTCACCAGCCCCTGCCGGGTGGCCAGCACCAGGTACGGCGCGTCGTCGTAATCGCGCAGCGCCATGACCTGCGCGATCTCTTCGTCAGGCTGGAACTCCATCAGATTGGCGACGTGCTGCCCGCGGGCGTCGCGCGCGGCCTCGGGGAGCTCGTGGGCCTTGGTGCGGTAGACCCGCCCCTTGTTCGTGAAGAACAGGATCCAGTTGTGCGTGGTCGTGACGAAGAAGTGCTGGACGATGTCGTCCTGTTTCAGTTGCGCTCCGCGCACGCCCTTGCCGCCGCGCTTCTGCGCGCGGTAGCTGTCGAGCCGGGTGCGCTTGGCGTAGCCGCCGCGGGTGATCGTGACCACGACGTCCTCTTCGGCGATGAAGTCCTCCATACGCATATCCCCCTCGAAGGGGATGATGTGCGTACGGCGCTCGTCGCCGTACTTCTCGACGATCTCGGAAAGTTCGGCGCCGACGATGGAACGCTGCCGCTCCGGCGAGCCGAGGATGTCGTTGTAGTCGGCGATCTGCGACATGAGCTCGTCGTACTCGGTGGTGAGCTGCCGGCGCTCCAGCGCGGCGAGCTTGCGCAGCTGCATGTCGAGGATCGCGCGCGCCTGGACGTCGTCGATCTCCAGCAGCCCCATGAGCCCGGTCTTGGCCTCGTCGGCCGATGCGCTGCTGCGGATCAGCGCGATGACCTCGTCGATGCGGTCGATCGCACGCAGCAGCGCGCGCAGGATGTGCGCCCGCTCCTCGGCCTTGCGCAGCAGGTAGCGCGTGCGCCGGACGATGACCTCGATCTGGTGCTCGACCCAGAACCTGATGAGCTGGTCGAGCCGCAACGTGCGCGGCACGCCGTCGACCAGGGCCAGCATGTTCGCGCCGAAGGTCTCCTGCAGCTGGGTGTGCTTGTACAGGTTGTTCAGCACGACCTTGGCCACCGCGTCGCGCTTGAGCACGATGACCAGGCGCCGGCCGGTGCGGCCGCTGCTCTCGTCCCTGACGTCGGCGATCCCGGAGATCTTGGCGTCCTTGACCAGCTCGGCGATCTTCAGCGCGAGGTTGTCCGGGTTCACCTGGTAGGGCAGCTCGGTGACGACGAGGGTCTGGCGCCCGCGGACGTCCTCCTCGACCTCGACGACCGCCCGCATGGTGATCGAGCCGCGCCCGGTGCGGTAGGCCTCTTCGATGCCGCGGCGGCCGACGATGAGGCCGTTGGTCGCGAAGTCGGGGCCCTTGATGCGCGCGATCAACTCGTCGAGCAGCGTTTCGTCGGAGGCCTCAGGGTTGGCCAGGAACCACTTGACACCGTCGGCGACCTCGCGCAGGTTGTGCGGCGGGATGTTGGTGGCCATGCCCACCGCGATGCCGGCCGACCCGTTCACCAGCAGGTTCGGGAACCGCGCGGGCAGGACGATGGGTTCCTGGGAACGGCCGTCGTAGTTGGGCCGGAAGTCGACTGTCTCTTTGTCAATATCCCGCAGCATCTCCATGGCCAGTGGCGCGAGCTTGCACTCGGTGTAGCGCATCGCCGCGGCCGGGTCGTTGCCCGGCGAGCCGAAGTTGCCGTTGCCGTCGACGAGCGGCATCCGCATGGACCACGACTGCGCGAGCCGCACCAGAGTGTCGTAGATCGCGCTGTCGCCGTGCGGGTGGTAGTTGCCCATGACGTCGCCGACCACGCGGGCGCACTTGAAGTACCCCCGGTCGGGCCGGTATCCGCCGTCGTACATGGCATAGAGCACCCGCTGGTGCACGGGCTTGAGGCCGTCGCGGACGTCGGGCAGCGCGCGGCCGACGATGACGGACATCGCGTAGTCGAGGTAGCTGCGCTGCATCTCGACCTGGATGTCGACCGGCTCGACGCGCTGGCCCGGGCCTTCGGCCTCTTCAGGAGCTTCCGGTGTGTTCGCATCCGTCACTGGATGTCGGTCCTTTTCTGGTGAGTCGTTCGCTGCCGTCGGGATGTACGCCGGTGTCAGATGTCCAGGAAGCGGACATCCCGGGCGTTGCGCTGGATGAAGGAGCGCCGGGACTCGACGTCCTCACCCATGAGCACACTGAACATCTCGTCGGCCTGTGCCGCGTCGTCGAGGTTCACCTGGAGCAGGACGCGCCCCGCGGGATCCATCGTGGTGTCCCACAGTTCGTTGGCGTTCATCTCGCCGAGGCCCTTGAAGCGCTGCACCAGGTCGCGCGGCCGGGGGTCGCGCTTGCCGGCGGCGATGCCGGCGTTGACCAGCTCGTCGCGTTCGCGGTCGGAGTAGGCGTAGTCGGAGTCCGAACCGCGCTGGTCCCACTTGATCTTGTACAGCGGCGGCTGGGCCAGGTAGACGTATCCCGCCTCGATCAGCGGCTTCATGAACCGGAACAGCAGCGTGAGCAGCAGCGTGCGGATGTGCTGGCCGTCGACATCGGCATCGGCCATCAGGATGATCTTGTGGTACCGCAGCCTGTCGGCGTCGAAGTCGTCGTGGATACCGGTTCCCAGGGCGGTGATGATCGCCTGGACCTCGGCGTTCTTGAGGATCCGGTCGATACGCGACTTCTCGACGTTCAGGATCTTGCCGCGGATCGGCAGGATCGCCTGGTAGTGGGGGTCGCGGCCGCCCTTTGCGGAACCGCCGGCGGAGTCGCCCTCGACGATGTAGACCTCGGATTTCTCCGGATCGGTCGACTGGCAGTCCGACAGCTTGCCCGGCAGGGAGGTGGACTCCAGCAGGGTCTTGCGCCGTGTGAGGTCGCGCGCCTGGCGCGCGGCGATGCGGGCGCGGGCGGCTTGGCTGGCCTTGGTGACGATGTCCTTGGCTTCGCCCGGGTTGCGTTCGAACCAGTCGCGCAGGTTCTCGTGGGCCACCCGCTGCACGAACGACTTGGCCTCGGTGTTGCCGAGCTTGGTCTTGGTCTGCCCCTCGAATTGGGGGTCGGCCAGCTTGACCGAGATGATCGCGGTAAGGCCCTCGCGGATGTCATCGCCGGTGAGGTTGTCGTCCTTCTCCCGCAGCAGGCGCTGCTCGCGCGCGTAGCGGTTGACCACGGAGGTGAGCGCGGTGCGGAACCCCTCTTCGTGCGTGCCGCCCTCGGCCGTGTTGATGGCGTTGGCGAAGGTGTGCACCGACGAGGCGTAGGACTGGTTCCACTGCATGGCGATCTCGGCGGAGATCCCCTCGCCATCCTCTTCAAAGTCGATGATGGTGGCGTGGGCGGGGTCCTTCGACGTGTTGATGTGCGCGACGAAGTCCGAGATGCCGTTCTCGTAGTGGTAAGTGTGTACCTGAGGGGTGTCGCCGGCGAACTCGGGGCGCTCATCGCGGATGGTGATGGACAGTCCCTTGTTCAGGAACGCCATCTCCTGCATCCGCCGCGAGAGAGTCTCGAAGCTGAAAGTGGTGGTTTCGAAGATGGAGTCGTCGGGCCAGAAGGTGGTCTGGGTCCCGGTCTCGGAGGTGTCCTCGTCGCGTGACAGAGGCGCGGTGGGGCGGGCGGTGAGGTAGCTCTGCCGCCATACGCTGCCATCGCGGCAGATCTCGACCTCAAGGCGGGACGACAGCGCGTTGACGACGGTCACGCCGACTCCGTGCAGACCACCCGAAACGGCGTAGGATTTGCCGTCGAACTTGCCACCCGCATGCAGCGTGGTGTGGATGACCTCCACCGCGGGACGTTTCTCGACCGGGTGGATGTCGACGGGCATACCGCGGCCGTTATCGGCCACGCGCACACCGCCGTCGGCCTGCAAGGTCACCTCGATGGCGCTGGCGTGTCCCGCGAGCGCCTCGTCGACCGAGTTGTCCACAACCTCATAAACCAAATGGTGGAGGCCGCGCTCACCGGTCGACCCGATGTACATGCCGGGGCGTTTGCGTACCGCCTCGAGCCCTTCAAGAATCGTGATCGCTGAAGCGTCGTAGGCCAAGTGGAAACACCCTCCTGCTGGGGACGCGTGCCGGTCCGGTGCCCCCGGACGTGGGGAGGGCGACAGGGCTGTAACGCAAGCAGCGCGAATCTGTACCGCCGGTACATGTTTCGCCTGGACATCGCGTTACCGCCCCGGACCCACCGCCCTCTCCTCTTGGGGCGGGCTATACCGGCGGAAGCATCCGAAGATCTGCTCCCATGATACCGCGCGCGTGGCCGGAAAATGGCATTCGCGGCGCTGTGCCGCTCGAGAACGGGTGAACGAACGGGGGCAGGACTCCCTACACACGGACACCCCCGTGAGCAATTCCCCGCGCCGTTCAGCGCCGCTGAGCGATACCCGGTTTCCCAACGGCCGACCAACGCGGAGTGCGCGCGAAGTCACACAGCAGTCAACTCACCCGCCGCGGCCCAGGACCGCGCCCGCGACCGGGCGCTTGGACCTTGATGGAGAGCACCGTCTGGTGCCCGAGTTCCTCATTGAGCCGGCGCAGCAGGTCGCGCACCATCGCCCGCGCGTGGGCCGCCATGGTCGCCGAGTCGGCGGCGATGACCAGCTCGCCCGCCTCATAGGAGACCGGACGCAGATGCTGGGCGTTGTACTCGCCGACGATCTCGTTCCACCGGCCGAACACGCCGCCGATCGCCACCTGCTCCTGCCAGCCGTGCTCGACCAGCCAGGCGCGCACGGCATCGCCGAAGAGCTGCGGCTCGTTGCGCGAGAGCCGCGGGCGCCGGCGTACCCGGCGGGGACGCTGTTCGGGCGCTGCGCCGCGCTCGCGGGCGGCGGCCCTGGCCTGGGCCAGCGCCTGGCGTGCGAGGTCGACGCCGGTTGGCGCCGGGGTGCCGTCGTGGGTGGAAGAGGGGCCGGGGGAGTCCTCACTCACGCTCGACACCCCCTTCGACGACCCGGAACCGGGCGCCTTGCAGTTCCTGGGGGATGTCCTCGGCAACCGCGGCGCTGACCAGCACCTGTTCGGCCTGGCGAACGTGTTCGGCCAGGCGGCGGCGGCGCTCGGTATCGAGTTCGGCGAACACGTCGTCGAGCAGCAGCACCGGGTCGTCGCCGTCGGCCCGCAGCAGCTCGAAGCCCGCCAAGCGCAGCGAAAGCGCATAGGACCAGGATTCGCCCTGGCTGGCGTAGCCCTTGGCGGGCAGCTCGTCCAAGCGCAGGTGGAGATCGTCGCGGTGCGGACCGACGAGGCTGACGCCGCGCTGCAGCTCCTGGACCCGGGCCTCCGCCAGGGCCTCGCGCAGCATCGGCAGCAGCTGTTCGCGGTCAGTGGTCGTATGTTCTTCGGAACCGGCTGCAGAAGAGCGGTACTGCAGCACCGGGGGACCGCCCGCCGTGGTCAGCTCGCTGTACGCCTTGGCGACCAGCGGCTGCAACTCGGCGACCAGCCCCAGGCGCGCGGCCAGCAGGTCGGCCCCCGCGACCGCCAGGTGCTCGTTCCATACTTCCAGCGTGGAGAGGTCGGGTTCGCCGCGCTTGAAGAACTGGGCCGACGCCGACTTGAGCAGGGCGTTGCGCTGCTTGAGGACGCGCTCGTAGTCGGAGCGGACGCCGGCCAGCCGCGGAGCGCGGGCAACGAGCAAGTCGTCCAAGAAACGCCGCCGCTCGCCGGGGTCGCCCTTCACCAGCGCAAGATCCTCGGGGGCGAACAACACCGTGCGCAGGACTCCCAGCACCTCGCGGGGGCGCGTGGCGGGTGCCCGGTTCAACCGGGCCCGGTTGGCCTTGCCCGGGTTGATCTCCAGTTCAACGACGGCCTGCCGGTCGTCCTTGACGATGGCGGCGCGCACGACTGCGCGCTGGGCGCCCTTGCGGACCAGCGGCGAGTCGGTGGCCACCCGGTGGCTGCCCAGCGAAGCGACGTAGCCGATCGCTTCGACGAGATTCGTCTTGCCCTGGCCGTTGGGGCCGACAAAGGTGCTGGTTCCGGGACCGAGCTCCAAATGGACCGACTCGTAGGACCGATAGTCGGCCAGTTGGAGGTGTGAAACGTACATCCGACCTCTCCTGCTACCCGGGGGAACTGCGGCGCCCGCTCGCTGGCGCTGTCCCGCGTTTCACGTGAAACCAGTGCAACGCGGGCCATGAACCGCGGCGATCCGCTACCGAGTGGCGCGCCGCAGTCGTGGCTACCGGGCCTGCCAATCCGGCCGCCCGACTGCGGCGGCGCTGCGGGCCGGCACCGGCGACGGTGCGCGCACACGCGAACGCCCGGGGACGGGTCAGCTGCGCGGGGTCTGCGCGGGGTCGTCGGTGGCCTTGGTCACCGCGTGCCCCCCGAACTGGTTTCGCAGGGCGGCGACCACCTTCATCGCCGGGCTGTCCTCCTGGCGGGAGGCAAAACGCGCGAACAGGGCCGAGGTGATAACCGGCGCCGGCACCGCGTGGTCGACCGCCGCCTGCACGGTCCACCGGCCCTCGCCGGAGTCCTGCGCGTAGCCGCGGATGCCGTCGAGATCGGGGTCTTCGCGCAGCGCGCGCACCAGCAGGTCCAGCAGCCACGAACGCACGACCGTGCCATCGCGCCAGCTGTCGAAGGTGCCGGGGACGTCGTCGACGATGTCGGAGGCGGCCATCAGCTCGTAGCCCTCGGCAAAGGCCTGCATCATGCCGTACTCGATGCCGTTGTGCACCATCTTGACGAAGTGGCCGGCCCCCACGCCGCCCGCGTGCACGTAGCCGCCCTCTTCGGGGGTCAGCGCGGTGAAGACCGGTTCGCCCCGCGCGACATCCTCGGGGGCGCCGCCGACCATGATGCCGTAACCCTCTTGGCGGCCCCAGACGCCACCGCTCACGCCGGCGTCGATGTAGCCGATGCCGCGTTCGCGCAGTTCGTCGGCGCGGCGGCGGTCGTCGACGTAGTGGGAGTTGCCGCCCTCGATGATGAGGTCGCCGGGCTCCAGGTGCTCAGCGAGCTGGTTGATGGTCTGCAGGGTGGGCGCACCGGCGGGAACCATCAGCCAGATGGTGCGCGGGGCCGCAAGCCGCTGCGCGAGTTCGGCCAGGCCGGCCACGTCGCGCAACTCGGGGTCGAAGTCGAATCCGACGACCTCGTGGCCCTTGTCGCGCAGGCGGTCGGCCATATTGCCGCCCATCTTGCCCAGACCGACCATCCCTAGTTGCATGCTCGTATTTCCCCCAATTGAGACCCGTGTCGTCTGTGTGCGCTCCGGTGCGGTCGGGTCGTCAGCCGGACAGCCGGACCGGCATGATCAAGTAGCGGTAATCGGCGGTCGAGTCGTCGTCGGCCGGCTTGCCGGTGATGATCGCCGGCTTGGTGGAAGTGGTGAACTGCAGCCGGGCGACGTCGGAGTCGATCGCCGAGAGGCCGTCCAGCAGGAAGGCCGAGTTGAAGGCGATCTGGACTTCGTCGCCCTCAAGCGAAGCGTCGAGGGCTTCCACAGCCTGTGCTTCGTCGCCGGTGCCGGCTTCAAGGACAAGGCGGCCCTCGCTGAAGGCCAGCCGCAGCGGGGTGTTGCGCTCGGCGACGAGCGAGACGCGCTTGACGGCCTCGATGAACTCGGAGCGCTGGACCTCGGCCACGGAGTTGAACGAATCGGGCAGCAGGGCGCGGTATTTCGGGAACTCGCCGTCGAGCAGCCGGGTGGTCGTGCGGCGGCCGCCGCCCTCGAAGCCGATCATGCCTTCGCCGCTTTCGGCGTTGGCGAGTGCGATGGAGACCTCGGCTCCGCTGGTCAGCGACTTGGCGGTGTCGGCGAGGGTTTTGGCCGGGACCAAGGCGACCGCGGAGACGTCGGGGTTCTCGGGTTTCCAGGTGAGTTCGCGCACCGCCAGCCGGTAGCGGTCGGTGGAGGCCAGCGTGACGGTGTCGCCCTCGATCTCGATGCGCACACCCGTGAGCATCGGGAGAGTGTCATCGCGGCCTGCGGCGACCGCGACCTGGCCGACCGCCGCGGCAAAGGCGTCGCTACCGACCGAGCCGGTCAACTGCGGCATGTCCGGCAGGGACGGGTAGTCCTCGACAGGCAGGGTGAGCAGGGTGAACTTCGCGCTGCCGCAGGAGACCACGACCTTGGCGCCGTCGGTGCTGATCTCGACGGTCTGCGGCGGCAGGTTGCGGGTGATCTCGGCGAGCAGGCGCCCCGAAACCAAGGTGGTCCCCGGTTCTTCGGCGTCGATGTCGACCGACACCTGCGCCGAGACCTCGTAGTCGAAGCTGGAGAGCTTCAGTCGGCTGCCGTCGTCCGCGGTGGCATCCAGCAGCATGCCGGCCAGCACGGGCACCGATGGCCGGGACGGCAGGCTGCGGGCGGTCCAGGCGACGGCGTCGGCCAGTACGTCTCGTTCGACCCGGAACTTCACTATCCGACTCACTTTCCTCGAAACCAGATGGCCCCTGTGAGCGCTGGGGGCGGTGTCGCGGCGGTGGCACCGGACTCGTCATGGGGACGGGTTCACACGGTACCCGGATTCGGCCCCGCCCGCTGCCCGTCACCCCCGATCGCCGACAGCCGCGGAGCCCGGCCCGGCCGGAGGTGCTCGGTGACGCGGTTGTCCACAGTTTGGGGGCACAGCTGATTTACCAAGGCACTGGGAGCTAAATAGGGGCGTCGTAGTAGTAGGGGCTGTGGAAAGTGTGGACAACCCTTGTTTTCGCAGGTGAACCCCGCGATTTTTATCCACCGGCCCTGTGGGCGGAGCTTGGGGACAACTCGGCTCGCTGTGGATGCGCGCAGACTGTGCACAAGCCGTCCACCGGTTATCCACGAGTGCTCCACAGGTTTTCCACCGGATACCCACAGGAGCTGGGAACACCGGGGGATCGGGGCGCACCGGCCGCCCACAGGCCATCCCCAGCCCATCCCCAAGTTGTCCACTGGAATCGGCCGGTTATCCGCAGGCTTATCCACAGACATTCCAGACAGCCTGGGGATAACTCCGGTGAGAACTCCGGGAAATCGGTGCCAAGAATTTTTCGGCCGCCTGCGCCGAGGGGTACGAACCGGGGCAATCGGCGCTTCAGCCGTTGCGGGATTCCTGCTTGATCCGGTTGGTGAGCTCGGTTACCTGGTTGTAGATCGAGCGGCGCTCGGCCATGAGGGAGCGGATCTTGCGGTCGGCGTGCATCACGGTCGTGTGGTCGCGGCCGAACTGCTGCCCGATCTTGGGCAGGGACAGGTCGGTGAGCTCGCGGCAGAGGTACATCGCGATCTGCCGGGCGGTCACCAGCACGCGCGAGCGCGAGGTTCCGCACAGGTCCTCGGTGCTCAGCCCGAAGTACGAGGCGGTCTGCGCCATGATCGCCGAGGCGGTGATCTCGGGGCCTTCGTCGTCGGGGATCAGGTCCTTGAGGACGATCCCGGTCAGGTGCAGGTCGACCGATTGGCGGTTGAGGCTGGCGAAGGCCGTGACACGGATCAGCGCCCCCTCTAGCTCGCGGATGTTGGTGGAGATCTTGCTGGCGATGAACTCCAGCACCTCGGGCGGAGCCGCGAGCCCTTCCTGGGCGGCCTTCTTGCGCAGGATGGCGATCCGGGTTTCGAGCTCGGGCGGCTGGACGTCGGTGATCAGCCCCCACTCGAACCGGTTGCGCAGCCGGTCCTCCAGGGTCACGAGCTGCTTGGGCGGGCGGTCGCTGGAGATCACGATCTGCTTGTTGGAGTTGTGCAGGGTGTTGAAGGTGTGGAAGAACTCCTCCTGCGTCTGCTCCTTGTTCTCCAGGAACTGGATGTCGTCGACGAGCAGCACGTCGATGTCGCGGTAGCGCCGGCGGAAGCCATCGGCCTTGCCATCGCGGATGGAGTTGATGAACTCGTTGGTGAACTCCTCGGAGCTGACGTAGCGCACCCGGGCGCCGTCGTAGAGCCGCTGGGAGTAGTGGCCGATCGCATGCAGCAGGTGGGTCTTGCCCAGGCCGGAGCCGCCGTAGATGAACAGCGGGTTATAGGCCTTTGCCGGAGCCTCGGCCACTGCGACGGCGGCGGCGTGGGCGAACCGGTTGCTGGACCCGATGACAAAAGTGTCGAAGGTGTACTTGGGGTTCAGCCGCGCCGGCTCGGCCGAGGTGTGCGGCTGGTTGCCCCCCGATGTGTCGGGTGCGGCCGGCGCGGGCGGCGGGGGAGTGGTGCCGCGCCGGGGTTCGGGGTCGAGGGCCTGCTGCGGATCGGCGCTCGGCGCGGCACCGGTGCGGGAATCGGCGTCGGAATGCGGTGCACCGCCCTGGTCGCGGGGGTCGGATGCGGCCTGCGGAGCCGCCGGAGGGTGCTGCCACGGGCCCGGTGCCTGCCAGGAAGGGGTTTCCCACCGGTTCGGGGCATCCCACTCCGGTTCGCGCTGCTGTTGCTGGTGCTGCTGGGGCTGAGGTTGTTGCGGCTGCTGGGGGTAGCCGTTCTGCTGGTGCTCGCCCGAGTGGTACCCGGCCGCCGGGTAAGAGGGGGCGGCCGCATAGGAGGGGGCCGAAGGCGCCGGGGCGCCGTAGGACGTCCGGTCGCCCGTTCCGCGGGGCGCGAGCAGGTCCTCGCCGCTGCGCTGCTGCGCGGCGCCCGCAGTATCGGGCTGCGGGGGTTCGGGGGCGGGGTAGGCGGTGTCGGGCTGCTGGGGCCGGCCGTGCTGGGGGTGGTGGGACTGCGTGCCCTGGCCGGTGTGGCCGTGCTGGCCCGGTTGGCCGAATTGGCCGTCGGGAACGGCCTCGGTGGCGGCGGGCGGACCGGGCAGGTCCTCGGGCGCGACGGGCGGCTGCTGCCAGGGCGCCGGGCCGCCGGCGGGCGCGGCGCCGCCCGGCTGGCCGGAACCGGGGTCGGCCGGCGGCGGGCCGTAACCTGCGGCGGTCGGGCCTGCGGGCGGGGCCGGCTGCACGGCGGTGGGGTCGACGGTGACGGCCACGCGGATCTCGCGGCCGAGTTCGCTGGAGAGCGCCTGGCTGATGGCCGGACGCAGCCGGGTCTCCAGAACCTCCTTGGCGAACTCGTTGGGAGCGGCCAGCAGCGCGGTGTCCTCGATCAGCCCGAGCGGCCGGGTCTGCGGCAGCCAGGCCCGCTGCTGCGGGGGGAGCGTGCTGTTGTCGAGGCTGTTCAGCACGCTCGACCACACCATTGCGAGGTTGACCTGTGCCTCAGACACGGTGACCTGCCATGGTTCGTCCCCTTCTCACTGGTCTCCTCATAGCGCCGTAGGGCCGTTGCGGTGATCGCCGACTGGTAGCCGGCGAAGGAGCCGGACGTTCCATTCTCCCGGTTCTGTGGACGGCTGCGTGACGGGGTCGCGCAGCCGTGCGTGGGGCGTCATGCTGTGGGTAACTCGCTGTTATCTGTGGACCGCTTGTGTATGGCGGAACGCTGTGCAGTGGCGGTGGTTTCAGAGCGGACGCGGGGTCCTTCCACAACTTCAGAGCGTGGTCCACATGTTGTCCACGTCGCTGTACACAGCCTGTCAGACCCGTTCCACGGGTGGAGAGTTATCCACAAATCGCAGATCACAACGGCTGCTGTTCGTGCACACAAGCTGTGGACACCGCCCTGGGGAGGCGTGCGGGCGACGCCGGCCGCGGCTCGCGCGTTATCCACAGCTTAGGGGCGGCAGGCCAGGATGCACAGCCTGTGGAGAACATGTCGGGGAGTTGTCCACAGGCTCGGGAAAACATTGGCGTTCAACGGGCCGCGATCGTCCGGGGTAATGTTGACCTGTCCCGGAGCGGTCCACAGGTTCGATATGCTGGGATCGCTAGCCGTCTGTGCCCGTGCCCGCAGCTCGCTGCGGCGCCATTGGCACGCCGCCCCCGGCGGTCGACGCCATAGCGCAGACTTCCGTGCCCCGCTGCTCGTGGGGCAGCCGTAGTACTTCGATTACACGCCCCTGGAGCCCTGCAGTGAGCAAGCGTACGTTTCAGCCGAACAACCGGCGCCGCGCCAAGGTCCATGGTTTCCGGCTGCGCATGCGGACCCGCGCCGGACGCGCGATCGTCGCAGCGCGCCGCAAGAAGGGGCGCGTGCGGCTGACCGTGAGCCAGTAGAGGCCACGGTCGACCGATCGACCAGCGGGCCGGCTGTCCTCTGCGGCAGCCGGCCTTCGTTGTGCGTTCAGCCCGTCTAGGACCAATGCGATGTTGTCGCCCCAGAACCGAATGCGCCGCAGTGCCGAGTTCACCACCGTGCTGCGGTCCGGTCGGCGTGCCGGCCGCGAGGCGCTGAGCGTCGCCTATCTCGCACCGCCCGCCGCGGCGGCCGCACCTGCTGGGCCGGCCGCCCCGCCGCGGGTGGGTTTCGCCGTCGGCCGCCCCGTTGGCAACGCCGTGGTCCGCAAACGTGTGCAGCGCCGCCTCCGCCACCTGATGCGGGCGCGGCTCGGAGGGCTGCCTGCGGGTAGCCTGCTAGTAGTGCGGGCCAAACCCCTGGCCGCGTCCCTGGGATACGACACGCTGGCCGCGCAGCTCGACGGTGCGATCGCTGCGGCGATGCGTCCCCGCAACGGTGCGACACGCCGTCGCAAGGGGCCGAGCACACCGGGCGAGACACGCAGCAGCGGGGATCTGGCGGGTACATGACCGAAGAGACACCGAGCCTGGCGGCGAGAGCGTTGGTAATACCGATCCGCGGCTACCAGCGCTTCATCAGTCCGTTCCTGCCCCCTGTCTGCCGTTTCTATCCCTCCTGCAGCGCCTATGCCGTGGAGGCGCTCCACGTGCACGGCGGACCGCGTGGACTCTGGTTGACCGCGCGCAGGATCGCCCGCTGCCATCCATTCCATCCCGGCGGGCTCGATCCCGTTCCCCCGCGCCGCGGTGCGGCCGGCCACGAGACGGCCTCGCCCGAACCGGAGACCGCGCCGGAACCACCGGGGCAGTAGCTGAACCGAAGGAAGAGGGAGTTGGCCGGTGCTGGACTGGCTTTACAACATCGTCGCCTGGGTGCTGATCCAGATCCACTCCGGCTTGACGACCATGGGGCTGGACCCTTCTAGCGGCTGGGCCTGGGGCCTGTCCATCGTCACCTTGACGGTGCTCATGCGGCTGATCATGGTTCCGCTGTTCGTCAAGCAGATGCAGACGCAGCGCAAGATCCAGGATATGCAGCCGCAGCTCGCGAAGCTGAAAGAGCGCTATAAGAACGACAAGCAGCGCCTGCAACAAGAGCAGATGAAGCTCTACCAGGAGAGCGGCACCAACCCGGTGATGGGCTGCCTGCCGCTGCTGCTGCAGATGCCCGTGTTCTTCGCGCTGTTCAACGTGCTGCGCAACGTGGCCCAGGGCAACGCCAACTACGGCTTCACCCCCGAGCTCGTCCAGAGCGCGCAGAACGCCTCGATCTTCCACGCGCCGCTGGCCGCTCAGTTCCTGATGAGCAACCAGGAGCTGGAACAGTACGGCGCCGACCCGATCATGGCGAAGGCCGTCATTGTCGTCGCCTGCGTGATCATGGGCAGCACGACCTTCCTCACGATGCGCCAGAGCATGAAGCGGCAGACCACCGTGCAGGTGGCTGACAACCCCATGGCGCAGTCGCAGAAGATCATGATGTACCTCGCGCCCGCCTTCGGCCTCTTCGGGCTGGGCATGCCGATCGGCGTGCTGATCTACTGGGTGACCTCCAACGTCTGGACCATGGGCCAGCAGCACTTCCTCTACCGCATGCCGGTCAAGGGCTCCGACCAGGACGGTGCGGACACCGCCAAGAAGGCGTCCCCGAACGGATCCGCGAAGGGTCTGCTCGGCAAGCGCAAGGAGAGCGCGCCAGAACCGGTCGAAGAGCCTAAGATCGAGCGTAGGCAGCCGAGGAAGCAGCCGCGGGCCAAGCGCAGCGGCGGCAACTCGCGCAAGTAGGGCCATCAGGAGACCGGATGACCGCGCAGGCAGCAGCAAGCCCTGGAGGCGCGTTTCCGGTGTCCACTCAGACGTTAGGAGACAGGTCGCTGTGAACGACGGCAACACTGACGACGGGGACGAGCGCGGAAGCGTGGCCGTGGCTGATGCTCCCCAGGACGACGAGGGCGAAGCCGCCGGGGCCGCCGTCGACGTCGAGGCGCTGGAGCGCGAGGGCGACATCGCCGCCGATTACATCGAGGGCCTCCTGGACATCGCCGACTTCGACGGCGACATCGACATGGACGTCGAAGGCGACCGTGCGCTGGTGTCGGTCGTCGGGGCAACCCTGGATGAGCTTATCGGCGACAACGGCGAAGTACTTGAAGCGCTCCAGGAACTGACCCGGCTTGCGGTGCACCGCAGCACCGGAAACCGCAGTCGGCTGATGCTGGACATCGGCGGCTACCGCGACTCCCGGCGGCAGACGCTGTCGCGCCTGGGTTCCGATGCCGTTGCGGAGGTCAAGAAGAGCGGTGAGGTCAAGCCGCTGGAGCCGATGACCCCTTTCGAGCGCAAGGTGGTGCACGACGCCGTCGCCGCAGCCGGGCTGCGCAGTGAGTCCGAAGGCGAAGAGCCCAACCGCTATGTGGTGGTCTATCCGGCCGAGTGAGGCTACTCGGTCATGCGGCCAGTGGGTCTGCGGCCCGACGGCGCACCGTCGTCGATAGCGACTCGGCCTCGGTTTCACGTGAAACGACAACGTCCGGCATCGGCGCCCCTCACGCATAAGATCGTGGGGGGCGCTGCTGTATCTACTCCCCTGGATTTCTCTCCATATCGACCTGTCGATTCATCGCTGACCGGTCAGAAAGTGTCAAGGTGGTGACTGATGACCTCGGGTGCTGAGGGGAAGGTGGCACCGCCCGAGCAGGCGCAGGACTTGTTCGGTGACGCGCTGCCGCTCATGGGGCGGTATGCGGACCTGCTCGCCGACGCCGGCGTGGAACGCGGACTCATTGGTCCGCGTGAAGTCCCTCGGTTGTGGCAGCGCCACTTGATGAACTGCGCCGTCGTTGAGGAACTAGTCCCGGAAGGTGCGGACGTCGTCGACATCGGCTCCGGTGCCGGCCTTCCCGGTGTGGTGCTGGGCATTATGCGCCCGGACCTGTCGGTGACCTTGCTGGAGCCGCTGCTGCGCCGCACGGTCTTCTTGCGTGAGTGCATCGAGCACCTCGGTCTGCCCAATGTGCAGGTGCGTCGCGGACGTGCCGAGGACGTGCGGTCGGAGGTGTCGGCCGACATCGTCACCGCACGGGCGGTGGCGCCGCTGACTCGGTTGGCAGCGTGGTCGCTGCCGTTGCTGCGCAAGGGCGGGAGTCTGCTCGCGCTGAAGGGTGAGCAAGCCGAGAGTGAACTGGAAGAGGCCCGCGGGGATTTGTCGGCACAACGCCCCTGCGTTGCTGATGTTATTCGGGTTGGGCGCGGTAAAGTCGAACCCGCTACCACGGTTGTCCGCGTGACGGTCACAGCTGAGCGCGATCATGCCGCCGCATCCAAGTCGCGACGCCCCTCAGGTGGCTCCAGGAAGAAGCGCGGACGGAAGAGGTGAAGTCTTCGTGCCCCAGAACCAGTCCGACGGCGCCCACGTTTCACGTGAAACGCCTCACTGGGAGGACCATGCCATGCCCGCCGATGTTTCACGTGAAACGGATGTCGATGTGATTCCGACGTCCGGTGTTGAGGTGGAATTCGATACTCCGATCGCTCGTGCCGCCCGCGCTGCGATGTCGGTTCGCGGACACAGCGACAACTCCTGGCCGCGCCCCGATAAGTGCCGGGTCGTCAGTGTGGCCAATCAGAAGGGCGGTGTCGGCAAGACGACGACAACCGTCAACATCGCCGCCGCTCTGGCGATGCACGGCAACCGCGTGCTGGTCGTCGATCTCGATCCGCAGGGAAACGCGTCCACCGCCCTGGGGATGGAGCGCGACGCCGAGTCCCGTTCCATCTACCACTGCCTGGTCGAGGACGAGGAAATCCGCAACATCGCTCATCCGGTGCCCGATATCGAGAACCTCTGGTGCGTTCCCGCCACTATCGACTTGGCTGGTGCGGAGATCGAGCTTGTCTCGCTGGTGGCCCGCGAGTCGCGGCTCAAGCGGGCGTTCGCCGCTTACGACAGCAGCGAGTTGGACTACATCCTCATCGACTGCCCGCCCTCGCTCGGCCTGCTGACGGTCAACGCCATGGTCGCTTGTGAAGAGGTGCTGATACCGATCCAGTGCGAGTACTACGCACTGGAAGGGCTGGGGCAGCTGCTGCGCAACGTGGAACTCGTGAAGTCCCACCTGAATCCGGCGATGGAGATCTCGACCATCGTGCTCACCATGTACGACGGCCGGACCCGGCTGGCGTCCCAGGTTGCGGATGAAGTACGCGGCCACTTCGGGGATCTGGTACTCAAGACATTGGTGCCCCGGAGCGTCCGGCTCTCCGAAGCCCCGAGCTACGGGCAGTCGGTGATGACCTACGATCCGGGCTCCACCGGTGCGGTTGCCTACATGGAGGCGGCGCGCGAGATCGCCCACCGGGCGAAGATTGGCGTCGGAAACTGATCATGAGACGTGAAGGGAGACGTCGGTGAGCCAGCAGCGGCGCGGTCTGGGCAAGGGCCTTGGCGCGTTGATTCCCCAAGCGCCCGATACTACGAGCCTGGACGCTCCGCCCAGCCTCGACGCGGAGCCCACCCCCGAGGCAGTCCAGGGCGCCTACCTTGAGGAGATCGAGGTCGGCGCCGTCACCCCCAACCCGCGGCAGCCCCGCCAGCACTTCGACGAGGAGTCGCTGGAGGAGTTGCGCGCATCCATTTCCGAGGTCGGCCTGCTCCAGCCGATCGTGGTCCGCAAGCTCGGTCCCGGGCGCTACGAGCTCATCATGGGTGAGCGCCGGTGGCGTGCGAGCAAGGAAGTCGGTCTGGAGCGCATCCCGGCGATCGTCCGCGAAACCGGCGACGACGAACTGTTGCGCGATGCATTGCTGGAGAACCTGCACCGCCAGCAGCTGAATCCACTGGAAGAGGCCGCCGCCTATCAGCAGCTGCTCGACGACTTCGGCGCCACCCACGACGAACTCGCCAAGCGGATCGGCCGGTCCCGCCCGCACATCACGAACACGCTGCGTCTGCTGAACCTGTCTCCCTCGGTGCAGCGGCGCGTTGCCGCAGGCGTGCTCAGCGCCGGACATGCGCGGGCACTGCTGTCCGTGGAGGAGTCGGAGACCCAGGACCGCCTGGCGCGCCGCATCGTGGAGGAAGGCCTCTCGGTCCGGGCGCTGGAAGAGATCATCACCCTGGGCGAGACCGACGACAAACGTGCAGCGCCGCGCCGCTCACCGGCACGCAGCGGCCCCAGCCCGGAGATGGAGGAGTGGTCGCGCCGGCTGTCCGACGTGTTCGACACCCGGGTAAAGATCAACCAGGGCCGCAACAAGGGCAAGATCGTCGTTGAGTTCGCGACCAAGGAGGATCTGGAGCGCATCATCGCGGCGATGGCGCCGGGTACGGGCGAAGAATAACGGTAGGTCGCCCAGCCGCTTTGTCGACTCGTCGCCATGTGGCGGCAGGGAAGTAGGTGTCAGCAAGCGGCGATTAGGTGCCGGCGGGCGGCAGTAGGTATCGGCAAGTATGCGTCGCTACATGTCGACAAGCAGGCCGGGCGGCCGGTCATCGCCGGGTGCGCATGCGGTACGGCGCGGATGCGGCAGTACCGGCCGGGACAGAGCACAGCACACAGCAGCGGCCCCGAGAACACTGGGTCTCGGGGCCGCTGCTTATTGGGATTACCTGGGCTTGCCGGCTGCACGGCGGCACCGTTTCACGTGAAACACTGCCGCGGCAACCGCCCGGTCCAGCTGTCAGCCGATGAACTCTTCGAGGTCCTGCAGCAGCTTGCGCTTGGGCTTGGCGCCGCGGATCTGCTTGACGACCTCGCCGTTCTGGTAGACGTTCATCATCGGAATCGACATGACGCCGGCCTCGCGCGAGGTGTTCGGGTTCTCGTCGGTGTTCAGCTTGACGATCTCGAGCTTGTCGCCGTGATCGCGGGCGATCTCCTCAAGGATGGGTGCGACCTGGCGGCAGGGACCGCACCACTCCGCCCAGAAGTCGACCAGCACCGGCTTGTCGCTCTGCAGTACATCCGACTCGAAGCTGCTGTCGGTCACTTTCTTCAGATCAGTCATGGAGGACTCCTCATCGATCATCGCTAATGGTCGCGTGGTCACAAAAGCAGTGGTGGCGCGTCGCGCACCGGGCTGGGTCGGCGCGGCGCAGGGGAGCGCGGTTTAGTGCCCCTGGTCGGCCAGGTAGCGTTCCGCGTCGAGTGCTGCGGCGCATCCGGTGCCGGCGGCGGTGACCGCCTGGCGGTAGTTGTGGTCGACGACGTCGCCGGCGGCGAAAACGCCGGGGATGTTGGTGCGCGTACTGGGGGCGTCGACCGCGAGGTAGCCCTCAGAGTCGAAGTCGAGCTGGTTCTGGAAGAGCTCCACCCGCGGGTCGTGGCCGATCGCGATGAACAGGCCGGTGACGTCGAGCTTGCTTTCGTCGCCGGTGACCGTGTTGCGCAGCTGCAGTGCGGAGACCTTGGCGTCGCCGACGACCTCGGTCACCTCGGTGTTCCACAGGAAGCTGATCTTCTCGTTGTTGAAGGCGCGCTCCTGCATGATCTTGCTGGCGCGGAGTTCGCCCCGGCGGTGGACGATGGTGACCGAGCGCGCGAAGCGGGTGAGGAAGGTGGCTTCTTCCATGGCGGTGTCGCCGCCGCCGACGACGGCGATGTCCTGGTCGCGGAAGAAGAAACCGTCGCAGGTCGCGCACCAGGAGGTGCCGCGGCCGGAGAACTCTTCCTCGCCGGGTACGCCGAGCTTGCGGTAGCCCGAACCGGTGGCGACGATCACCGTGTGGGCGTAGTGGGTGTCGTTGCCGACCTTGACCACCTTGGGGCTGGCGGTGAGGTCGACCTCGGTGGCGTCGTCGGCCACGAGTTCGGCGCCGAAGCGCTCGGCCTGCTTGCGCAGGTTGTCCATGAGGTCAGGACCCATTACGCCGTCGGGGAACCCGGGAAAGTTCTCGACGTCGGTGGTGTTCATCAGAGCGCCGCCGGCGGTGATCGAACCCTCGAACACCAGGGGGCGGAGTTCGGCGCGGGCGGCATAAACGGCCGCGGTATAACCCGCTGGACCCGATCCGATGATGATTACATTGCGGACGTCGCTCACGATCGTCGCCCTCCGGTCGGTTCGGCGGGCAGGACGCTGGCTGCTGCCCGCGGTGAAAGTCGTCTGTCCCAACAGATGGTAGGCCCGGGCAATTCCCGCCGGGTGCCGGAGCCGTGTCGACCTGCCGATCTGTCGGCGAGTCGCCCTTTCCGTACGGTCCCCGGCCCCGGCCCTGCGGAACCTGGAACATCCGGCGGGCGGAAACCGGGATTTGATCCGCTTGCCGCAGGCGCGGCGTGCCCCGGCCGGCAACCGGGCCGCGCGGGTGGGGCACCGGCAGCGGGCCGCACACGCAAACGGCCCCCGCGCAACGGAAGCGGTTGCGCGGGGGCTCAAGGACCGGGTGCCGGCGGCGGCCGGCCGGAGGTCAGGGGGCGGGAACGGTCGCGCGCGCCAATACGGCGTCCTGCGCCTTGCCGCCCTCGACGCAGTCGGGCGAGACGACCACCACGTCGTAGGACTCCTGGGCCTCGCTGCCGGGGCGGGCACCGTAGTACATGACCCAGGCCTTGCCTGCGGTGTCGGCGGTGGAGAACTCCGCGAAGTCGATCAGCATCGGGCGGTCGCCGGATTCGCCGGCGAGCTCCTGAACGCACGATGAGACATCGGAAGGGACCTCCGATGGATCGGGTCGCTCAGCCTTTCCGGGGCCGTCAGCGTTGCCCTGGGCGCCTTCAGGGGCCATCGGGTCGGCTTCGTCGAGAACGGCCGCGGCCTGCTGGTCGAGTTGGCCGCGGGTATAGACGGTTCCGCTTTCGATGACCAGCGGCTGGTAGCCCAGTGCGGTGTCGCTCTGCGCGGCGGAGCCGGCCGAATCGCTGTCCGGCCCGGCGAGGTGGGGCGGCGCGCCCCCGGTCTCGCCGGAGGTGAGGTTGCGTACCACGGCACTGCCGCCGCCGACGACCACGACCGCGGCCGCAGCGAGTGCCAGGTAGTTGATCCACCGGTTCGACGACCCGAACCTGCGGCGGATCGGGACGACATTGGCCGGCGGCCCGGGCGCGGCGCCGGAGGTGCTGGAGTGGTCGGAAGGGTCGGGGCCGCCGCTGCCGGAATCGGACCGGCGGGTTTCGACCTCGGCCCGCACCGCGTCGTCAAGGCGGGCCGCGATGGAGTCGGGGAGCGGGGGCGCGGAAAAGTCGGCCAAGGCCTGTGTGACATCGGCCAATTGCGCCTGCTGCGCGGCGCAGGCCGTGCACTCGGCCATGTGCTGTTGGACGGTGCTCTCTTCGGTGTCCTCCAGCAGCCCTTCGGCCGACAAGGCGAGAGTCTCCGCGTCCACATGAGACGTCACGATGCCCTGTCACCTCCTCTCGGAGATGTGACGTCTCGGGCTCGCTCAGGGTTCCGCAGATGCGCGAGATGTGGAAGAAGTCTCGCGCGGCCGCGCGCACAGCGGCTTTTCACCGTTCCGGGCGCTACTTCGAGGATTTCGGCCGCCTCGTCGACGCGGTAGCCGATCATGTCGACCAGGACCAGCGCCAACCGCTGCTCGGTGGGCAGCTTTTCCAGCGCGGAGTGGACGTCCATGGCGGAGTCGCTGCTGCCGGTGGGGTCGGGGGTGGCGGCCTTGGTGCGTTCGTTGGAGATCACGTCGAGCGTGGCGTCGTCGGTGGGTACCGCCGGGCGGACCATCTTGCGGCGCATGCGGTCGTGGCAGGCGTTGATGACGATGCGGTGCAGCCACGTGCTGACCTGGGCTTCGCCGCGGAAGCGGTGGGCGCCGCGGAACGCGGAGAGGAAGGCGTCCTGCAGGGCGTCGGCGGCCTCTTCGGAGTCGCCGAGGACGCGGATCGCGACAGCCCACATGCGTTCGCGGTGGCGCCGGACCAGCTCGCCGAAGGCATGGTCGTCGCCTTGAGCGTGCCTGGACAACAGCTCCCTATCGGGTAGCTCCTGAACCGCGTCAATCACCGTAGTCACGTTTTCCCGCGCAGCTCGACCTCGTTGACGGTTCCCCGGTACCTTCCGCCGTCCTGGGGCAGACTAGTGAACCATACGACGACATAGCGTCCTTCGGCAGGCTCATCCAGTTCAATATCGGTTTCGCCGTTGACGCCGCTCTGCGCTGCAGCGGGTGACCCCTCCACACCGAGGTCGGCGGGGTCGGTGGAGTCGCCTACGAGGATCTCCACATCAGCGGGCCCGGTACCCAGGTTGAGCGAGACTTCGTGGAGTTCGGCGGCTTGGCCGAGGTCGAGGATGAGCCCTACGCCCGGTTTCAGGCCGCCGAGGTCGGCGCTGTTGTAGCCCTGGGTGTTCCAGCCCGTGGTGGGCTGCCCGTCGATGGCCAGGTCGGCTTCGTCGTTGTGCTCGTCGCCGTCGTTGCCCATCGGGTCGAACCCGTTGGCCGAATCGGGTTCGAGTGCGCTGAGTTCGGGAGCTTCCTCTTCGCCGCCGCCTCCGGTGGGCTGGGTGTTGTCCTGGTCGGTGCCCGGTCCGCTCATGCTGGTGCCGATGTTCCAGGCGACCACGACGACCCCGATGAACACGACCAGGGCCAGGGCACCGACCAGGGCCCGGGTGAGCGCGGTGGTTTCGCCGCTGGTTCTGCCGCGGCGCCGCTGGGTCGGCGGTGCCTGGCGCTGCTGGGCTTGGCGCTGGGGCTGTTCCGGCGGCTGCGGCGCGGCCTGGAACTCGCCGGAGCGCCGCGAGGTGCCGCGGGCGGGTTGGGGCGCGACCGGCGCGTTGGGCGGGGTGCCCGGGAGCGGGACCATGCGCGGGACGCTGGCCAGCGCGTCGGCGATCCCGCGGGCGTTGGTGAGGGGGCCGCCCTGCAGCGGTGCGAGGAACGCGGTACGGCAGACGAGGTCGTTGAGGTACTGCGAGACCCCCGGCTGCAGTTGGTTGGGCTGGCACGGGGTGCCGCCGACCAGCGGCGCGGCCGGGAGCCCGTTGCGGGCCTGGTCGGGCCAGTGGGCGGTCAGCGCCGCGTACAGCAGCTTGCCCAACCCTTGGGCGTCGGCCGTGGCGGGATTGTCGGCGCCGGCGCCGCGCAGCGCGGAGTCGATGCCGATGCCGGTGACCTTGACCGCGCCCCCGAGGCTCCAGATGAGCTTTCCGGGGGTCAGGTTGAGGTGGTACAGGCCCGCTTGGTGCGCGGTGGCCAGGGTCTCGGCCGCCTCGGCGATCAGGCCGGCGGCGCGTTCGGCGGGCAGCGGTCCCTGAGCGAGGAGTTCGGCCAGCGACTGCCCGGCCACCCATTCCTCTACGACGTAGGGGGCGGCGCCGCTGTCGTCGGCGTCGAACACCTGCGTGACACGGGAGTCGGCGATGCGGCTGGTGGCCCGTGCGGCCCGGACGGCCTCGCTCGTGTACGGGAACTCGTCGGCGAAGGTCCATACGGCGACGAGGCGGGCGAGGGTTTCGTCGGTGGCCTTCCACAGGGTCGCACCCGCGGTCTGGCTTACCTGGCTGTCGAGTCGGTAGCGGCCGGCGAGACGGGCGCCTGGCTCAATCATGAAGGTGCTCATGCCGGCAGTGACGGACGCGACGGCCGAAGGGCGCCACCCGTACCGGGAGCAGCCGGTCGGGCCGGGCTCGGGGTGGGTCCGGCCGTGTCGGTGTCTGTCCCCAACCTCCCTTCGGGCAGCTCAGAAAACTCGTGGGCAACGGCATAGAACTGCCGCTCCATGCTAGGACGCTTCGGTGGTGCCTTCGGTGGACAGGTGTGGGCGGATGAGCGAGCATTTGGGTCCTTATGTCAATTACGCAGGGTCATGTCCGCCTGGTGATCAGCGACGCAGCAGGCGGCTGCGCACCATGTCCAAGAAGGTTGTGACTTCTGCCACACCGAGGCGCTTGGCCACGAGAACGAAGAGGACGGCTCCCACCGAGCCGCCTGCGGCCATGCCCAGCAGAGACGGGATGACCGTCCCTGGTAGGACACCGAAGGCCAGCACCATCGCAAGGCCGAACACCGCGCTGGGGATGGCGGCCGCGTACAGCAGCAGCAATGTGCGCAGGATCCGCCGGCCGTCCAGCCCGTTCATCCTGGCGCGCAAGCCGCGCCAGGCGAGGGCGGATCCGACCACGTAGTACAGGCCGTAGGCGGTCGGCAGGAGCACCACCACGAGCTGCGGCGGCGCGGTGAACAGCAGGGCGATGGCGAGTGCGGCGTGCGCGGCCTCGGCCGGCAGCGCGATCAGCGACGGGGTCTTGGTGTCGCCCAGCGCGTAGTACACCCGCATCAGCAGCTGGAACAGCGTGAACGGGATCAGCATTACCGCGAACACCATCAGGATCCGCCCGATGGCCGCGGCATCCTCGGTCGAGGTGCTGCCGTTGGCGTAGATCAGCACGCAGAAGGGGATCGCGAAGACCACCATCGCGGCCGACAGCGGCACGATCAGCACGGCCGACAACCGCAGCCCGCGGGAGAAGTCCGAGCGCACCAGGTCCTTGCGCCCGTCGGCGACGTGTGCGCTCATCCGCGGCAGCAGCGCCGTGATCACCGAGACCGCGATGATGGCGTAGGGCAGCTGGAAGAGCATGGAAGCGTACTGGTACGCGGTGATACCCGCTCCCGCGGCGGATCCGCCCGCTTGGGACGCGTACACCCCGGCGCGGGTCGCCACGTTGGTCGTCACCAGCAGGCCCGCCTGGGCCACACCGACGTAGAGCATCATCCACGCGGCCGTGCGCACAGCCTCGCCCAGGCCCGAACCGCGCAGGTCCAGCCGCGGCCGCCAGCGGAACCCGGCGGCGAACAGCGCCCACACCAGCACCAGCGCCTGCAGCACCTGGCCGAGCGTGGTCCCCAGTCCCAGCAGGGTCAGCTGGCCGGCGGAAACCGACTCCGGGGTCGTGCCGGTCCCGGTGATCAACAGGAACATCACCCCGACGGAGATGATCACCAGGTTGTTCAGAACCGGCGCCCACATCGGGGCGCCGAATTTGTTGCGGCTGTTCAGCATGGCGCTGGCGATACCGCTGGCACCGATGAAGAAGATCTGGCCCAGCAGGAACCGCGCGAGCAGCGTGGCCGCCTCGTGCTGGGGACCGGTGAACTCGCCGGCGTAGAGGTGGATCAGCAGCTCCGCCGCCGCGATGGCGGCCAGCGTGATCACACCCAGCACCAGCAGGATGACCGTGAACAGCCGCTGTTCGGTGGCTGTTCCGCCGTCGGCGTCGCGCTTTTTGCGCTTGACCAGGAACGGTACGAAGACGCTGGCGAGCAGACCCCCGATCAACAGGTCGTAGACGGCGAACGGGACCATGTTCGCCGTCTGGTAGGCGTCGCCCAACAGCTGGGTGCCCAGCGCCGCGGCGAGCACGATCGTGCGGATGAACCCTGTGGCGCGCGAAACGACCGTGCCCGCCGCCATGATCGCGCTGGAGCGCGCCAGGCTGTCCGGAGCGGTGTGCGCGGCCCCGCCGATCTCGTTGCCCTCTTCGCCGGGGCGGTCGGCCGTGCCCAGGTCGCCGTAGTCGGAGGGATCGTGGGCGGTGTGCAGACCGGGCTCGGGTTCGGTGTCCGGCTCGGTGTGCTCGACCGCGTCGAGCACCTCCTCCGGCAACACGAGGCGGCGCCTGCGTACCGCGGCGGCGGAACCTGCGGGCCCGCCGGCGTGCCGTTCGCCGGGCTGGTCGTCGGCCACCGGTTGGGTCATCTTGCTGGTGCTTCCTCGTAAGGCGGCGGGGGCCGCAAGCGGGGGGCAGAGGCGGGGCGGCCGCGGTGGCAGGGGGCCGCTGAGCGCAGTGCTACCTGCTACCTCCGCAGGCGTGTGCGTACGAGCTGCATCGCATCCGACAACTCCGGCACCAGCGGTTTCGCGCAGAGCACGAACAGCAGCGCTCCCGCCAGGCAGCCGACGAGCGGAGCGCCGATGTTGGTCGCGAGGCCCGCGCCGAACCAGGTGCTGAAGAGCCACAGGACACCCCCGCCAACGGCGGCGCTGGGGACTGCGGCCGCGTGCAGCCGCAACAATGTTGCACCGATGCGCCGCCCGTCAAGCCCGCCGAGGCGGCGGCTGAGGATGAAACCGGCGATGGTCAGCCCCGAAACGAACGAGAGCATGAACCCGGCGGCCACCCCCACGACGACGAGGTTGGGCGGCAGCAGCATGAAGGCGAGGAAAGCCAGTACACCGTGCACCGTGACGTTGGAAATGCTGATCAGCGCCGGCGTGCGGGTGTCGCTCATCGCGTAGAAGACCCGCAGCATCAGCTGGAAGACGGTGAACGGGACCAGGCCCAGCGCCATGGCACACAGCACCGCGCCGATGGTGGCCGCGTCGCCCGCCGACGTGTTGCCGCGCGCGAAGACCAGGGTCGCCACCGGCACCGCGTAGATCGCCAGCGCCAGGCCCAGCGGCACCAGCACCAGTGCCGAGATCCGCAGCGTGCGGGAGAACCCGGCGCGGACCTCGTCCCAGCGCTGTTCGGCGGCGTGGGCGCTCATCCGCGGCAGCAGCACGGTGATCAGCGAGACCGCGATGACGGCGTAGGGCAACTGGAACAGCGTGTAGGCGAAGTTGTAGGCGGTCAGCCCGGCGCCTACCTCGTAGCCGCCCCGGACGCTGGCGGCGCCGGCGCGGTTGACCACGTTGGCGGTGATCAGCAGGCCCAACTGGGTCATCAGCGTGTAGACGAACATCCACCCGGCGCTGCGCATCGCCTCGCCCAGGCCCGAACCGCGCAGGTCCAGCCGGGGGCGCCAGCGGAAGCCCGTACGCCACAGCGCCGCGATCAGCACCGCGGTCTGCACGGCCATGCCGGCCGAGGTGCCGGCGCCCAGCAGGACCAGTTCGCCCTGCGTGACGCTGTCGACGGTGCGCCCGGCTCCGGCGACCCACAGGAAAAGCCCGCCCACGGTGATGATGACCAGGTTGTTCAGCACCGGGGCCCACACCGGCGCGCCGAACCGGTTGCGGGTGTTGAGCATGCCGCTGATCAGCCCGCTCAGCCCCACGAAGAAGATCTGGGCCAGCAGGAAGCGCGCCAGGTACACCGACACTTCGGCCTGGCGCGGCGCGGAGTCGCCCAGGTAGAGGCCGATGAGCGGTTCGGCGGCGAGGATCGCGGCGGTGGTCACCGCCAACAGCACCAGCACGGCGGAGGTGAACAGCCGGTCCTCGGTCCGCACACCGCCGTCGGCGTCGCTCATGCGCCGCTTCACCAGCAGCGGAACCAGGACGCTGGCGATGAGCCCGCCGATCAGCAGGTCGTTGATGATGAACGGGATGGTCTGGGCGGTCTGGTAGGCGTCGCCCAGCAGTTGGGTGCCCAGCGCCGCCGCGATGACGACCGCTTTTACGAAGCCGGTGACACGCGAGACCATGGTGCCCGCGGCCATGATGGCGCTGGAGCGCATCATGCCTCCGGAACCGCCCTTTTCGGCGCCCTCGGCATCGTCGGCGGGCTCGGCCCCGTCGCCCCCGTCGGCCGGTTCGCCGCTTTCAGGTGCGGCGTTGTCCGGGCCGCCATCGGTCCGCGCCAGCCCGGGCTCATCGTGCGCCGTGCCCGCTGGGCCGGCGCTGCGGCCGCTGGAGGGGTCGTCGCTGCCGCTGGTGGTCTCGGTGGCCACAGACGGCTCCCTTCGGATACGTGACTTTGGCGAGGCGGAAGTGGGCCGGGCGGGCCGACCGGGCGGGTTAGCGCCCGGCGCCGGAGCCGTCGGAGGGGTCCTCGCCCTCTTCCGGCGGCGCGGAGGCGGAACCGTCGGCCGACGGGGAACTCGTGGATTCCCCCTCATTGTGCTGCATCCCGGCCGCCGAGTCGCCATCTGCGCCCGGTGTCTCAGCGGAGTCTCCAGCGGGCTCCTGCGTGCCCCCGCCGTCCTCAGCGGGCTCCGCGCCGGCCGCGGCCGCGGACTCGCCGCCCGACCGGTTGCGGGCCCACTTGCGCAGTGCGCGCGGAGCCAGCGCCACGACGAGCACGAGGGCGCCGAGACCGCTGATGACCAGCGCCTGGGAGCCCATACCGGTGGCGTTCACCGACAGGTACTGCACCTCGGAGATCGGTTCTCCGCTGAGGTTGTGCAGGTTCATCTGGATCATGGTGCGGCCGTTGACGCGCGCCGACAACGGCACGTAGACGGTCGTCTTGGCGCCCGGCCCGATCTCGATGGTGTCCTTGTAGTTGCCGATCGACAGGCGCTCGGGGTTGCCCGAGAGCAGCGATAGGTTCACCCGGACCGTGTGGTTCTTCAGGTCGTTGGCGATCAGGACCCCGATGGTGCCGGTCGCACTGGCCAGTGTCACCGGCTCGGTGGGGCTGATGCGGACCTTGTTCATGTGCCGCTCGACGGCCTGGTCGACCAGTGCGCGGGCCGGCCGCGCCGATTCGTTCTTGCGCCGCCAGGCGGCCGACTCCAGCCGCAGGATGGCCGGGCGGAACGGGTCGCCGCCGTCGACGAGGATGCTGTTGAACAGCCGGACCCGGCCGCGCACGTCCTCGATCTTGTCCAGGTAGGACCCGTCCAGTTCGGAGCGGGTGCCGCTCTTGGGGTACGTGAGGCTTTCGCGGTCCTCGCTCTGGGCGCCGTCCTCGGGCCGGGCATCGGACAGCTCCACCGGCTCCAGCCAGGGCAAGGAGTCGCTCGCTTCCAGCACGCCCTGGGCGAAGTCCGCGTCGGGATCCCAGTCGGAGGAGGGGTAGGCGAGCAGGGTGCGCCCGAACCCGGGGTCCTCGCCCGCGATCATCGCGGTCTCGGCGGCGAAGCGCTGCTGGGCCAGCGTTGACTCGCCGGGCGCTGCGGTGTCCTGGCGCAGCACCTTGGCCAACCCGCTGTCGGCCACCAGCGCCGTGCCGTGCTCGCCCTTGCCCAACGGCAGCGGGGCCTCGGCGGTGGGGGTGTAATCGACCCCGGGCTGCGCGGGCATTGCCCGGTCGCGCAGCACGAACGTGCTTGCGCCGTGGCGCTGGAAGAACTCGCGGGTGTCGGTGTTCATCAGCCCGCCCTCGGGCAGGGCGACAGTCTCGTCGACCGAGCGCCCCAGCACCTGTTCGGTGGTTTCGCGGCCCACCGAGACCGCGGCGTCGGCGTCGTCGCCCAGGTCGTGGCGCAGTAGCGCGGCGATGTCGGCGGAGGCGTAGGGCGTGGTCACCAGCGGGTCCTCGGCGAGTGCCGCCCGGGCCTGGTCGAGCCAGATCCGCGCGTTGGGGCTCGCCCCTGCGGAGGCGGTGGCGATCCCGGAGTCGTCGGCCGTGCCGCCGTTACCGCTGCCGCTGCCGGCCGCCGGTTCGTCGACCACCTTGTAGGGGGAGGTGAGGCGTTGGATGTCGGCGAGCAGCCCCGGGTCGACGGCCCAGGTGACGGGTACGCCGGAATCCTCGGCCGTGGCGGAACCGGAGTCCTGCGCCGAGCCGGAGCCCTGGTCGCCTTGCTGGTCGCCGGCGCCGCCCGCTGATGCGTCCGCGGACGCCGACGGCGACGTGGAGGGCGGGGTTTCCGGCGGGGACGGCGACACCTCCTCGGCCGGGGCCTCGGGGGCCTCCGGATCCAGGGACACTTCGTCGTCTTGGGCCCCGATGGTCAGCAGCCGGCCGAGGCGCCCGTCGGGGCCGAGGCTCTCCGGCAGCGTTTCGTCCAGGAAGGTGTTGTCGTAGGCGCGGTGCGGCCGGTCCATCAGCGGCCACACCCAGGCGATGTCGACCGGGGGCGGGTTGGCGGAGCCGCCCCGGAAGGGCAGGAACGTGCGCTGCTTGCCCAGGTTGCCGCCGGAGCCGTCGAGCGCCTCGACGGTCAGCGGGTAGACGCCCCAGGAGGACATGGCGAGGTCCGACGCGTCGGCTTGCAGGGTGTACTCGGTGGAGGCGCCGGGCTTGAGCGGGCCGTCGAGTTCGACCTCGGCGGCTTCGGTCTCGGGGCGGATGCCGTCGCCGGAGGCGAAATCGTCGAGTTCGGAGCGCGCGCTGAACGGGGACGACGAGTAGCGGAATCGCACACTGATGCCACCGAGCTCGCTGTCGGTGGTGTTGGTGACCCGGCCGCTGATGCGGATGTCGCTGTTCTCGCCGATGGATTTCGGCGTGATCTCCTCGACGATCAGCGGAGCGCTGTCGGCGCCGTCGTCGCCGGGTTCGGCGACGACCGGGGCCAGGGCAGGGTTGAACGCGGCCATAGCCGGGATGATGGCGGCGGTCGTGGCTACGACCGCCCCGATGTGTACGATTCGACGCACGCCAGAAGGTCTTCCGTGTCAGGTTGACAATGGCCCGCGGGGGATTGAGCACGAATATTGGACGCCGCGGTCTCGCGAGTCGCGCGGATACCCGCCCGGAGCAAGCAGGAATCGCGGCGGACTGGTGAGCACGATACCGCTTCACCGGGCGCGCTCCGTTGCATTACGGGCATGGCGGAATGGAACGCGCGGGGCGTCCCAGACCGCGCCCGCCGACCCGGGGCCGGGCCCGGCCTTGTGCACAGGGCGCCCGCCGATTTCGCAACACCCGGTGCCGCCACCTACTCTCTGGTGGTGTGCCGAACACAGCGCTTCCAGGCGAATCCCCTCGCGAACCCGCGAACAGGGCTGCGCCGACCGCACCCGGTGACCTCACCGGCGAACAGCGGTCGGCCATAGCCGAACTCTTCAGCTCCATCGACTCCGTCGCCCAGGAGCTCGGAGAACGGTTTTCCGCCGGCGGGCACGAACTCGCGCTGGTGGGCGGGCCCGTCCGCGACGCCCTGCTCGGCCGCCCAGTGAACGATTTCGACCTCACCACCGATGCCGTACCGCAGACCATCCTCTCGCTGGTCGAGGACTGGGCCGATGCCGTGTGGACCGTGGGCATCGACTTCGGCACGGTGGGGCTGCGCAAGGGCGGCCTGCAGCTTGAGATCACCACCTACCGCAGCGATGTCTACCAGCCCAAGTCCCGCAAGCCCGAGGTCCACTACGGCACCTCCCTCTACGACGACCTCCTGCGGCGCGACTTCACGGTCAACGCCATGGCGGTCCGGCTGCCCGGGCGCGAGTTCGTCGACCCGTTCGGCGGGCTGGCCGACCTCAAGTCGGGCCGGCTGCGCACACCGGGAAAGCCCGAGAACTCCTTCAACGACGACCCGCTGCGCATCATGCGCGCGGTGCGGTTCGCCGCCCAACTGGGCCTCACCCCGGCACCCGAGGTCCGCGAGGCCGCCGTGCACATGGCCGACCGGCTGGCCATCGTTTCGGTCGAGCGCATCCGCGACGAGCTCACCAAGCTCTTGCTCAGTGCCGCGCCCCGTACCGGGGTCGAGCTCATGGTCGACCTCGGCCTTGCCGCCCATGTGCTTCCCGAGCTACCGCGCATGCGGCTGGAGATCGACGAACACCACCGCCACAAGGACGTCTACGACCACTCGCTGACAGTGCTCGACCAGGCCATCGACCTTGAGCGCGAACGCGGCATGCAGCCCGACCTCGTCCTGCGGCTGGCGGCGCTGCTGCACGACATCGGCAAGCCCAAGACCCGCGCCTTTGAATCCGGCGGCCGGGTCACGTTCCACCACCACGAGGTCGTGGGCGCGTCGATGGCCAAGAGCCGCCTCAGTGCGCTGCGCTTTTCCAAGGACGTCGTGAGCGATGTCGGCAAGCTGGTGGCGCTGCACCTGCGCTTCCACGGTTACGGCAAGGGCGAGTGGACCGACTCCGCAGTGCGCCGCTATGCGCGCGACGCCGGCGACCAGCTGCAGCGCCTGCACGTGCTCACCCGGGCCGACTGCACCACGCGCAACCGCCGCAAGGCCGCCGCACTCGCCCGGGCCTACGACGACATCGAGCACCGCATCGAGCGCCTCGCTGAGGAAGAGGAACTCGACAAGGTCCGCCCGGACCTCAACGGCAACGAGATCCAGCAGATCCTCGACATCGGCCCCGGCCCGATGATCGGCAAGGCCTGGCGGTTCCTGCTGGAACTGCGCCTGGAGAACGGCCCGATGGACAAGGAGGCCGCTGCCGCCGAACTCCGCGCCTGGGCCCAGCGCCACCTCCAGGACACCGGCGACTCCGACACTGCGCAGTAGCGCCGCGGGCTCCAGTAGGCGGCTGGCGGCCGCGGCGGTGCGCCGGAAGGCCACCCCGTCCAGCGCGGCGCGCGGGCGGGCACCGTCCAGTACGCGGCCGTGCGCGCGGCCGTCGCAGGCTGTGGCCGACCGCGTGTTCCACGTGAAACAACCGCGGCCGACCCGCGACATGCGGTCGGCCGCGGTGGAAGCACAGGCGGGGCCATCGGTGCCTACGGGTGTGTAAGCGTGCCGGTCGAGATGTTCTCGCCGCTACTGAGCATGCTGCTGACCTCGACGGCGAGATCGCCGTCGCCGGTGGGTGTCAGCGTGACATCGCCGTTGTCGGCGCAGTCGGGATCGTCGGCCACCGTGTAGGAAAACGTCAGCGACGACTCCGAGGCCTGGGCGTTCTGGATCTCCCAGGTGCAGCGGCTGTCCTCGCTGCCCATGAGCCCGTACTCCTCGGCCGAGATGGTGTTGCCCTCGATGTCGACCGTGAGCGACCAGGTGCTCGTGTAGTTGCCGGCGGAGTCGTGCTGGTCCAGGTCACCGTCCCAGGTGCCCTGGTACTGCGCCTGGACACCGCCTGTGTCGGCCCCCTGTTCGCCGGACGCCCCCGCCGAGCCGCCCGAACCGCTCCACAGCCACAGGCCCACACCGGCCACCACGACCAGGATGGCCAGGAAGACGCATGCGATGACCAGGACCAGCCCGACATTGCCCCCGCCTCCCGGAGGGCGTCCGCCCGGTGCCGGGGGATAGGGGCTGTTGGTCGCGCCCGGGTGGCCTGAGGGCTGCCCGGGCGGCGGGCCGTAACCGCCGGGACCGGCAGGCGGCTGCCAACCGGGGGGCGGGGGACCGCCGGGGCCCGGCGCCGGGGGCTGCCACGGTCCCTGCGGCCCCGGAGGCGGGGGCCGACCGGGGTCCTGGGGGTAGCTCATCGAGGCTCCTTGCCCTGCCCGGGCGATCTGCCCGGATCGGCTGTGGTGGGAGGGCCATTATGGCCGGATTCCCGCCTGCGCCGGTGGCGGCGGCCGAACCCGGCCGCCGCCCGCGGTGGGAAGGCGCACCGGGGCCGCGCCCGCCCTGCAGCCGGTCCTCCGCTCCGTTGGGACCGGCTGCAGGGGCTGCCCGGTGGCCGGGATCGCCTAGCGGTCGACCTCGCCCGCGATGAACTGCTCGACCAGGGTGTGGCCGTCGCTGTCGCTGTGCTGCTCGGGCGGGGACTTCATGAAGTAGGAGGACGCCGACAGGATGGGGCCGCCGATGCCGCGGTCCTTGGCGATCTTCGCGGCGCGGAGCGCATCGATGATGATGCCGGCGGAGTTGGGGGAGTCCCACACCTCCAGCTTGTACTCCAGGTTCAGCGGCACGTCGCCGAAGGCGCGCGCCTCAAGGCGGATGTAGGCCCACTTGCGGTCGTCCAGCCACGGCACGTGGTCGGACGGGCCGATGTGCACCGAGCCCGCCTTGAGCTCGTGCGGGATCTGCGAGGTGACCGACCGGGTCTTGGAGACCTTTTTGGACTCCAGCCGCTCGCGCTCCAGCATGTTCATGAAGTCCATGTTGCCGCCGAAGTTGAGCTGGTAGGTGCGGTCGACCACCACCCCGCGGTCCTCGAACAGCTTGGACAGCACCCGGTGCGTTATGGTCGCGCCGATCTGGGATTTGATGTCGTCGCCCACGATCGGCACGCCGGCCTGGGTGAACTTGTCGGCCCATTCGGGGTCGGAGGCGATGAAGACGGGCAGCGCGTTGACGAACGCGACCCCGGCATCGATCGCGCATTGGGCGTAGAAGTGGTCTGCCTCCTCCGAGCCCACCGGGAGATAGGAGACCAGCACGTCGGCGCGGGACGCCTTGAGCGCGGCGACCACGTCGACGGCGTCATCGGTGGACTCCTCGATGGTCTCGCGGTAGTACAGGCCCAGCCCGTCGTAGGTGGGGCCGCGCTGCACAGTGACCCCGGTCGGCGGCACGTCGCAGATCTTGATCGTGTTGTTCTCGCTCGCGGCTATGGCGTCGGCAAGGTCGTGGCCGACCTTCTTCGCGTCGACGTCGAACGCGGCGACGAACTCGATATCGCGCACGTGGTAGGAGCCGAACTGCACATGCATGAGGCCGGGGACCCGGGTCTCGGGGTCGGCGTCTGCGTAATAGTGGACGCCCTGGACGAGCGACGCCGCGCAGTTTCCGACACCGACGACGGCTACACGTACCGAACCCATTGGTCCTTGCTCCTTTTTCGTTGCTGACTGGGATTGTTGCGGCGCGCATGCGCGCCGGCCTGTCGGCGGCCGAACCGCCCCGGCTAGCGCCGGTTGTCGGTGTGCGGCGGACCGCCCCTGTTGCGCGGGACGGTTCCGCTGATGGCCGGATCGGGGTCCGGCGGCCCCTCGAAGCACTGCCGTTCCTGCCGGATGAGGGCATCGAGCCAGTCGACCTCGCTTTCGATCGCCGCTGCCCGATGCCGGTCCAATTCAACGGTGTAGGGGTCGTGGAGCTGTGCGCCAAGGCGCTCGCGCAGGGTGGACAACCGTTCCAGCAGCCGTGCGCGCCGGCCGTCGAGGATGCGTAGCCGTACCTCGGAGCGGGTGTGGCCGAACAGGGTGAAGTGCACCCCGAAGCATTCGTCGTCGGTGGCCGCCGGCGTGCTTTCGGCGAGGAGATCGCGCAGCCGATCGCGGCCGTGTTCGGTGAGCCGGTACACGATCCGCGAGCGGCGCCCCCGGACGCCGGTATCGCCGGCGGTGGAGGCGGCCACGAGGTCGTGGCGCAGCATCGCCTTCAGGCACGGGTAGAGGGACCCGTAGGAGAAGGCGTGGAATGCGCCGAGTTCGGAGTGCAGGCGTTTGCGCAGCTCGTAGCCGTGCATGGGCGCCTTGGCGAGGTGCCCGAGGACGGCGAGTTCAAGCACCCGCGTCCGCACCGTACCCATGCCCGCACCTTCCCTTCCGTTGCACCTATGGGAGTCAGCCGCGCCGGAGCCGGATCTGTTCCCGCTTGCACATCGCGATCCGGCGGCAGACGGGTGCGCGGCACGGCTGCTGCGGCGCCCGAATGCGCCCCTATCTGGGACGATGGGGCGTCCGTGCGTGGTTTATCTACTTATAAATATATCGCTCCGATATAACGCAACCCTATGTCGGCTATCTAACACGGCCCCGCGGCCGTTCCGCTGCGGTGCGTCCGAGAGTGGAGCGGGGCGACCTGCGTGTTCGTATCCGCTGCTGCGCACCCACGGCAAACCACCCGCGGGCGGGGCGGCAACCGTACTCTGTCCCTTGTGCACACGGTGTAGTCGCGCTCCGCCGCGCGGGTCCTGCAGGCCGGTACTCTCACGCCCGGGTTGTGCTATGCGGCGGGCTCGCTCTACCGTGACGGGTGCTTTACCCGTGGGTGCCCGATGCGCCTGTGGTCCGCCCCCGTATTTCGGACCCCGGATATCGGCAGGCGCGTTGAGTGCGGCCATCCGGCCTGCCACCCGGCCGCCCCCGCGGGATTCTTGCCTAGAGGTCGCCGACAGGAGGAAGCAGAGGACGACGTATCCGGAGTTGGGCGAAAACCAACCGTGGCAGTCGGGCGTCCCATATTTCGGGCGCTTGAACCTCCGAAACCGACTGATGCGGTTCGATCCAACGGCCGGATTCCCCTCAGCGCGGGGCCATCCCCCTCACTTACCCGAGTCGTAAGGCCGATCGGCCGCTGAACAGCAATCGAGGACGCGTGAGTACCGAAAGACGACGGAATGCCGGCGGGCGCCGCCGGGCCGGTGGCCCGGCCGACGACGCACGCGGCGACGGCGGCAGGCGCCGGGCCGGTGGCCCGGCGGGGGACGAACGCGCCGCCGGCCGGCGCAGGCCGGGCAACGACAGCGCCGCAGGTGCCGCGGCAGGGGGCGGCCGGGGCCGCCAGGGCGACGACGGCGGCTTCTGGGACGACGACCGCCCCCGGCGGTCCCGCTCCGAAAGCGCGGGCGACGGCCGCCGGTCGCGCTCCGAGCCCGGTCGCGGCAGCGGCAAGGGCGGGGGAAGGCGCGCTGCCGGCAACGGAGCGCGCTCGGAATCCGGGCCCGGGCGCCGGTCGGCACACGGCAGCGGCGGCGGGCGCCGCAGGTCCGCCAAGAACGGCGACGGCGACGAGTACGACGACCGCGGTCCGGTCAAGCGGTTCTTCGCCAAGGCGTGGAAACCCGCCCTGATCGCCTGCGGCGTCATGTTCGTGGCCGGTGTGGCGGTGCTGGGTTTCGTCTATGCCACCACCCCCGACCCGCGCACGATGGACCAGCAGGACAGCGCGATGCTCGCCGCCACGAGCATCAGCTACGGCAACGGCAAGGAAGCAGTGACCACCGGCGAGGTCAACCGCGTGATGGTCCAGCGCGAGGACATTCCGCAGACCGTGGTCAACGGTGTCCTCGCCGCCGAACAGCGCAAGTTCTACGAGGAGCCGGGCATCTCGATCTCCGGCACCATGCGCGCGGTGCTGACCGCGGGCTCGGCGGGCGGCGGTTCGACCATCACCCAGCAGATGGCGCGCAACTACTTCGACACCCTCTCCCAGGAGCGCACCTACTCCCGGAAGCTGCGCGAGATCATGATCTCGATCAAGGCGGGGCAGGTCATGCACCCCGACGAGATCCTGGAGAAGTACCTCAACACCATTTACTTCGGCCGCCAGGCCTACGGTGTGCAGGCGGCCGCGCAGGCCTACTTCGGCAAGGATGTCCAAGACCTCAACGCCGCCGAGGGCGTTTTCATCGGCAGCATCATCCAGCAACCCGGCAACTTCGAGAACATGGAAGAAGGCGGGAAGTGGGAGAAGTACCTTAAGCACCGCTGGGACTACACGCGCGATGGCCTGGTCGAGATGCATCAGGACGACCCCAAGTTGGGCATGCCCAAGGCCGAAGCCGAGAAACTGGAGTACCCCGAGCCGGTCAAGTACGACCCGGGCCAGGACATCCAGGGCCAAGAGGGCTACATCATGACCGCCGTCATCGATGAGCTGGCCAACCGCTACGGGCTGGAACCCGGCCAGGTGTCCACCGGCGGGTACACGGTTGAGACCTCCCTCAACCCGAAGATGATGAAGTCCGCAGGCAAGGCCTTCTCCGAGACACTGCCCAACATGCCCGACGAGACCGTCCAGCACCTCGCGGCGGTCGAGCCGCAGACGGGCGAAATCAAGGCGTTCTACGGCGGCACCGACTTCACCTCGGATCCGAACAACTCGATCAGCCTCGACGCCCAGGCGGGTTCGGCGTTCAAGCCCTATGTGCTCGCGGCCGGCCTGGAACAGGGCATCGGGTTGAAGAGCACCTTCAACGGCGACTCCCCGCAGGAGTTCCCCGGCGTCGCCGAGCCGATCCAGAACGACAGCAACGTCGACTACGGCGAGGTCGACCTGATCAAGTCGACCGCCGACTCGATCAACGTCAGCTTCGTGCAGCTGGCCATCGAGGCCACCCCGAAGGCGGTCGTCGACATCGCCGGCGCCGCCGGTGTCAGCAAGGACCAGTTCGAGACCGCGCAGATGGGCCCCAACATCGCGCTGGGTACCTACCGGGTTTCAGCGGTCGACCAGGCGGGCGGGTTCGCCACGTTCGCCAACGACGGCGTGCACATTCCCCAGCACATGGTCACCAAGGTGACCAACGCCGAGGGCAAGGTGCTCGAGCCCAAGGACGCCGAGCTGTTGGAGCAGGGCACGCGCGCCTTCAGCCACGAGACCGCGGTCGACGCCACCTACGCGATGACCCAGGTGGTCGATGGCGGCGGTGGCGAGGCGGCCGCGCTGCCCGACCGCCCGGTGGCCGGCAAGACCGGTACTTCCAACAGCGCCAAGTCGGCCTGGTTCGTCGGTTTCACCCCGCAGTTGGCGACCTCGGTGGGGCTGAGCCGCGACGACGGCAAGAAGCTGGTCATTCCCGGTGTCGACGCGATCTACGGTGGTACGACCTCCGCCAAGATCTGGAATGCGTTCATGACCGAGGCGATGGAGGGCAAGGAGGTCCAGCAGTTCGAGGACCCGGTTTACTCGGGCGATTCCAAGCGCTACGGACCCACGCCCACTCCGACGCCCACGCAGACCCAGGAGGAGGTGGAGGAAACTCCCACCACCTCGCCCACGCCGACGCATACGCCGTCGACCACGCCTTCCAACACTCCCGAGCCCGGCGGTGACGAGACCCCGGAGTGCCGGCCCGAGGACATGTTCTGCCCGGACGATCCGGAGTCGCCTGATTCGGAAACGCCGGAGTCCCCCGGCGACGGTGAAGGGCCCGAGAACCAGCCCGGGTTCCCGTTCAACTGATGGCGGACGCTGAAACGCGGGCCGGCGGCGATCGCGCCGCCGGCCCGCGGCATGTTCCCCGGCTGACCGGCTCATTGGGCCGGCTCGGTCCAACCGGCCGTACCGGCCTGTGGCTGGCGCTTCTCGGTATTGCGGGGGCGGTACTGGCCTACCTGGCCAAGTGGCCGTGCCGCTTCGGCGGCGCGTGGGTCGACGGCGGCCAGTACTCCTACGCCTGCTACAGCGACGTCTTCCCGTTGTACTTCCGCGACGGGCTCGGCGACGGCGCCGTCCCTTACCTGGACGTCCCTACCGAGTACCCGGTGCTGACCGGGGGGCTGATGCACGCCGTGGCGCGCGCGGTCTCGTGGCTGCCCGACGGCCTCGGCCGGGCCCTGGCCTACTTCGACGCCACCGCCGCCGTGCTGGGCTGCTGCCTGGTCGCCGCCGTGGTGGGCACCGGCCACATCGCGGGCCGCGGCGGCCTCGACCCCGGCGACCGGCCGTTCCGGCCCCGCGCAGCGCTGCTCGCCGGGGGCTTCGTTGCGCTCGCGCCGGCGGCGGTGCTGACCGGCCTGATCAACTGGGACCTGCTGGCCGTGGCCCTGCTGGTGGGCGGACTGGTCTGCTACTCCCACGGGCGGATGTGGGCGGCGGGCGCCCTGATCGGTCTGGCGACGGCCGCGAAGTTCTACCCGTTCCTGGTGTTCGGCCCGTTGTTCGTACTGGTGCTGCGCGAGCTGTGGCGGCGCGAGGGCGGGCTCTCCGCAGGCGGTTTCCTGCGCATGCTGGCGGCGGCGATGGCGGCCTGGGGTGCAGTGAACCTGCCGGTCTATCTGGTGGCGCCGCACAATTGGGCGACCTTCTTCACGTTCAGCCAGGAGCGCGGTACCGACTGGGGATCGCTCTACTACGCCCTGGGCGGCTACGGCGTGTTCGACTCCGCCGACCTGGACCTGGTCAACGCAACCGGCATGGGCACGCTGGTGGCCGCCTGCGCCGGAATCGCGGTGCTGGGGGTGCTGGCGCGCCGCAGGCCCCCGCTGGAGCAGTTGGCGTTCCTGGTGGTGGCGGCCTTCCTGATGACGAACAAGGTGTGGTCGCCGCAGTTCGTGCTGTGGCTGCTGCCGCTGGCGGCCCTGGCCTGGCCGCGCGCCGTGCGGCCGGCGATCGCGTTCGCCGTGTTCGCCCTGTGGCAGGCGGCCGAGGCCGGCTACTTCTTCGGGATCTGGCAGCACCTGCTGTTCGTTGCAGAGCAGGCCGATCCGGCAACGGCCCAAGCGCCGGCGGGCCTGCCGTTCGAGGGTTACGCGCCGCTGCTGCTCGGGCGGCTGGGGGCGGTCGCTGCGCTGTGTGCGCTCACGGTTGTGGATTGCCTGCGGAAGGGCGATTCAACGGCTTGACGCCTGGTAACCTTTGCTTTTGTCTGGCTCAATGCCCTCCTGCCATGGAGAGACCATGGCCGCAACAGTCCAGAGGAGGTACGAACGCCCATGCGTCGTTACGAAGTGATGGTCATCCTCGATCCCGGTCTCGACGAGCGCACGGTTTCCCCGTCGCTGGAGCAGTTCCTGGGGGTCGTCCGCAACGACGGCGGTTCGGTCGAGAAGGTCGACGTCTGGGGAAAGCGCCGTCTTTCCTACGACATCGCGAAGAACTCCGACGGCATCTACGCCGTGATCGACCTCACCGCCGAGCCCGCGACGGTCAAGGAGTTGGACCGCCAACTCAACCTGACCGAGGCCGTCCTGCGCACGAAGGTCCTGCGGCCCGCGGCGCACTAGCGGCTCCGTGGACCGCCGCGACCACCGGCGCCCACTCGCCCGGTGTTCGGCGTCCGCACGCCTGATCCGACTACCCAACCCGGAGCCAATCCATGGCAGGCGAAACTCAGATCACGCTCGTCGGCAACCTTGTCGACGACCCTGAACTGCGATTCACCCCCAGCGGTGCCGCGGTCGCCAACTTCCGCGTCGCCTCCACCCCGCGAATCTTCGACCGCCAGACCAGCGAGTGGCGCGACGGCGAGTCGATGTTCCTGAGCTGCTCAGTGTGGCGGCAGTACGCCGAGAACGTCGCCGAGAGCCTGCAGCGCGGCATGCGCGTCATCGTGCAGGGCCGGCTGAAGCAGCGGTCTTTCGAGACCAAGGAAGGCGAAAAGCGCACCGTCTTCGAGATCGACGTCGACGAGGTCGGCCCCGCACTGCGCAGCGCCACCGCCAAGGTGGCCAAGGTGCAGCGCCAGGGCGGCCAAGGCGGCGGTTTCGGCGGCGGTGGCGGCTACGGTGGCCAGGGCGGTCAAGGCCAAGGTGGCGGCTACGGCAACCAGGGGGGCGGTTTTGGTGGCCCCCAGGGCGGCCGTTCCGGCCCTCCCGCCGACGACCCGTGGGCCACCGGCGGCGGTGGCGGCGGCGGTTTCGGTGGCGGCGGCTTCTCCGACGAGCCCCCGTTCTAACCGCTCACCGTTTCCGGGTGCGTGGCGCGGCGGCCGTGTGTACGGCCCGCCGCCGCAACCACCCAACTCTGTCCGATTGACCATCCCCGGGAGATCCGGGGCTTCTTGCAAAGGAGCACCACGATGGCGAAGCCGGCAGCGCGCAAGCCCAAGAAGAAGGTTTGCCTGTTCTGTCAGGAAAAGCTGACCTACATCGACTACAAAGACACCACCCTGCTGCGCAAGTTCATCTCCGACCGCGGCAAGATCCGCGCCCGTCGGGTGACCGGCAACTGCACGCAGCACCAGCGTGATGTCGCTACGGCCATCAAGAGCGCCCGCGAGATGGCGCTGCTGCCCTACACCAGTACCGCTCGCTAACGGGGACTTTCGAGGGAGGTTTGTCGTGAAGCTGATCATGACCCAAGAGGTCACCGGCCTCGGCGCCCCGGGCGACGTCGTCGAGGTGAAGGACGGCTACGGCCGCAACTACCTGCTGCCGCGCGGTTTCGCCATCCGGTGGACCCGTGGCGGGCAGAAGCAGGTCGACTCCATCCGCCGCGCGCGTTCCGCCCGGGACATCCGCAGCCTGGATGACGCCCAGCAGGTCGCCGGCCGACTGAACGCGATGAGCGTCAAGCTCAACCAGCGCGCCGGCGACGGCGGTCGGCTGTTCGGTTCGGTCACGGCCGCAGACGTCGCCGAGGCCGTGAAGGCCGCCGGCGGCCCCGAGGTCGACAAGCGCCGGATCGAGATCCGCAACCCCATCAAGTCGGTGGGAGACCACAAGGTGCAGATCCGAGTGCACCCCGAGGTCTCGGCCACCATCGCTGTGCAGGTCGTCGGCGTCTGACCGACCCCGCGCCCTGCGCCGCCGACAAGGCCCCGGTCCCCGCACGGACCGGGGCCTTTCGCGTTTGCCTCTGGCCGAGGCTTGGGCCGCGGTGCCGCACGCGGGCGCCGGCGGCCGCGTGCGGGGGCGCAGGCGGTGAACCGGTTAACGATCCGACCGACACGCCGATGTTTCCGCGTAACTCTTTGGCCACAAAATGTGACTTATCTTTTCCGGTGAGCCCGAAACTCCTAAGGAAGGGTGAAGCCGGTATGTGCAGTTACGACGGGAGCACGGCTGATGCGGGTGTAGCGCGCAGGAGTGTCCTCTACGGGGCGGCCCTTGCCGCCGGTGGTGTGCTGCTCGGCGGCGCGATCGATTTGGCTACCGCGGATAGCGCTTTCGCTGCGGCACGCCCGCGGATCTTCAATCGCGGCGACTGGAACGCACGCAAACCGAAGCAGTACGCCAGAGTGCTCGGCGCTCCGCCGGACCGGATCGTCGTGCACCACACCGCCACCGGCAACAGCTCCAGCCGGTCGCGCAGCCATGCGTTCCAGCTGTCCCGGTCGATCCAGAACTACCACATGGACACCAACGGGTGGGATGACATCGGTCAACAACTCACGGTCAGCCGGGGCGGCTACATCATGGAGGGACGCAACCGGTCGCTGAAAGCGATCTCCAACGACAACCACGCCGTGGGAGCGCACACGGCCAACCACAACGCGCACAGCATCGGTATCGAGAGCGAGGGCAACTACATGTCGGCGACCCCGCCGGGGGAGCTGATGAGCGCACTCGCCGAGACCTGCGCCTGGCTGTGCCTGACCTACGGGCTCAACCCGGGATCGGCGATCGTCGGCCACCGCGACTACAACGCCACAAGCTGCCCGGGCGACAAGCTCTATGCGATGCTGCCCCAACTGCGCCGCGATGTCCGCGGCAGATTGAGCGACCTGAAGGCCCGGGTTGACCTGCGCGGCGACTCCGGCGTCCCCGAAGACCATCTGCCCACCTACCCGCAGGTTCCCGCCAACGAGCGCACCGCACCCTTCTTCCACGGTCCGGCAGTGGGCGCACAGGAACGGTGAGCCCTCCGCGGCCCGCGGTCACGGCCGCGCCGCGCCGGCGACCAGCCAGGCGCCGCCGCGCGCCCGCAGCCCCAGAGTCAGACCGCGGGCCGCGATCCACACCGCGAACACACACCACAGGGCGACGAGACCGGCGGTGCCTCCGGCGAGGCCGTAGCCCACTGCGGCGGCGCCGGGCAGGAACACCAGCATCGTCCAGAAGCTCGCCCAGGCAAGGTAGCGCTGGTCGCCTGCGCCCATCAGGATGCCGTCCAGCACCATCACCACTCCGCTGAGCGGCTGCATCAGCGCCACGACCACCAGGGTCGCCAGCAGCAGGCTGTGGACCTGCGGGTCGTCGGTGAACAGCAGAGGGGCCCACGGCCGCACTGCGAAGACCAGCACCGTGAACACCAGGCCGGCGAACACGCCCCATTCGACCATGCGGCGTGTGGCGGCGCGGGTGCCGGCGATGTCGGAGGCACCCAGGTAGCGGCCGATGATGGCCTGCCCGGCGATCGCGATGGCGTCCATCGCAAATACCAGCAGCGACCAGATCTGCGAGGCGACCTGGTGTGCCGCGATCTCGTGGTCGCCCATCCGGGCGGCGACCGCGGTGCACACCACGAGTACTACACGCAGCGACACCGTGCGCACGAAGAGCGCGAACCCGGCGCCGACGGCCGTACGCAGCCCTGCGGCGCTGGGGATAGTGGAGACCCCGCTGCGGCGGGCCGCCCGCAGCACCACGGCGATGTAGACGGCCGCACCCGCGCTCTGCGCGGCGACGGTGGCCCAGGCCGAGCCCGCGATCCCCCAGTCCAGCACCAGCACCAGCAGCGCCGCCAGGCCGATGTTGGCGAGGTTGGCGCCCACTGCCACCACCAGCGGGGTGGTAGCGTCCTGCAGGCCGCGCAGTACACCGGTGCCTGCCATGATGACCAGCAGGCCCGGGGTGCTGAGCAGGCTGATGCGCAGGTAAATGAGCGCGTGCGGGGCGACTTCGGGGGAGGCGCCCAACGCCTGCACCAGCCACGGCGCGGCGGGGAACCCGAGGGCGAGGATGGCGGTGCCGATGAGGAGCGCCAACCACAGCCCGTCGATACCGCTGCGCAGTCCCGCGGCGGTGTCTCCGGCGCCGAACCGGCGGGCCACTGCCGATGTGGTGCCGTAGGCCAGGAAGATGCACAGGTTGGCCAGGGTCATCAACACCTGGCCGGCGATCCCCAGGCCGCCCAGCGGCGCGGTGCCCAGCGTGCCGACGATGGCGGAGTCGCTCAGCAGGAACAGCGGCTCGGACACGAGCGCGAAGAACGTGGGGACGGCGAGCCGGAAGATCTCGCGGTCGTGGGCGTGTCGGAAGGGCGGCGCAGAGAGCAGGGTGGGCATAGCCTTGCCACGATAGCGGACAGGTGTTCGACGGGTTGGCGCGGGTCATCCCGCCTCTGGGGGAGGGGTTGTGGATAACTTGTGGAAAGCCAGCAGAGAAATTTCTTTCGCGCACAGCCGGTGCATAAAGTCTGTGCAGGTCAACCAGGATATGTGCACAGTCGGCAGAAGTTATCCACAGGTGCTGTGCACAAGCTATCCGCAGGTTCCCCCCAGTCGTCCACAGGATCTCCCCAGGGTTATCCACAGGCTGCTTTGCGCTGCAGGTCTCCGAGTCGCGAGAATCCAAGCTCGGGCATGCTCGACATGCCGTTCGTGAAGCAGGGGGGATCCACGTGAGCGTCGCCGAACATCCGCCGGATGGCACGGGCACGAACACCGGCACCGGCTTCGAGCGCACTCCGCCGCACGACATCATGGCCGAGCAGAGTGTGCTCGGCGGCATGCTGCTGTCCAAGGAGGCCATCACCCAGGTGGTTGAGATCGTGCGTTCCGCCGACTTCTACCGCCCGGCTCACCAGACCGTCTTCGACGCCGCCGTCGACCTTTTCTCCCGCGGCGAGCCGGTCGACGCGATCTCGGTCAATGCCGAACTCACCAAGCGCGGCGAGAACGCCCGGGTCGGGGGCGCCCCTTACCTGCACACGCTCACCGAATCAATCCCCACCGCCGCCAACGCCGGCTACTACGCGCGCATCGTCTCCGACCGCGCGGTGCTGCGCCGCCTGGTCGAGGCCGGCACCCGCATCGCCCAGATCGGCTACTCCGGCGACGGCGAAGTCGACGACCTCGTCGACCACGCCCAAGCCGAGATCTACCGCGTCGCCGAGAAACGCACCGGCGAGGACTACCTGCCGCTCAGCGACATCATGCCTGGGGCCCTGGACGAGATCGAGGCGATCTCCTCCCACGACGGTTCCATGACCGGCGTGCCCACCGGTTTCACCGACTTCGACCAGCTCTCCAACGGCCTGCATCCGGGCCAGATGGTGATCATCGCGGCGCGTCCCGCGGTGGGCAAGGCGCTCGCGCTCGATACCCCGCTGCCCGGGCCGCACGGATGGACCACCATGGGCGAGGTGGCGGTGGGCGACGAACTGCTGGCCGCTGACGGCAGCCCCACCCGGGTGGTCGCCGCCACCGGGGTGATGGAGCAGCGGCCCTGCTACGAACTCGTCTTCGCCGATGGCACCACGGTCGTCGCCGACGCCCAACACCAGTGGCCGACCGCGGTCCCGGCAGCCGGCGGCGGCTCCGTCCACAGCCTCTGGACGACCGGCGAGATCGCCGCTGTCCTGGAACACGCCCCGGAGCCCCGCAGCGGCCCGCCGCCCCGGATCTCGGTCGCGGCGCCCGGGTCGGGGCCGGCGGCACCCTCCCACGCACAGCACCGGGCGCAGGCCGCGGTCCCCGCCGCCTGCGCCGGGTACGCGCCGGGCGGTTCCGGGGCCGGGCGACCCGGACTCCGCCCTCCCCAGCCTGTGGACAATGCGGCCGCCACCCGCCCGATGGCGCACGAGCACCGCATCGTCGCCGCCCGGCGGGTGGCCAGCGTGCCGGTGCGCTGCGTGCAGGTCGACCACCCCGACCACCTGTACCTCGCCACCCGGGCGATGATCCCCACCCACAACTCCACCCTCGCGCTGGACTTCGCCCGGGCGGCTTCGATCAAGAACCAGCTCACCAGCGCCTTCTTCAGCTTGGAGATGGGCCGCAACGAGATCGTCATGCGGCTGCTGTCGGCCGAGGCACGGGTGCCGCTGCACACCATGCGGTCGGGCCTGATGACCGACGACGACTGGGCCCGCCTGGCCCGCCGCATGGGCGAGGTCGCCGGCGCGCCGCTGTTCATCGACGACTCGCCGAATCTGGCGATGATGGAGATCCGCGCGAAGTGCCGCCGCCTCAAGCAGCAGCACGACCTCAAGCTCGTCATCGTCGACTATCTGCAGCTAATGAGCTCCGCCGGGCGCGTCGAGAGCCGCCAGCAGGAGGTCTCGGAGATGTCCCGGTCCCTGAAACTGCTGGCCAAGGAGCTGGAGGTCCCGGTGATCGCACTCTCCCAGCTCAACCGCGGGCCCGAACAGCGGACCGACAAAAAACCCCAGGTCAGCGACCTCCGCGAGTCCGGCAGCATCGAGCAGGACGCCGACATGGTCATCCTGCTCTACCGCGAGGACGTGCACGAGAAGGAATCCCCCCGCGCCGGAGAGGCCGACCTGATCGTTGCCAAGCACCGCAACGGGCCAACCGCCACCGTCACCGTCGCCTTCCAGGGGCACTACAGTCGCTTTGTCGACATGGCGCCCGGGTGACATGGCGCCACGGCGACATGCCAACACGCCGGCACGGCGGCATACCTACATGCCGCGACCCCTATTGCGGACCGGCGGGCGATACGCCCTGCGGAGGGAGGAGCCGGCATGCGCCTTGCAGATGAGCCGCAGGCCGCGTGCGAGGTCAGGGTGGCGGCAGCGGCGGCCGGTGTGTGGGTGCTGGTCACCGACATCGCCGCGCCCGCCGTGCACAGTCCCGAACTGATGCGGGCCGAGTGGCTCGGCAGGGCGGTCGCACCCGCGCTGGGTGCGCGGTTCGCCGGCTACAACCGCAACCGGCGGCTCGGCGAGTGGCGGACCGTGTCGGAGGTGGTCGAACTCGTTCCTGAGCGAGCCTTCGGCTGGGCGGTCCTCGACCCGGACGGGCGGTTCGGGCCGCCCGCCGCCGACCCGCAGCGGCCCGCTGCGGTCTGGCGCTACACGGTGGAGCCCGACCCCGGCGGCGGCACCCTGCTGCGCCAAACCGTACGGCTGGGACCCGGCCGCTCGGGTCTCACCGCCGCGATCGACCGCATGCCCGATCTGGAGGAGCAGTTGGTGGTCGGCCGGCTCGACGAGCTGCGCAGCGGTATGCGGACCACCCTGCACGGCCTCAAGGCCCGCGCCGAAGGCCGCAGCGCACCGTAGGGCGCAGGCGCCGCCGGCCGGGTCGGACGGTCCACCGGGCGGTCCAACGAACGGGCGTTCTAATGGACCACGCGCAACCAGATGTTGCTCTCCTGGGGTGCCTCGGTGAGGCTGATGCGTTCCAGCGGCACGTTCGCGCCGCCGGGGTGGTCGAACAGCCGGACACCGTCGCCGAGCAGTACGGGCAGTACGAACACCAGCACCTCGTCCAGCGCGCCCGCTGCAAGGCACTGCCGGGCGACATCGGCGCCGATGATGTTCACGTACTTCTCGCCGGCGGCGCTGCCGGCGGCCGCGAGTCCGCTGTCGAGGTCGCCGACGAAGGAGACACCGGGCACCGGTTCGGCGGGCGGGTGGTGCGTGAGCACGAAGGTCGGTCCGGTCCACTGGCCGCCGAACGCGCCTTCGCGGTCGGTGCCGCGGTTGGGGTCGTCGCCGCGGAAGGTCCGGTTGCCGACCAGCAGGGCGCCGATCTGGTCGAGGAGCCCTTCAGTGGTCGGATTGGGTGCGTCCAGGTAGGGGGCGAGCCAGGACATGTCGCCGTTGACTCCGGCGATGAATCCGTCCAGCGACATGCTGGCCGAGTACAGCGTCGTTGCCATGGCTCCCCATCCCGTTGTGCAGCGCCCCGGACCCGTGCCGTATGGAGCGGTTCAGCCAGAGGATAGCGGGCCGCCTCCCGGCAGGGGCCGGTGGACGCCCGGCCGTGTCCGGATCCGGCCCCGCGGTCTCGGGCGGCCGCGGTGGCCGAAATGGCGGTGGACCGCTGGACCGACGCCGGCGGGGCGCCGGCTGCGGCCGGGCCGGAAATGCGCTGGGGGGCGGCCGCAAGTGCGGTCGCCCCCCAGCGTGGACAGGGTTTCCCGGTCAGGCCCAGCGGGCCTCGGGGCGGGTCCTGCCGTTGTCGTCGGTCACGAGCGCCCAGCTGAGCAGCGGGCGGTCGGATGGGGTTGCCTCCGCGGTGGCCTGCGGTGCCGCAGGCGCCGGGGCGGCGCTCTGCGCGCGGACGCTGCTGCGCCGTTGGGCGCTGCGCGTGCGGCGGCGGTTCGGCGCGGTACGGCTGGTCTGCGGCGCCGGGCTTACCGAGTGGTTCATTGCGGCACCTCCCTCGTTCTTCGCTATGAGGGTTTTAGTTAACCATCCGTTCACCTTGGAGTCAACCTAGGTTTCTTTTGCGGTCCGGGTGTTCGCAGGTTCCGCGGGGGTTCTCAACAGGAGCGATGCTCGTTAGGTGAACAAACGGTGAACGAGAGTCGACGAGTGGGGGTGGTCACTCGTTCCGGACACCCGGTCCGGCCCGGACCGGCCGCACGGCCCGGTCACCTGGCCGTCCGGATGAACCCCTCCGATGCAGCCGCCGCGGCGCGGGGCAAACGCCGAGGGGCCCGGCCGCAACCGCGACCGGGCCCCTCGGCGTTCCCGGTTCCCTCGAATCCGGGCGACCGCTCACACGGTCGGCCACCGGACGCGCCGACCGGGGCGGCGCAATGTCATTCGTTCGGGTCCTTGAAGATCAGCCCGACGACCTCAAGGTAGAGCTGTTCCGGGTACGGCACGAAGTGGATCCGGCTCAGTGCCTGGTCCTGACCGGCCGACTCCATGACGAAGGTCCCGTAGCCGAGGAACCGCCCCAGGATGGTGCGCTCGAAGCGCATGTCGGTGACCTTGCCCAGCGGCATCATGTTGACCTGGCGGGTGATGAGCCCCTGGGTGAGCAGCAGGCGCTGCGACGTGATGACGAAGTAGTCGACCGACCACTCGGCGACGCGCCAGACGAACCAGACGAGAATCAGCAGCCACACCCACCAGATCACCGCCAGCGCCGTTGCGCTGCCGGCAATGGGGGTGTTGCTCAGGATGCCCGCGAAGATGAGCGAGCCGAGCACGGCCGCGACAGGTCCGATCAGCACGGCCGGGTGCCGCCGGATGGTGACGACATCCTGTTCGTAGGGCAGTAGGTAGCGATTGACCGATGCCGGTGCCCGGTTCGGCGGCGCGACGAGCCTCATGGCCGGGTGACCCCTATGCGCTCAGGGTGTTCACGAATCGGGACAGTGATTCGGCGGCCGACATGAGCCCGCCGACGCCTGTCTGGATGACTCCGGCGGCGCTTTCCGGCTGAGTGAGTAGATAGAACGCGACGAAAGCGATGAGGGCATACCCCAGCCACTTCTTCAACCTCGCCATGACCGACTCCCCACGAATGCTGGTGACCCACTGACCCAAGGTGATTCTTACACCGACATACGGGCCCGTAAAGCCAGATGCCGGTTTCCGGCGTGGCGTTCACTCTGGGTGCTGTGGCCCAGGGCATACCGGCAGCCAGTGGTTCAGCGGCGTTCGGCGAATGCCAGAGCGAGAACCTGCAGGTGCTGGCGCGCGATGCGCTCGATGAGCTCGGGGGTGGCCCGACCGGTGACGTCCAGAGCGCCCTGACGCGCCGCATCCACACATCTGGTGACGGTCGCCGTGTCGTGGACACCGGCGAACTCGGAGTTCAGGCGGTCGACGACGGGGGAGAGGTCGCGCGGCTCGGTGGTCTGCGTGGTGGTCTTCTCGGGCATCTCACTCCTTCGAGGGAAAAGGGTGACCGGTTGCGCTGTGTACCCGTATACAGGCGCTTCGTAACCGTCCTCGGGGTCAAGATAGTGGGTCGCGGTTGGGCCAATGGCCGGTCAGCAGGCGGTTGGCGGGGCAGGCGAGGGGGTGGTCGGTTGCGTGTGCTCGGTGGGACGGAAGTGGCTGCGCACCATGATCGCGCCTTTGTGTCACGACTCCATATCAGTATGAATTCGGCCTACGTAAATCGACATTTCGTGCATGGTCAGAACGAAGGTGCCCCGCGGGAGGCGGAGCGGGAGTGGGTAAGTCTCCGCCGTCTTTCCCTGATTTCGGACGTCCAATCATCGTGATCTAGTTCGATACAAAAAAGCCGTACAACGTTGCGCAGTGGCGGAACCGGCACCGCGTGGCCCTGCCGACCGCCGCAGCGGTGCGCCGGATCCAGCGGCCCCGGAACAACCGCGGTCATGGGGTCAGACGCCCGAAACCCCGGCGGGGTTCGGTACCGGCTCAGACGGATCCGTACAAGCGGTCGCCGGCGTCGCCCAGGCCCGGCACGATGAAGCCCTTGTCGTTCAACCGTTCGTCGATGGCGGCCGTCACCACTTGCAGCGTCGCCGTGGTCTGCGCGCCCAGGTTTCCGGTCAGCGCCTGGAGACCCTCGGGGGCGGCCAGTAGGCAGATGGCGGTGACATGGTCGGCGCCGCGCTCCACGAGCAGGTTCAGCGCGGCGGCAAGAGTCCCGCCGGTGGCCAGCATCGGGTCGAGCACGTAGCACTGCCGGCCCGACAGGTCGTTGGGCAGCCGATCGGCGTAGGTGGCCGGCTGGAGCGTGTCCTCGTCCCGCGCCATCCCCAGGAACCCGACCTCGGCGGTGGGCAGCAGCCGGGTCATGCCGTCGAGCATGCCCAGCCCCGCACGCAGGATCGGCACGACCAGCGGCGTCGGCCGGGTGAGCTGCGCGCCGGTCATGGGCTCCAGCGGAGTCTGCACGGTCACGTCGGCCACGCGCACGTCGCGCGTCGCCTCGTAGGCGAGCAGCGTCACCAGCTCATCGGTCAGCCGGCGGAACGTCGGCGAGTCGGTACGCGCATCGCGCAGCGTTGTGAGCTTGTGCGCGACCAAGGGGTGGTCTACGACCAGGGTTTCCATTGAACACTCCGGTTGAGCTGGGCAAACGATGGGAAATCGGCGTCAGAGTCTATCCCCGCCGTACGGGCCGCCCACCCGGAGCGGTTTCGGCCGTCTCGGGTACCTAAAAGAGCAGCCGTAACCCAACCGCATCCGGCGTAGCGTTCTGCTTGGTGCCGGATGTCCGTTGTAATGGGAGCTGTGAGCGCCGACTTCTATCACGAGGCAGATTCCCTCTGGGGAAACCGGGCTGCGGGCGACCGCAGCCGCTACGATGACGCCGCACCGGACGATCTGCGATCCTGGCCTGATCACAGCCGGGCTGGTGGGGTGACGATGACGGAACGCGAACTGGGCGATGACGACGACGATGACGACGGCGAGGACTTCGCCGCGGTCGCATATCGCGAAGAGAACCACTGGGACGTCTACCTGCTCCCGGTCGCTCTTACCCAGGACTTCAAAGGCGTGCTGCACGCGCTGCGGCAGCAACCCAGCATCAGCGGCACGATCGGCTTACTGTCAATCGGCGACGACTTCTTCGTCATTGTGCGCGTCTACGGCGACGATGTGAGCGTGTTCCTGTCCGACGTTACGGCGTCGGTCGACTGGCAGGTGGCCCGCGACGTACTGGAGCACCTCGACATCGACGTGCCCGACGACGAGGACCTGGACCAGGTGCTGCCCGCCGGCGACATGTCCGTGCTCGCCGATCTCGGCTTGGAGGAAATGGAGCTCGGCGCACTCGCCGGCGATCTCGACCTGCACCCCGACGAAGTGCTGGCGAGCATCGCCGAGCGCATCGGATTCCAGCAGGGCTTCCAGCGTGCTGTGGACGCGATGGGGTAAGGGTTCCCCGGATCGATCATGGAGGCAGGCGGCCGCCCCCGGCCGGCCCCGCGCCCGCGAGAGAGGACTGGAGAGCGTGCGGTGTCGATCTTCTCAGCGGTCTTCTGCAGTGTTTCCGACGACTGGAGAGGCGTAGAGACGGAACTGGAGGACGCGGCCAGTATCGACGATGTCGCCGACCTCATGCGCGACGCGTGCGGGGCCGCCGCCGATGGGACCATGGTGCTGCTGATGGAGGCCGACGACGAGTGGTTCGCCGTCGTCCGCGTCGACGACCATGCCGATCCCCGCGTCTTCCTCTCCGATGCGCGGGTGGTCCACGACCACCCGATCGCGGCCCTGTTACTGGACAGCGGCGAGATCGAGGCGCCCGAACAGGTCGAGGGGACCGGGCAGAAGCCCTACCCGCAGCCCGGCGGCGACACCGGCCTGCTCGGCGACCTCGGCACGCCGGCCGGCGACCTCGTCTCGCTGACAACCAGCGAAGGCCTGCTGCCGGGCGATGTCCTGGCCGAGATCGCCGAACGCGCAGGATTCGGCGAGCCGCTGGACGCACTGCGGCTGTGACCAAAACCCCCCAACCCGGCAAGGGCCCGGCGCCCATGGACCGCACGCGGATCGACGCGGCCCTGCGCCGGGCCCTGGAGGAAAGCCGGCGCACCGCCGGCAGCGGCGACGTCCCCGTGGGCGCCGTCGTGCTGGAGGACTCCGGCGAGGTGATCGGCACCGGCTGGAACCGCCGCGAGGCCGACGCAGACCCCATCGCCCACGCCGAAGTCCTCGCCCTGCGCGCCGCCGCCCAGCACCGCGGCGAATGGCGGCTGAACGGCTGCACGCTGGCGGTGACCCTGGAACCGTGCACGATGTGCGCGGGCGCGCTTGTGCAGGCGCGGGTCGACCGCCTGATCTACGGAGCCCGCGATCCCAAGGCGGGCGCTGCCGGCTCCCTCTGGGACGTGGTGCGCGACCGCCGCCTCAACCACCGCCCCGAGGTGGTGCCGCCCGACCTTGTCTCGCCCCGGTTGGCCGAGCAGTGCGGAGCCGAGCTGAAAGAGTTCTTTGCACTCCGCCGAATCCGGTAGAGTAGCTCCCGGTGGAGTCGCCTAGTGGCCGATGGCGCTCGCCTCGAAAGCGAGTGTAGGGAGACCTACCGTGGGTTCGAATCCCACCTCCACCGCTCACGGCCGCCGCCTGCACAGGCATCCGGCGGCCCCGGCGCAGTCGCCAAGCCGACCGCCCCGACGCATGGCACATCAGTGCAGATGCACCGGGGCGGTCGGTTTTTTGGTTGGTTGAGTCATTGGCGGGTCTTTGGCGAGGCGGCCCCCTGGCGCATGCAGGCCCGCGCAGAACACCGCGCCACCCGGATGCGCCAGAGAGCCGTCCGGTTCGATCTGCGGCCCGATGCAGGTGAATAAGGCCGAGCCGCCGCTCCGCCGTCCGCCCGCACTGTAGCGGTCTGCCGACAGCTATTGGTCCACCACGTCTGCGGATCTCCGCAGACCAGAGTCATGAATCCACTAGTTCGGGAGAATCCTCCACTACGGCAAGCCGAGCCTGGAAGCGTTCTCTCGGGGTCGCTTGGCTGGCTTCGAATACGCCATCGAGGAACCGGCTGGCTGCGCTCAACAAGCCGTCGGTAACATGAAGTATAGACCAGTGCTTAATTTCGAATTCGAGCGCGAGGGCAAAACAGGATTCGCGATTGGAAAACTGACGTTCCATGAACGCGTGCAGATCACTCACGGAATCAAAAGACGGATCTCCCCATGCGGCCGCTTCGTCTTCCGTAAAGCAACTGTAGGCCCAAACCGAAGCACCCTCATGGGCACCGTCGATGGCGGTGAACAGGACGAACTTGCCGGCCGCCGAAAACACCCCGGCCAGGGGGAAATCGTACCCATACCAAATCTGCAGGTCTTCCGCGGTGCTGCTGGGGAGCCACGGAGCGTTGCCGCGCGCCACCAGGCAGTCCATGTTCATTAGTTCACCTCATCTCCTTGATACCCATCAAAGCATGCCGCAAAGTTATCCGCCACATCCCTTGGCCACGGAGTCTGCGGCCGCTCCAACGGGTCGTCATGCGGCCAGACCACGGAGACGTGCGACGGCCATGCCACCTGCCGGGGGTGTGTACGACGGCGAAACCCGCGTCGCGGAGGGTCCTTGCGTCTACGACTCTGAAGCTGGCCGTCTCGAACTCCTTCGGCCTGATAACCCTTCCCCTGCCAACATACGTAAGCATGTCGGCAAGAGTGATCTGATCATCTCTCTGCAGCAAGGACACATCGACCTCAGCTGGCAGATGGCCGCGCTCTCCGCGGGGTGCGGACAGGTACTTGTTCGGTTTCCAAGCTACCTGAGCCAGCACTGTCGGACCGCGGACACACAAATGCGGAGGTGGGCCGCAAGCGCAGAGACGGCTCCGGTACATGTCCATTGGGGAAAGCGCCGGGGTCATAAGGCGTGAGTCTAGACCGAGGATCCACACCACCTCAGCAGAACCGGACCGATTTCCGGTCCTTTCCACTGCAGTGTGGAGCGGTTGCCGGGAGTGCGGTGCCGTCGACTCTGCCAATCTCATATTGCTCAGCCGCTTATATGCCAAATTGAGGTATACGTGACCAAAGGGCGTGCAACTCCCCAAGTCCGCAGTTTCTGCCCGGTCCGTCCGGCCGGTGGCTGGCCCGCCGAAGAGTGAACCGGTCCCGCCACTGCCGAGAGCGCGTCATCGCTCTGCAGGCGGTCGAAGAGTGGACCTTGCGCAGCGGGCCGGGGGTTCCGCGGATCCGGCACCAGTAACCGCACCGGCGGCACCCTGCGGCCGTTCATGTCCGGGGACCGGGCGGTCTGCGGCCGCGCCGGATTCAGGCGGCGGCTGCGGGCCGGTGGCGGAGCGCTTCGCCGAGGTCGGCGTGGATCGGCATCACCCGGCCGATGCCGCAGATCTCCAGCACCCGGCGCACGTTCTGCTGCGGTGCGACGACGCAGATCCCGCGGCCGCGCGCCCGGGCTCGGCGGCGGACCCGAAGGAGTGCGTGGACGCCCGCGGAGTCGCAGAAGGTGGTCCCGGTCATGTCCACCACGAGGGTGCCGGTTCCCGAGGCGAGTAGCCCGGACATGCTCTCGACGAGGTCGTCGCGATTATGGATATCGATTTCGGTGGGCATCGCGGCGATGGTGTGCCGGTCGGTGAATCGGACCGGCGAAGTGAATGCTGTGCGCATGAGACGCCGTCTTCCCTTGCACGAGGCTGTGCGGAGGCCACTGGCCGGACCGTGCCGCCTTGCTGGTGGGCGGCCTGGCTCATGTTTACCAACCGGCTTGCCAACGCCGGGCAAACCATTGTTATGGATCGGCTATTCCGCTCATGTCGGGTACGCCACGATTTCGGGGTATGTAGAACGGCGCAGGATTTTCACGTTTGCAGCGCGGAAGCGAGGGGCAGCGAAAACATTGGGTCCGGAGGCGCGGCCCGAGGGTGCCCCCGCATACTCCGGCGATGGCGGGGACATCCGCACATGCGGAGGTCCCAACTAAGGAGGGGACCGGGCTTCCGGTCAGGTGACTATGAAACAACCCACGCAGATCCTCGCCAAGGTCGACTACATCGGACGCGGTGCGGTGGTCACCGTGCCGCAGAGCATTGAGTCCTGGCACAGTCGCTGCCTGCGCGAGCAGCTGCTCTGGCTCATCAATGAGCGCATCGATGAACTCGTGATCGACTTCACGCCCACACTGGCGTGCGCGCACGAGATGCGCGAGGTTCTGGAGCGGGTGCACACCCGCACCAAGGCGCGCGGCATCGACCTTTCGCTGGTGCTCTGCGCCGATTCACCGGCAGCCAATGCGCTGGAGGAATCGGGGCTGCCGCGCCTGCTGCGCACCCACGAAGTTCGGGCCGATGCCGAACAGCGGCTCGCAGACTCGGCCCCGCGGCCGGGCGGCGGGTCGGGCGCCGTGCCCCCTCCGCGGGGCCGCGGTTCGATCGCACAGGCCTCGTGAGAAGGCGGGCGGCCGACTCGCCGACCCACCGGTTGGCCGATTCAGCGACTCGTCCATTCACCGGTTTGTCGACAACGAAAGGTGCCCCCGGCCCGGCGGCCGGGGGCACCTGCCTGTGCGGGGGCCGTTCGGTGCGCAGCGCAGTCAGTTCTGGGCGCCCAAGTCCAGTGCGGTTCCGTACAGGCGCTGGACCCGGAGCCTGATCACGACGCGGCGTTCGGCGACGAACTGCTCCAGCAGCGCCGCCCTGTCCGCCGGAGCCGGCGGTTCGGGCAGCACGGACAGCAGTTCCGTTCCGACGGAGTCGCCCGGGGACGCTGTCTCGGCCGATATCTCTGCCTCGCCTTCGGCAACGGCAAAGGACCAGGGATCCGGGCCGACGTGCAGCGCCGCGCTGGGATTGCGGCGCAGCTGGCGGACCTTGAGCCGGTCGGCAGTGGAGGAGATGCGGACGAGGCGCTCGTCCGGATCCCACACGTAGGCCACGGTCGAGAGGTGCGGATGACCGGTGGACCGGACTGCGGCCAGCACACCGAAGTGCTGCGATCCGAGTAGCCGCGACAACTCCGGCTGGGTGAGGACACGCGGCGCGGGTCGGTGCTGATCGGGAGATTCGGACATGGCGGCAGACTAGCAAGGCGCCCCGTTGCAGATCCGTGGCCGCTCGCTCCCGCCGCCCGGTCGGGCGCGGGAGCCGGAGCGGGCCAAAGGGGTCGGCAACGACGAAGGCCCCGACCGCGCACCCGGTCGGGGCCTTCGTACTGCCTGCTAGAGGCGGCGGAGGATACGAGATTCGAACTCGTGAGGGGTTGCCCCCAACACGCTTTCCAAGCGTGCGCCCTAGGCCTCTAGGCGAATCCTCCGCGGACAACTCTACCGGACTCACCGGCGTGCTTCGACACGGTTCTGCACGGGCTCGCGGCCCCGCGCCCGTGCTCCGGCGGGGTGGCGTCCGGGCCGCGAACGGGCGGTCGGCCCGCGGCGGGCACGGGATCCGCATCGCGACCCGTCGCTGGGGCGCGGGCACCCGGTGGATCCGATAGAGTGGGAGGCAGACCCCTCGTGCGGCGTCACCTTACGAACCTCCCCAGGGCCGGAAGGCAGCAAGGATAAGTGAGCTCTGGCGGGTGCGCGGGGGGTCCTTTCTCTTTCCCGGCGCACCGCCCCGCCTCATCGGCTCCGCCCCGTGCGAACTGTCGCAGGTACAGGGTTCAATGGACTCGCGGACACCGGCGGGGGCGATCGGTCGCCCGGGTGGCCGCCAGTGCCGGTCCGCGGAGGGAGCAGTGAGCGCGCCGTGAGCATCGCGCTGTATCGCAAGTACCGCCCTGCGACGTTCGGCGAGGTTCGCGGGCAGGAGCATGTCACCGACCCGTTGCGCCAAGCGCTGCGCAACGGCCGCATCAACCACGCCTACTTGTTCAGTGGCCCGCGCGGCTGCGGCAAGACATCAAGCGCGCGCATTCTGGCCCGGTCCCTCAACTGCGACCAGGGCCCCACCCCCGACCCCTGCGGCACCTGCGAGTCCTGTGTTTCGCTCGCGCCCGACGGTCCCGGGAGCATCGACGTCATCGAGATCGACGCCGCCTCTCACGGCGGTGTCGACGACGCCCGCGACCTGCGCGAACGCGCCTTCTTCTCGCCGGTGAACTCCCGCTACAAGGTCTACATCATCGACGAAGCGCACATGGTGACCCGCGAGGGCTTCAATGCGCTGCTCAAACTCGTCGAGGAGCCGCCGCCGCACCTGAAGTTCGTCTTCGCCACCACCGAGCCCGACAAGGTCATCGGCACCATCCGGTCGCGCACCCACCACTACCCGTTCCGGCTGATCCCGCCGAGCACGCTGCGCGAGCTGATGGAGGAGATCCTCACCGGCGAGGGCGTCCCGTTCGACTCCGCTGCGCTGCCGCTGGTGGTGCGCGCCGGGGCGGGCTCGGCGCGCGACTCGCTGTCCATCCTGGACCAGCTCCTGGCCGGCTCCGACGAGAACGGCATCACGCGCGACGGCGCGGTGGCGCTGCTGGGCTACACCGACTCCACCCTGCTCGGCGATATGGTCGACGCGCTGGGCGGTGCCGACGGCGCAGCGGCGTTCGGCCTCATCGACCGGGTGATGGAGGGCGGCCACGACCCGCGCAGGTTCACCGCCGACCTGCTGGAGCGCACCCGCGACCTGGTCGTGCTGGCCGCCGTGCCCGACGCCCTGGAGAAAGGGCTGATCAACGTCGCGCCCGACGCCGTTGAGCGGATGCGCGAGCAGGCCGAGCGGATCGGCCCGGCCCGGCTCACCCGCGCCGCCGACATCCTCAACCAAGGGCTGACCGAGATGCGCGGCGCCACCTCGCCGCGCCTGCTGCTGGAACTGATGAGCGCCCGCATCCTGCTGCCCGGCGCCGCGCCCGGCGGCGACTCCGGCGCGCTGGTCGCCCGGCTGGAGCAGCTGGAACAGCGGATGGCGTCCGGGCAGATGGCGGCACCGCCCGCGGCTGCCGCTCAGCAGGCTCCCAGCGCACCGGCTGCTGCCCCTGCGGCGCAGTCGCCCCCGCAACGCCCGGCACCGGCGCCCGAACCGGCGGCCGGACCCGCGCCGGCCCCGGCCGCCCAGCCCGCCCAACCCGCCCCGGCGGCTCCCGCGG
>NZ_BAAGYZ010000032.1:0-7506 GCF_054778995.1 Streptomonospora sediminis
CGGGTGGCCCGGTGGTTGGCGGATCTGGATGTGGCGCGGGTGGTGCTGCTCAGCCGCAGCGGTGCTCGCGACGATGAGGCGCTTGCCGATCTCGGTGAGTTCCTGTCGTCCCATGGGATCGGTCTGGACGTGATGGCGTGTGATGTGGCCGATCCGGCGGGTGTGTCCGCGGCGGTTGCCCGGGTCGAGGAGAGTGGTCCGCCGTTGCGCGGGGTGGTGCATGCGGCTGGAACCGTGCAGAACCAGGTGTTGGATGAGTTGACGTGGGACGAGTTCGCGGCGGTGGCGCGGGCGAAGGTGGTGGGCGGGTGGAACCTGCATGAGGCCACGCGCGGCTGCGATCTCGGGTTGTTCGTTCTGTTCACCTCGATTTCGGGTGTGTGGGGTTCGGGTGGCCAGGGCGCCTATGCCGCGGGCAACGCGTTTCTGGACGGACTGGCGGCGTATCGGCGCAATGCAGGGTTGGCCGGCACGGCCATCGCCTGGGGCCCGTGGGGCGGTGGCGGCATGGCCGCCGATGGCGAGGTGATGGAACATCTACTCCGGTCGGGGTTGTCGCGGATCACGCCGGAGATCGGTATCGCCGCGTTGGGCCGGGTCGTGGCGGGTGGCGATGTGCACGCCGTGGTGGCCGATGTGGACTGGTCCCGGTTGGCGCCGGCGTTCGCCGCGGCCGGAATGGAGCGGCTGTTCGGTGAAATCCCGGAGGCGAGCGCCGCCCTGCGCGCGGAACTCCCCACTGCTGGTGCAGCGGACAACCTGGACTTGGTCGGGCGTCCGCGGGTGGAGCAGGAGCGGGTGCTGGTCGAGTTGATCCGCGAGCACGGTGCCGTGGTGTTGGGCCACGGTGACGGGGCGGGTTTGGATGTGGACCGGTCGTTTCGGGATCTGGGGTTCGATTCGCTGACGGCGGTGGAGTTCCGGGATCGGGTGTGTGCGGCGACGGGGGCGTCGTTGGCGGCGTCGGCGGTGTTCGATTTCCCGACGCCGCAGCGGCTTGCGGTGCATGTGTTGGAGGAGTTGGTCGGTGCGGAACCGGCTGGCGCGCGGGTTCGGGTTGCTGAGCCGCAAGGTCTCGATGCGGGTGGGCCGGTTGCGATTGTGGGGATGGGGTGCCGGTTTCCGGGGGGTGTGTGTGGGCCGGAGCAGTTGTGGTCGTTGGTGGAGTCCGGTGGTGATGCGATCGGTCTTTCGCCGGGGGACCGGGGGTGGGCGGTGCGGGGGACGGGGGGGTTTTTGGATGCGGCGGGGGCGTTTGATGCGGGGTTTTTCGGGATTTCGCCGCGTGAGGCGTTGGCGATGGATCCGCAGCAGCGGTTGGCGTTGGAGTGTTCGTGGGAGGCGTTGGAGCGTGCGTTGATCGATCCGGCGAGTTTGCGGGGGTGTGATGCGGGGGTGTTTTTGGGCGTGACGTATTCGGGTTATCAGTCGGCGGTGGAGGCGTCGCGGGAGGAGGCGGCCCGCGGCTATGGGTTGACGGGGTCGGCGCCGAGTGTGGCGTCGGGGCGGGTGTCGTATGTGCTGGGGTTGGAGGGGCCGGCGGTTTCGGTGGATACGGCGTGTTCGTCGTCGTTGGTGGCGTTGCATTGGGCGGTGCAGGCGTTGCGGCGGGGGGAGTGCTCGCTGGCGTTGGCGGGCGGCGTGACCGTAATGGCCACGCCCAGCGTGTTCACCGAATTTGCCCGCCAGGGCGGGTTGGCGGCCGATGGCCGGTGCAAGGCGTTCGGCGAAGGCGCGGACGGCACCGGCTGGTCGGAAGGCGCGGGTGTGCTGGCGGTGGAGCGGCTCTCGGATGCGCAGCGGCTGGGCCACCCGGTGTTGGCGGTGGTGCGGGGTTCGGCCATCAACCAGGATGGGGCGTCCAACGGGTTGACGGCGCCGAACGGTCCGTCGCAGCAGCGGGTGATCGCGCGGGCGTTGGCGGATGCGGGTGTGTCGGCCGCGGAGGTCGATGCGGTCGAAGCCCACGGCACCGGGACGTCGCTGGGCGATCCGATCGAGGCCCAAGCGCTGCTGGCGACCTATGGTGCCGACCGGCCCGGCGACGACCCGTTGTGGTTGGGGTCGGTCAAGTCCAACATCGGCCACTCCCAGGCGGCCGCCGGTGTGGCGGGGGTGATCAAGATGGTGGAGGCGATGCGGCACGGCCGGTTGCCGAAGACCCTGCATGCCGAGGTGCCGTCGCCGCACGTGGATTGGTCCGCCGGCGCGGTCGAGGTGCTGTCCGAGCCGCGGCCGTGGGAACGCAATGGTCGCCCGCGCAGGGCGGGGGTGTCGTCGTTCGGGATCAGCGGCACCAACGCGCACGTGGTGCTGGAACAGGCCGACAGCGCGGACGAGACGGCGGAAGGCGCGGAACCACTCTCCCCGGTCCCGGCCGACGCCGAGGCTGCTGAGGTCGGCAGCGGCGCGGCTGCCGGTGGTGCTGCTGCCGTTGCTGCGGGTCCGGTGCCGTTGGTGGTGTCGGCGCGGGATGGTGCGGGGTTGGCGGCGCAGGCGGCGCAGTTGGGTGAGCCCGGGGGGCCGGTGGCGGAGCTGCCGGTGGTGGATGTGGCGTGGTCGTTGGCGCGGTCGCGGGCGGGGTTGGGCCGCCGCGCGGTGGTGCTGGGTTCGGCCCGGGAGGAGCTGCTGGCCGGGTTGGGTGCGGTGGCCGGGGGCGGTAGTGCCGGGAACGTCGTCCGCGGCGGTGGTGCCGCTGGTCAGGCGCCGTTGGCGGTGGTGTTCTCGGGTCAGGGGTCGCAGTGGCCGGGGATGGGCCGGGACCTGTATGCGCGGTATCGGGTGTTCGCGGCGGCGGTGGATGAGGTGTGTGCGCATTTCGATGTGCTGCTGGAGCGGCCGTTGCGCGAGGTCGTCTTCTGCGGCGGCGAGTTGGTCGATCAGACCGGCTACACCCAGCCGGCGTTGTTTGCCTATGAGGTCGGGTTGTTCCGGCTGCTGGAGTCGTGGGGTGTTGCGCCGGATTACGTGATGGGTCATTCGGTGGGGGAGTTCGCGGCCGCTTATGTGGCGGGGGTGTGGTCGTTGCGGGATGCGTGTGCGGTGGTGGCGGCGCGGGGCCGGTTGATGCAGGCGTTGCCTGCGGGTGGGGCGATGGTGTCGCTGCAGGCGACGGAGGAGGAAGTGCTTCCGCTGCTGGAGGGCCTGGCCGATCGGGTGGGGGTGGCGGCGGTCAACGGTCCGGGTTCGGTGGTGGTTTCGGGTGATGCGGATCCGGTCGGGGAGATCGCGGAGACGGTTGCTTCCTGGGGTCGTAAGACGCGGTGGTTGCGGGTGAGTCATGCGTTCCATTCGCCGCGGATGGATCCGATGGTGGCCGAGTTCGCCCGGTCTCTGGAACACATTGCGTTCCACCGGCCGGAGTTGCCGGTGGTGTCGAACTTGACGGGGGAGTTGGCGGATCCGGAGTTGCTGTGTTCGGTGGAGTACTGGGTTTCGCATGTGCGCCGGCCGGTCCGGTTCGGGGCGGGGGTGGCCGATCTGGTGGAACGGGGTGTGGGCCGGTTTGTGGAGGTGGGTCCGGATGCGGTGTTGGTGCCGGCGGTGGGTGAGGCCGCACCGGGGGCGGTGGTGGTGGGGACCCAGCGCCGCGACCGGCCTGAGGCCGACACCCTGTTGACTGCGGTGGCCCGGTTGTATGTGGAGGGCGGGGGTGTCGACTGGCCCGCCGTCATCACCGGCACCCACGACCCGACCGGTTCCTCGCCGGCAGGGGTCGACCTGCCCACCTACCCCTTCCAACGCGACCACTACTGGCTGTGCCACGACCCCGCACCAACCAACGCGGCCAACGAACCCGATCCCGCCGCGGACCGGTTCTGGGCGGCCGTCCGGTGCAAGGACACCGACTACCTCGCCACCGAACTCGGAATCGACGGCCAAGCCGGACTGGACACCGTGCTGCCCGCGCTCGCGGCCTGGCGACTGCGCCACGACCGGCAACAGGCACTGGGCGGCATGCGCTACCAGGTCGAATGGCAGCCGATCGCCGCTGCGCACCGGTACGAACCGCACGGTGGCCGCTGGATCCTGGCAACCGCGCGAGGCACCTCCGGCCGGCTCGGCGAGGACCTCCGCCGCCTCCTCGACTCCCGCGGCACCCAAGCCTGGGTCATCGAAGTCGACCCCGCCGCCGACCGCGGCCGGTTGGCCGATGAACTCGCCGGTCTGGAAGGGCCGATCGACCGGGTCGTTTCGCTACTCGCACCGGACCACGCAAACGGCGCAACCCGGCCGTCCCGCTCCGCCGCCCCGGACACCGCCCTCCTCACCATGACGATGACGCTGTTCCAGGCACTGGGCGACGCGGGTATCGCCGCCCCGTTCTGGTGCGTCACCCAAGACGCCGTCACCCCGGCGCCCGGCGCCGCCCCGGCCGAACCCGGGCAGGCCCCCTTGTGGGGATTGGGCAGGTCGGCCGCGTTGGAGTACCCCGAGCGCTGGGGCGGCCTGGTCGACCTCCCGGCAGAGCCCGCCGACTACCAGCTCCGGCAGCTGTGCACGCTGGTATCCGCTTCCGGCGGCGAAGACCAACTGGCCATCCGCGCGCACGGCGTGCTCGGCCGGCGGCTGACCCGGGACCGCGGTGGCGGGGCGCCCGCGGAGCCGTGGCAGCCCCGGGGCACGGTCCTGGTTTCGGGCGGTGCCGGAGCGCTCGGCACCGAAGTGGCGCGCTGGCTCGCACGCCTTGGAGCCGAGCATGTGCTGCTGCTTTCCCGCAGCGGGGCCGGCGCCGATACGGCCGCCGAGCTCCGGGCCGGGTTCGGCACCGAAGTGACGCTCGCAAAGTGCGACGTGACCGACCCCGCGGAACTCGGCGGGGTGCTCGGCGGCATTCCCGAGCGGTACCCGCTGACCGCCGTCATCCACGCCGCGGGCGTGCTCGACGACGGGATGCTGGAGACGATGACGCCGGACCGGCTCGAATCGGTATTCGGACCAAAGGCGCAGGGCGCGTGGCACCTGCACCGCCTCACCGAGGACCACGATCTGGACCGGTTCGTGATGTTCTCCTCGGTGGCCGCCACCTGGGGCAACGCCGGCCAGGCCAACTACGCCGCCGCCAATGCCTACCTGGACGCGCTCGCTCACCATCGCCGCAGCCGGGGACTGCCCGCGACCACGATCAACTGGGGCCCCTGGGGCAACAGGGGAATGGCGGCCGCAGACGCCGTCACCCAGCGGATGCGCCGCGCCGGCATGCGGCCGTTGGAACCGGAGCAGGCGCTCGAAGCGCTGCGGACGGCCGTCGAATCCGGCGAGGCCGCGGTCACCGTAACCGACCTCGACATGCCGCTTTTCCTGGAGCACTTCACGGCGGCCCGCCCGAGCCCGCTGCTCGCCCGCTTCGCGGACACCACCACCGTCGGTGAGCGCCCCGAAGCGGAATCCGATGCGCCGCTGCGGGCCCGGATCACCGGGTTGACCCACGCCGAACGCGACCGGGTGCTGCTGACCGAACTCCGCGGGATGGTCGCCGGTGTGCTCGGCCACGCGTCGAGCGAGGCGATCGAACCCCGGCGGCACTTCACCGACCTCGGGTTCGATTCGCTGACTGCCGTCGACCTGCGCAACCGCATCTCCGGGGCGACCGGGCTCGTGCTACCGCCGACGCTGGTCTTCGACTATCCGACCCCGGTCGACCTTGCCGAATACCTGAAAGAGCAGCTCGTTCCCGCCGACGACGACATGTCCGGCGACGAGTTCGCGTCGATGGACGCCGACGACCTCATCCGGATGGCGCTGGGAGACGACTGATGGAAAACCGCGGGCAGCACGACGACTCCACCAAGCTCGTCGAGGCACTCCGCGCCGCACTGCGCGAGAACGAGCGGCTGCGCAAGGCCAACTCAGAACTCCAAGAGCTCCAGGGGAGCGGCGCGGCGGTCGCGATCGTGGGCACCGGCTGCCGATTCGCCGGCGGAATCGCCTCCGGCGCCGACCTGTGGAAGCTGCTGGAGCAGGAGGCCGACGCCGTTTGCGAACCGCCGCTGGACCGCGGGTGGCGCAGCGACGCGTTGGTGCCGGGCTGTTTCCTGGACCGGCCCGGCGGGTTCGACGCGGAGTTCTTCGGGATCTCGCCGCGTGAGGCGCTGGCGATGGATCCGCAGCAGCGGCTCATGCTGGAGTGTTCCTGGGAGGCGCTGGAGCGGGCGGGGGTGGATCCGCTCGCGCTGCGCGGCACCGACAGCGGCGTGTTCTTCGGGTCCAGCCTGCACGACTATACGCAGAACGTGCGCGCGATCCCCGAGCTTGCCGGACTGATGGCCACGGGCAACGCCGCAGCGGTGCTGTCCGGACGCGTGTCGTACACGCTCGGGCTGGCCGGGCCGTCCATCACCGTCGACACGGCGTGCTCGTCGGCCCTGGTCGCGCTGCACCTCGCGGTCCAGGCGCTGCGCCGCGGCGAGTGTTCACTCGCCCTGGTCGGCGGTGCGACGATCATGGCGGGCGAAGACATGTTCATCGAGTTCGGACGCCAGGGCGGCCTGGCCGCCGACGGCAGGTGCAAGGCGTTCTCCGCCGCCGCCGACGGCGCCGGCTGGGGCGAGGGCGCCGGTGTGCTCGTGCTGGAACGGGTTTCCGACGCCGAGCGGGCGGGCCGCCAAGTGCTGGCGCTGGTGCGGGGTTCGGCCGTCAACCAGGACGGGGCCTCCAACGGGCTCACCGCACCCAACGGCCCAGCCCAGCAGCGGGTGATCACGCGCGCGCTCGCGGATGCGGGCGTCGCCGCCACCGAGGTGGACGCGGTGGAAGCCCATGGCACCGGCACCAAACTGGGCGATCCGATCGAGGCCCAAGCGCTGATCGCCACCTACGGCGCCGACCGCGCGCCCGACGACCCGCTGTGGTTGGGTTCGGTGAAGTCCAACATCGGCCACACGCAGGCCGCGGCGGGCGCCGCCGGAGTGATCAAGATGGCCGAGGCACTGCAGCGCGGAACTCTGCCCAGGTCACTGCATGCCGAACACCCCTCGCCCCATATCGACTGGTCTGCGGGCGGGGTGCGGGCGCTTTCGGCGCCGCGGCCGCTGCCGAAGGTGGATCGGCCGTGGCGGGCGGGGGTGTCCTCGTTCGGCATCAGCGGTACCAACGCGCACGTGATCTTGGAAGCGGCTCCGGACCGGCCCGAGCCGCACGCAGCGCCGCCCGCCGCGGCCGCGGGGGACACCGGATCGCAGTACGTGCCGTGGGTGCTGTCCGCCCGCGGCACCAACGGGCTCGCACGGCAGGCGGCCCGGCTCTCCAACGCCGTCGCGGGCTCGCAGCCGGATCCGGCCGACGTGGCCTGGTCCCTGGCCACGACCCGCGCGGCCCTGGAGGAGCGCGCGGTGCTCGTGGGCAGCGACACGGCCGCGCTCACCGGCGCCCTGACGGCCCTGGCCGGCGGCGCCGGCTCCCCAGCGGCCACTGCCGACTACGTGACCGGCACCGCGCGCGACCTCGGTGGTGTGGTGTTTGTGTTTCCGGGTCAGGGGTCGCAGTGGGTGGGGATGGGTCGGGTGT
>NZ_BAAGYZ010000033.1:0-1369 GCF_054778995.1 Streptomonospora sediminis
CGGGTGAGTCCTTGGACGAGACCGGCTACACCCAGCCGGCGTTGTTCGCCTACGAGGTCGGGTTGTTCCGGCTGTTGGAGTCGTGGGGTGTTGCGCCGGATTACGTGATGGGCCATTCGGTGGGTGAGTTCGCGGCCGCTTATGTGGCGGGGGTGTGGTCGTTGCGGGACGCGTGCAGTGTGGTGGCGGCGCGGGGCCGGTTGATGCAGGCGTTGCCTGCGGGTGGGGCGATGGTGTCGCTGCAGGCGACGGAGGAGGAAGTGCTTCCGCTGCTGGAGGGCCTGGCCGATCGGGTGGGGGTGGCGGCGGTCAACGGTCCGGGTTCGGTGGTGGTTTCGGGTGATGCGGAACCGGTCGGGGAGATCGCGGAGACGGTTGCTTCCTGGGGTCGTAAGACGCGGTGGTTGCGGGTGAGTCATGCGTTCCATTCGCCGCGGATGGATCCGATGGTGGCCGAGTTCGCCCGGTCTCTGGAACACATTGCGTTCCACCGGCCGGAGTTGCCGGTGGTGTCGAATCTGACGGGGGAGTTGGCGGATCCGGAGTTGCTGTGTTCGGTGGAGTACTGGGTTTCGCATGTGCGCCGGCCGGTCCGGTTCGGGGCGGGGGTGGCCGATCTGGTCGAACGCGGCGTTTCCCGGTTTGTGGAGGTGGGTCCGGACGCGGTGTTGGTGCCGGCGGTGGGTGAGGCCGCACCGGGGGCGGTGGTGGTGGGAACCCAGCGCCGCGACCGGCCCGAGGCCGAGACCCTGCTGGCCGCGGTGGCCCGGTTGTATGTGGAAGGAGCGGCCGTCGACTGGCCCGCGGTGATCACGGCCGGTGCCGGCGACGGCCCGGCGCCGTCGGTGGTCGGTTTGCCGTTGTATGCGTTCCAGCGCGATCGATTCTGGCCGCGTCCGGGCTTCCTCGACCCGAACCGCCGCTCTTCGATGGTCGGTGCGAGCCGGTACGGCGTCCGCTGGGTTCCGTTCTCGCCGGCGAGCGGCCGGAGCCTCTACGGGTTGTGGGCCGTGGTCACCGACGAAGAGCGTGCCGAGGACGCGCAACGGTTGGCCGAAACACTGCGGTCGCGCGGCGCCGAGGCCGTCGTGGTCGGACTGGGCGCGGGCGTGTCCCGGTCGGCGGTGGCCGAACGGATCTCCGCGGAGGTGGACCAACGCCAGGGTGAGTTGGCCGGGGTGGTCGCCACGTTCGGCTGTGGCACTGATGGTGATGGGGCGTTGGCCGGTTTGTGGGAGTTGGTTGTGCTGCGGCAGGGGTTGGCCGATTTGGGGGTGGGGGTGCCGTTGTGGTGTGTGACGGTTGGTGGGGTGTCGGTGGATCGGTCGGATGCGGTGTATTCGCCGGTGTCGGCGGGGTTGTGGGGGTT
>NZ_BAAGYZ010000034.1:0-3256 GCF_054778995.1 Streptomonospora sediminis
ACGACCCACCCATCGACTTCGGCCAAAAACACCCCGACCGGCCCCACACCGCACCCACCGCCACCACCACCGAACTCACCACCGCCGGCAACGACCCCGCACCCGCCCCCGGACCCCGCGACCTGCACACCACCAACCCCAACAACCCCGACCCCGCAGCAGACAACGACCCCGACCACCCCGACCGCACCCTCACCACCGACTTCACCAACGCCCTCAACACACCCCGCAACACCACCGCACCACCCGCCTACGGCCCCACCACCGCAGGACCGACCATCAACACCGCCGCCACCGGCACCGGCAACGCCGGCGCCGGAACCGGAACCGGGACCGGGACCGGGACCGGGACCAACAACACTGGCAACAGTGGCGACCGCAGCGGCAACAACAACTCCGGCGGCGGCAACACCGACCGGAACGACAACACCCGCAGCACCCCCAGTACCGCGCCCACCAGCACCAATCCCGCACCCGGCACCGACCACAGACCCGCCACCGAGCCAACCGGAACCGCCCGCACCAACAGTGAACCGTCCCCACCCCCCTACCCCGGCCGACCCCAAACCCAGGCCCCACCCCCAACCACCGACACCGATCAAAAGCAGCGCGAAACACCCAGCAACAACCGCGACCAGAACAGCACCCCCCAGCACGACCGGGATCCCGACAACAACCAGCCCCAACCGGCCCCGCCCGAAACCATCGGCCCCATCCACCAAACCGCCGCCACCTTCGGCGCCGACGACGAAGCCGCCGTCATCGCCGCCAACGGCCACGAAACCGGCCTCACCACCACCGACCCCAACCGACCTCCCTCCCTCAACGAAGCCCCACCCCCCTACCCCGGCCAACCCGAAAGCGAAGAGTCGCCCGCACCCACCGAGCGGATCGGCCGGCCCGCCGAGGACCACCCCTCTGCGGCCTCATTCGCCCAGCGCAACGGCATCACGCCGCTCCCGGAGCCCGGGCCCGGATCCGCTGTAGACCTCCCCGGCGACACCGACCACCGCCGCTCCGCGCTCGAAGACGACCCTGCGCGGTTCCACGACGGCCTCGCGATCTTCCCGGTCCTGAACGCGCCCAACCCATTCCGCAGGACCTGGGCCTGGATACGCCGACAAGCCGAGCGGACCGGACCGACCACTCAGGACACGCCTGCCCGCGACCGCACCCGCGACCGCCTCCGCAACGTCGGGCGGGCACTCATCGGCAGGAATAGGCCGCCCGCCCCGGCCGCGGCTCCCACCACCAGCGCCGCCCAGCACCCTGTTGATCCCGAACAGACCGGACGCACCGGCCCCGAACCAGCGGAACAGCGGAATAGCGGCAACCCGTCCAACGATGCGGTGCCGACCGAGGACGCCGTTGAACAGCCTGCCGGCGCGCCTCCCGCCTACACCCCCTATACCGGCCCGACCAGCGATATCTTCGGCAGCACCGCCCCCGACACCGCGGTTCAGCAGCCGGAACCGGTCGAAAACACCGCATCGGACGTCGGCGACGCGGTACGCCCGCGCCAGGACGCCGCCGCCCGCGAGCCCCACTCCGATGCCGGGGCAGTGCCCGAGAAAAGTAGCGAACCGCTGTTCCCCACCGGCCGCGGCACCACCCGCAATACCGGGTACCCCTCCGACCCGGAACTGTCCAGCCTCTCCGATGACTCGGACGGCTCTGCCGATTCCGATTCCCGTCTGGACAGCGACGATCGCCGACCGCCCCAGAAACAGGACGATCCGGCCCAAGGGCCCACGCCCGCGGAGAACAATGCGCTCCCCCCGACCAAGGGCGACGACCCCGCCTGGGAACCGACGCGCTCGCCGCACAATGCCGATGCGAACGTGCTCCCTCCTGATATCCAGCCGGCCGACGACGCCGCACTGATCTCCGACGGCTTCTACGGCCGAAACGACGCCCCGCACACTCCCCAAGCGGACAACACCACCGACCCCAACACCGCGCTCGTCCCCGACGGCATCTACGGCCGGCAGAACGATCCGCCTCCCTACACCGATCCCGACACACCCGTGTACTTGCGCGGTGCAGGCCCCGCCGCCGATGCCGCCGAAAACCCGCCACCGGATCCCAACCCCGGTGAACCCGGCGATCCGCGACTCCTGGAAAAGCAGCGCACCTCCTCCGGCGATTCACCGCCGGCCGCAGACAGCACCTCCGCCGACGAATCCGCCGATGCTGCATCCGGCAATGGCCAACAAGGCAGCGACGCCGGTTCGGAGACCGACACCACCGACGGCCGGGAACGGATGCGCCAGGCCGAAACCCGCTACTTCACCGGTGCCCGTACCTTTTCCAACGACGCCGCCGCAGCCGACTTCGGCGCCGACGTATGGAACTCCTACGCCGCCCGCATCCCCCGCCCGCAATGGGACTCGCTGCGCTGGTCCGCTGAATCGGTCTACCGGCCGACCGCGCCCCGAACCGAGCACCACATCGCCAACATCGACTCAGCACTGCGCGGCCGCCCCATCCCCCACGACACCGTCGTCACCTACCCCGCCCAACCCGACGCGACCGAAGCCGAACGCAACCGAACAGCCAACAACGCCGTCAACAACGCCTTCCTGCCCGCCCAACTCGGCGGAGCCCCCGACGCCCATCGCGACTCGCCGGTGGTCGTCCACTTGCGCGTACCTGCCGGCACACCCGCCATCTGGATGCCGGCGGTCGACCCCGGTTCCGGCCACCGCGACATCCTCATCGCGCGGGGGCTCTCCGAACGCACCCTTGAAGAGGTACGCCACGGGGGGCAACTGCACCGCTACGCCGAACTGGTCCCCGCCCCCGCACCCGCCACCGCCCAAGGCGACCCGGAAACCCGAGACGGCGCCTCGCCCGACGACCGCGACAAGGACGGCACCGACCCCGGACGCGGAAACCACCCCGGCAGCAACGACCGCAGCACCGGCGACGGCGCCGACAGTCCGGCCTCCAACGCCCCTGGCGATGCGGACCGCAGCCCAAGCCGGTCCGAAACAGGAAACTCGCCCCGAACCGATACCAAGCCCCGCGACGCCGACGGCCGAGACGACGACACCGGCGACCGCCGCAACGTCGCCGACCTCCACCGCCAACAGCTCAGCAACTTCATCGACAAGCTCCGCTCCACCAACGCACTCAACCAGCCCCGAACCGCCCCGAGCCCACCCGCCTTCAGCCCACTCGTCACCGAAAAGCCCAACCCCGCCACCAGCACCGCCCCCGCCACACGAAGCACCGTCCCCGTCGGCGGCGGCCA
>NZ_BAAGYZ010000035.1:0-4807 GCF_054778995.1 Streptomonospora sediminis
CGCACCCCCACCCCCACCCACCGGCCTCACCACCGACATCCCCATCAACACCGCCGCCGGTACGGGCGGCACCACCACGGGCAGAGCAGACGACAACGGCAGCCCGAACAGCGGCCGTGCCGACGAGGAGACTCGCAGCGGCGGAGAAGGAAGCAGCCGCCCCGGCGCCACCGGCGATGGCGACGGGCGCCGCACCGGCACCGGCACCGCCTATGCGTCCGCCACCGGCGTTCCAACCCGGACCAGCGGCGGAGATGGTGGCGCCGATAGCGGGAGCACCGCCGCTCCCGGCCACAGCGGCCGCGTTTCTGCGCGCGGTCCCGAGCCGGGCCCCGCAGAAGTTCCCCAAGACGCGCCGGCGCCCAAGCGCAAGCGCAGCTCTTCTCCCGAAAACGCGCCCGAGCCCAAACGCCCCACTCTACAAGAACCGCAGTCCAGCGACGGAAACGACCTGGAAACGCAATTCCGGAACGCGCTGAACCGCCCGATCCAGCCCACCGGGACAGCGCAGCCTTCCGGGACCACGGCGCCGATGGCCTCCTCCAATGCACCGGCCACCGGGCCGTTCGGCTCCGACCACGGCCGACTGAGTGCACCGGAGAATCCCGGCGCAATGGCGCCTCAGGCCGCCCCGGATCAGCCCCAGCCCTCCGTGTCCCAGGACGCCCCCCAGCCCGCGGATTCGCGCTACGACGACTCGCTCTACGACGACTCCCTGTCCGACGATTCCGCCCCCGCCCAGTCAATCCCCGACGACAGCGATGGAGACGGTGCCCAGCCGGAGGCTCCGGCCCCGGATTCGTCCGGCTCCGAAAACCAACCGCCTCCTTCCGACCTCGCTCGCGATATCCACGAAGCGTTCGTCCGTGATCTGGATGACGCGAAGGCCCGTGTCAGCGACCTCGAAAATGCCCATGAAAGCACGCAAAACCATCTGAACGACCTTATTCGCGAGGCGGAGCACATCCGTTCTCAGGTCGGCCGCTACGACCGCGCCAATGAGCGCGCCCGCGCTCATCTCGCGCAACTCGATCGGGCGCGCAACAGCGCGACCTCCCAAGGACAACGAGTACAGGCCGAGACCGCCCGCAACAACACCATCCGCCAAATCTCCGATATCGAGCGCGGCGCGAATGGATTCCGCAATCGGTTGACGGAGATTGAGAACGACTATGACCGTTCGAATGAGCGCCTCACGGATCTCGGGCAAAGGGTCGTCAGCGCCCGCGAAGAGGCGATCGCTCTTGTACAGCAACGCTCTAATTGGGGTAAAATCCCACCCCCGGAAACCGATACCGAGCCCGATTCCTCTGCGCACCCTGCTCCCGTTCCGGTTTCTGAACCCGCACCCATTCCGGGTCGGATCGACAGCGACGGCGTCCGCAGGTTCAATTCAAACGAAGAAGGCGAGAGATATGGCGAAATGGTATTGGACCGCACGTACCGCAATCTGGACCCAGCAGACCGATTGGCGGTTTACGAGTACACTCGGGACAACTGGATCAACCATATTTTGCGAGGCGAGGAAAACTTCGCAGGGTATGTAGATTACACGAACAGGGATACCTATACTCCCGGAAATCTACTGTTTGATATAGTCGGCGCCGAGCGCCACATCACCGTCGATGACATCCGGCAGGCGTCAGCTTCCCGAAGCGATCTGAACCACGTCCAGCGAACGATCGTCCGAGACATTGTCAATGCGCGTGATCCGCAATCGCGGCTTGATGACTGGATAACCGTATCGGGTAGGCGTGGAAGAGCAATCCAAACCTTGGACGGAGTTGCCACTGAAGAGCGCATTGGGTCCCATATCTCCGGCGTTGACACCGCTACGACTTCAATGAGGCTTCCCGAAACCATTGAAGTGGTACGCGGGACCCACGACATCAAATTCCTGCAGGGGTATGACGGATACGACTCCGATGTGGACGACGCGGAGTCCTACGCGGGACCAGACGACCTGGAAGCCGCACAGGCCATCATCGGCATTCCTCAGCGCGATGAAGGTTACCTCTCGACCGCCCTGGGCGTTGAACCTCCAACCGATACTTATGGAAGCCGCTTTATCTTCCATTTCCGCGCCCCTGAAGGGATGGAGGCAATATGGATGGGCAGGAACAGTCATTATCCACACCAGAGGGAACTAACGTTTACGCGTGACTCCGACTATGTTGTTACGAATGTGGAGCAACTCGACAACGGATCCATCAGATTGGATGCCGTGTTTCTGCTTCCGGATACCGGCGCCGGTACCGGTCCCAGTGCCGGCCCTCCGCGCGATGGCAGCGGTGCGGGGCCTAGCGCGAACGTCTCCGGAGGGACGGGCAACGACACATCGCACCCCGGAACCAACGCCCCCGGGCCTGCAACACAGGCCCTTCCCGGCCCCCCGCAGGGTGGAAGCGGTGCGGGGCAGAGCGTGCACGCCTTCGAAGGGACGGGCAACGACACATCGCACCCCGGAACCAACGCCCCCGGGCCCGTGGCACCGGCCCCCTCCGTTTACACCTTCGCTTCCACCCCCCGAGACTTCAGTGATAACGAGGAAGCGAGGGAATATGGGCGTGAGTACTGGGGTCCGTACCTGGCAGCGCAGCCCAATGACCGGCTAACATCGGTCCGCTATTACACCCAGGAGCATTCCGACCACGAAACGAGTTACGCGGATATCAACGGCGCCTTGCGCGAAGGCGGTCCAATTGATCCGGATATCGGGAGGCACATCTCCAACATCGATTCCGTGTTGGAAGGACGTCCGACCAATGTACCTCTGGTCGCGTACAGAGGGACGGATATCGACTACCTCCCGGCGGATCCCCCGCAAATGGTCGGGCGCGAATTCCATGAGCTGGGATACATATCCGCATCCTTGGGCGGGGTTTCACGTAACTTCGAATCTTCTGAAGCGATTTACCGCATTTTCGTTCCCGCCGAAGTTCCGGCGGCCTGGACCGAGGACCTCTCGGGTTTCTCAAACACCGACCGGGAAATCCTACTCGGCCGAGGATTGTGGTACCGGATCGAGAACGCCGGATTCGACGATGACGAAGAAACTTGGTACATGGACGTAGTGATCACCCGCCGGTCCTGAACGGCGAGGACGGCAGACCGCACAATTGCGGGCGCGGCCGCGGGTAGGGCCGGTTGGCGGCCGGTCGCCTGCGATGGCTGAAGGGCGTGCGGTGCGGTCATCCGGTGGTCGGCGGAGGCTGTCGGCGATGGCTTCGAAACCACCGTGCTGGCGAGGACGCGACCGCCCGCACTGGAGCCGCTGCGCCCAAGGGGAACGTACGGGACTCTGCCCGACCGAGCGGGTATCCGCCGCGTCAGACGCGGACCATGCGCGGGCCGGCAACCGCGACCCGGCGACCGTCCGGGGTATCGCAGGGCGAGTCGGTGATCAGGCAGTCCACTTCGTTGAGCGAGCCGAAGCGCGCCAGCGCCACGTGCCCGATGTGCCCACCCGGTGCCAGCAGCACTGTGCGATCCGCCGCCCGCAGCATCATCCGTTTGGGCGCGCACTCCGCCGGGGCGCGTGTGGTCAGTCCTCGTTGCGCGCTCACGCCGTCGGCGGCCATGAACGCGACATCGGCATGCAGCCCCTCCAGTCCGGTGGCACCCGATCCGCCCATTGTTGCGCCGACCCCCGCTTGGATGCGGCCGCCGATCAACAGCACCGTGACGTCCTCCCGCGCCGCCAGCGCCAGCGCCGCCGCCATCGAGTTGGTAATCACCGTGAGGTCGCGGCGCCGCGGCATCGAACGCGCCAAGCGCTCGGCGGGGCCGGCTTCCAGCAGGACCGAGCCCCGCTCAGGAATCTCTTCCACTGCCGCCGCTGCGATGAGCTCCTCAGGAGTTGCCACGCACCCTTGCACATAGCCTGCCGCGGGCACCGCCACGGCACCGGCTTCAGCCACACTCCCGTCGGCAACGCTCGACCATCCGGACATAGCGGCCTCCCATACTGCTGGCGAACACGGCAGGCAGCAGTGCCGGGCACCTCCGCGGATCGGCTGCTGCGGATTCCAATACCGGCGGCTTGCCGCACACCAAGCAATCATTACCACGGGTGACAATTGCCCGCCAACGGGTGGAAATGTAAACAGGATGCGAAGAATGGGAAGCGCTGCCCGGAACGCCCGCGCCGTCTCATGGCGGCGTGGTTACCGACCAGGCCCGGAGCCGCCGCCGGCCAGTGGCGAACCGCTATACCGGCTGGTGAGCACCCGCTTCAGCTGCAGGATTTCTCCTATCGCGGAAGCTGCTTTTCCTCCCCTGTGGATACGCCTGAGAAGCGCCGAGGTCAGGAGGCGCAGCGGCGGCGCTGAGCCACTCCAGATATAGCCTCACGGACACACCCTGCGCACGCGGGCCCATCCCGCGAGACCCGCCGGGACATCTTGGCACCCATTGCTCAAGGGCGCTGGGTGCGACCTGGGCGTGCCATACGGACGCGGCTGCACCACAACATATCGGTAACGCGCGCCAGTGCTGCACCGCGCTCCCACTAACGCGTCCCCGCCGGCATAGGGCCCAGGAACGCCGTGGACGGGCCGCCAGGAGCGAAGTGCCTGTTCACGACGGTGCACGGTCCTGTGTCACACGGTCACATGCCGAACAACACAAAACCACAGACCCGGTTAACAGCAACCAACTACTTCCACAACTACACGTAACGGTGTTACGGTCGCTGGCCTGTCCTGCGGTGTTGGGTCGGCGCCGACCCTCGCGGCACCCCAGCCGTGTCGGCTGGGAGTCGGCGACAAGGGAAGGAGGCACCCCCATGCCCGTCTTCAGCAACAAC